>NZ_JBFBDP010000003.1:0-257333 GCF_040701585.1 Streptomyces sp. NPDC093801 | reverse complement strand
CGCCTTCGCCTCGGGCTCGGCCTCGGCGTCGGGCTTCGCGTCCGCCTTCGCCTCGGGCTCGGCCTCGGCGTCGGGCTTCGCGTCCGCCTTCGCCTCGGGCTCGGCCTCGGCGTCGGGCTTCGCGTCCGCCTTCGCCTCAGGCTCGACCTCGGCCTCCGCCTTCGCGTCCGCCTTGGCTTCCGGAGCAGCCTCCGCCGTCGGCTCGGTTTCGGTTTCGGCCTCCGCCTTCTCCTCCGCTGCGGGAGCGGTCTCCACGTCCGCTTCGGCCTTCGACTCGGACTCGGCCGCGTCGGCCTCCTCGGCCTTGGCGTCGGCTTCGGCCTTCGCCTTGGCGTCGGCTTCGGCCTTGGCGTCGGCTTCGGCCTTGGCGTCGGCTTCGGCCTTGGCCTTGGCCTTGGCGTCGGCTTCGGCTTCGGCCTTCGCCTTGGCTTCCGCTTCGGCCTTGGCCTTCGCTTCGGCCTCGGCAGCGGCAGCGGCAGCGGCTTCGGCTTCGGCGGCGGCCTGGGCCAGTTCCTCCTCCGTCGGCTCCGGGGCCTTCACCGACTCCAGCAGGAGCTGCGCCACGTCCACGACCTGGACGGATTCCTTCGCCTGGCCGTCGTTCTTCTTGCCGTTGACCGAGTCCGTCAGCATGACCAGGCAGAACGGGCAGGCCGTCGAGACGATGTCCGGGTTGAGGGACAGGGCCTCGTCCACGCGCTCGTTGTTGATGCGCTTGCCGATGCGCTCTTCCATCCACATCCGCGCGCCACCGGCGCCACAGCAGAAGCCCCGCTCCTTGTGGCGGTGCATCTCCTGCTGGCGCAGCCCCGGCACCGCGGACATGATCTCGCGCGGCGGCGTGTAGACCTTGTTGTGGCGGCCCAGGTAGCAGGGGTCGTGGTACGTGATCAGACCCTCGACCGGCGTCACCGGCGTCAGCCGGCCCTCGTCGATCAGGTGCTGGAGCAGCTGCGTGTGGTGGATGACCTCGTACTCGCCGCCCAGCTGCGGGTACTCGTTCGCGATGGTGTTGAAGCAGTGCGGGCAGGTCGAGACGATCCGCTTCGCCGACTTCGGCTTCTTCGTCGACGGGTCCTCGTCGTCCTCGCCGAACGCCATGTTCAGCATCGCGACGTTCTCCTGGCCCAGCTGCTGGAACAGCGGCTCGTTGCCCAGGCGGCGCGGCGAGTCACCGGTGCACTTCTCCTCGCCGCCCATGATCGCGAACTTGACGCCCGCGATGTTCAGCAGCTCGGCGAAGGCCTTCGTGGTCTTCTTCGCCCGGTCCTCCAGCGCGCCGGCGCAGCCGACCCAGTACAGGTAGTCGAACTCCGAGAGGTCCTCCGCGTCCTTCCCGATGATCGGGACCTCGAAGTCGACCTCCTTCGTCCACTCCACGCGCTGCTTCTTGGCCAGGCCCCAGGGGTTGCCCTTCTTCTCCAGGTTCTTGAGCATCGTGCCCGCCTCGGACGGGAACGCGCTCTCGATCATCACCTGGTAGCGGCGCATGTCGACGATGTGGTCGATGTGCTCGATGTCGACCGGGCACTGCTCCACGCACGCACCGCAGGTGGTGCAGGACCACAGCACGTCCGGGTCGATGACGCCGTTCTCCTCGGCGGTGCCGATGAGCGGGCGCTCCGCCTCCGCGAGGGCCGTGGCGGGGACGCCGGCGAGCTGCTCGGCCGAGGCCTTCTCCTCGCCCTCCATCGTCTTGCCGCCGCCCGCGAGCAGGTACGGCGCCTTGGCGTGCGCGTGGTCGCGCAGCGACATGATGAGGAGCTTGGGGGACAGCGGCTTGCCGGTGTTCCAGGCGGGGCACTGCGACTGGCAGCGGCCGCACTCGGTGCAGGTGGAGAAGTCGAGGATGCCCTTCCAGGAGAACTGCTCGACCTGGGAGACGCCGAAGACGTCGTCCTCGCCCGGGTCCTCGAAGTCGATCTCCTTGCCGCCGCTCGTCATCGGCTGGAGGGCGCCGAGCGCCGTCGCGCCGTCGGCGTTCCGCTTGAACCAGATGTTCGGGAAGCCGAGGAAGCGGTGCCAGGCGACACCCATGTTGGTGTTGAGCGAGACCGTGATCATCCAGATGAACGAGACGCTGATCTTCACCATCGCGGTGAAGTAGATCGCGTTCTGGATGCCGCTGGGGGAGAGCTCCTGGAAGGCCATGACCAGCGGGTACGAGGCGAAGTACGCCGGCTCGTAGGTGTCCACGCCGTGGATCGCGCCCTCGAGGCCGCGCAGGCACAGGATGGCGACGCCGATGGTGAGGATGACCCACTCGACGAAGTACGCCTGCCAGGCCTTCGAGCCCGCGAAGCGCGACTTCCTACCGGCGCGCGAGGGAAGGTTGAGCAGGCGGATCACCATCAGCACGGCGATGCCGACGACCGTCATCACGCCGATGAACTCGGTGTAGAGCTCGAAGGGCAGCCAGTCGCCGACGATCGGCAGCAGCCAGTCGGCCTGGAAGAGCTGGCCGAAGGCCTGCACCAGGGTCGGCGGCAGCGTCAGGAAGCCGATCGCGACGAACCAGTGCGCGAAGCCGACGATGCCCCAGCGGTTCATCCGGGAGTGGCCGAGGAACTCCCTGACCAGGGTGATCGTTCGTTCCTTCGGGCGGTCCGTGCGACTGCCCGCGGGTACGGGTTGGCCGAGTTTCACGAACCGGTAGATCTGCGCCACGGCTCGGGCGAGCAGCGCGACGCCGACCACGGTCAGGACCAGCGACACGATGATCGCGGCGAGTTGCATGGGAGGGCTCCTCGGGCGGGACTTACTAAGCGGTAACTTATTGAGTCAAGGCTTGAGGTTACCCATTTCCCGCGCCGCACTGTAGGTGAGTGAGCGGTGATCTGTGTCGCTCAGGTCCGCCTCTGTCGGAAGGCGGCCCGAGGGGTCTTCGCGAGGATCGCGAGGTCCATCCCCAGCCAATGGCTCTCCACATAGTGCCGGTCCAGCAGGGCCATCTCCTCCCAGGGGAGGTCGGAACGTGCGCTGACCTGCCACAATCCGGTCATTCCGGGGCGTACGAGCAGGCGTTCGGGGTGCTCGGCACCCGCCCCGGGGCGCGGCCCGACCAGCGACATCTCGCCGCGCAGGACGTTCAGCAGCTGCGGGAGTCTCTCCAGGGCGCACCGCCGCACCCACGCCCCCGGCCGCCCCGCGCCCTCGGTGCGCAGCCGCCAAGTCCGGAAGGGTCGTCCGGCCAGGCCGAGGGCGGGCTCCCGGACGAGGACGCCCGCGCGCCGGGACCCGTACAGCGCGGCGGCCGCCAGCAGCACCGGGCCGGCGCAGGCCGCCAGCAGGGCCACCGCGCCGATCAGGTCGCAGACCCGCTTGGCGGGGGGTCGGGCCGGCCACCGGACCCGTGGCCGCGGCCGGGGCGGCCGTGGCCGGGCGGGCCGGGTGAGCCGGGTGAGCCGGGCGGGCAGGGGCGGCGTCAGTGGCATGCCAGGCACGCTGCCGGACCCCGGCCCGGCCCCCGGCGCGCCGCGCGGCCGCACCCCGTTCCGGGAACCCGTTCGGCTGCGGCGCCGCCGCAGGGGCCCCGCCCCGGACCCCGCGCCTCGAGCGCCGGGTGGGCCGGATCTTCCGGCCCGCCGGGCTTCCCCTGAGCGTAGGGGCAGCGTAAAGGTTGAGCCCCCTCGGCTCAGCTCTGTTGACGCGGGCGCTGCCGCCGTGCATCCTTGAGTCTGTTCCACTCAAGTCAGCTGGAGGAATCGAAATGGCACGTGCGGTCGGCATCGACCTGGGCACCACTAACTCCGTCGTCAGCGTTCTCGAAGGCGGCGAGCCCACCGTCATCACCAACGCCGAGGGTGCCAGGACCACGCCGTCCGTCGTCGCCTTCGCCAAGAACGGCGA
Source organism: Streptomyces sp. NPDC093801 (assembly GCF_040701585.1). Lineage (NCBI taxonomy): Bacteria > Bacillati > Actinomycetota > Actinomycetes > Kitasatosporales > Streptomycetaceae > Streptomyces > Streptomyces sp. NPDC093801. The sequence continues at coordinate 253,484 of NZ_JBFBDP010000003.1, read as the reverse complement.
GGTCCTCGTCGGCGAGGTGGCCAAGCGCCAGGCGGTCACGAACGTGGACCGGACCATCCGCTCCGTCAAGCGCCACATGGGCACTGACTGGAAGATCAACCTGGATGGCAAGGACTTCAACCCGCAGCAGATGAGCGCCTTCATCCTGCAGAAGCTGAAGCGCGACGCCGAGGCGTACCTGGGCGAGAAGGTCACGGACGCGGTCATCACCGTCCCGGCCTACTTCAACGACTCCGAGCGCCAGGCGACGAAGGAGGCCGGCGAGATCGCGGGCCTCAACGTCCTGCGCATCGTCAACGAGCCGACGGCCGCCGCCCTGGCCTACGGCCTCGACAAGGACGACCAGACCATCCTCGTCTTCGACCTCGGCGGCGGCACCTTCGACGTGTCCCTCCTGGAGATCGGTGACGGTGTCGTCGAGGTCAAGGCCACCAACGGTGACAACCACCTCGGTGGCGACGACTGGGACCAGCGCGTCGTCGACTACCTGGTGAAGCAGTTCGCCAACGGCCACGGCGTCGACCTGTCCAAGGACAAGATGGCGCTCCAGCGCCTGCGCGAGGCCGCCGAGAAGGCGAAGATCGAGCTGTCCTCCTCCACGGAGACCACGATCAACCTGCCGTACATCACGGCCTCCGCCGAGGGCCCGCTGCACCTGGACGAGAAGCTCACGCGCTCGCAGTTCCAGCAGCTGACCGCGGACCTGCTCGACCGCTGCAAGACCCCGTTCCACAACGTCATCAAGGACGCGGGCATCAACCTGTCCGAGATCGACCACGTGGTCCTGGTCGGCGGCTCCACCCGCATGCCGGCCGTCGCCGAGCTCGTCAAGGAGCTCACCGGCGGTCAGGACGCCAACAAGGGCGTCAACCCGGACGAGGTCGTCGCCATCGGCGCCACCCTCCAGGCCGGTGTGCTCAAGGGTGAGGTCAAGGACGTCCTGCTCCTCGACGTGACCCCGCTGTCCCTGGGCATCGAGACCAAGGGCGGCATCATGACCAAGCTCATCGAGCGCAACACGACCATCCCGACCAAGCGGTCGGAGATCTTCACGACGGCCGAGGACAACCAGCCGTCCGTGCAGATCCAGGTCTACCAGGGCGAGCGCGAGATCGCGGCGTACAACAAGAAGCTCGGCATGTTCGAGCTGACGGGCCTGCCGCCGGCCCCGCGCGGCGTCCCGCAGATCGAGGTCTCCTTCGACATCGACGCCAACGGCATCATGCACGTGACCGCGAAGGACCTCGGCACGGGCAAGGAGCAGAAGATGACCGTCACCGGCGGCTCCTCGCTCGGCAAGGACGAGGTCGACCGCATGCGCCAGGAGGCCGAGCAGTACGCGGAGGAGGACCACCGCCGCCGCGAGGCCGCCGAGTCGCGCAACCAGGGCGAGCAGCTCGTCTACCAGACGGAGAAGTTCCTCGCGGACAACGCGGAGAAGGTCCCGGCCGAGGTCAAGACCGAGGTCGAGACGGCCGTCACCGAGCTGAAGGACAAGCTCAAGGGCGAGGACACCGCCGAGATCCGCACCGCCACGGAGAAGCTCGCCGCGGTCAGCCAGAAGCTGGGCCAGGCCATCTACGCCGACGCGCAGGCCGCCCAGGCCGCCGGCGGCGCCGGTGACGCGGGCCAGGCCAAGGCCGACGACGACGTCGTCGACGCCGAGATCGTCGACGAGGACAAGCCGAAGGGCGGCCAGGCCTGATGTCGGAGGAGACCCCGGGCTTCGACGAGAAGCCCGAAGTCCCCACCGGCTCGGCCGCTGACGACGCCGGGGCGAAGGCCGCCGACTCCTCCGAGGAGGAGAAGGCGGCCCCCGCCGGGGACGCTCAGGACGTTGCTCTCCTGGCGCAGCTGGACCAGGCCCGTACCGCGCTCGGCGAGCGCACCGCGGACCTCCAGCGGCTCCAGGCGGAGTACCAGAACTACCGCCGCCGCGTGGAGCGGGACCGGGTCGCCGTCAAGGAGATCGCGGTCGCGAACCTGCTGTCGGAGCTCCTGCCGACCCTGGACGACATCGGCCGGGCCCGGGAGCACGGCGAGGTGGTCGGCGGCTTCAAGTCGGTGGCCGAGTCGCTGGAGACGGCCGCGGCCAAGATGGGGCTGCAGCAGTTCGGCAAGGAGGGCGAGCCCTTCGACCCGACGATCCACGAGGCCCTGATGCACTCGTACGCGCCGGACGTCACCGAGACGACCTGCGTGGCGATCCTGCAGCCGGGGTACCGGATCGGCGAGCGCACGATCCGCCCCGCGCGGGTCGCGGTGGCCGAGCCCCAGCCGGGCGCGGCACCCGCCGCGAAGTCCGAGTCCGCCGACGGCGACACGCCGTCCGACAAGGACACGGATGCCCCCGACAAGGGCTGACGCACACCATGTAGGAAGCCGAGAGGAGGGTCACCGGGGATGAGCACGAAGGACTTCGTCGAGAAGGACTACTACAAGGTCCTCGGTGTCCCGAAGGACGCCACCGAGGCCGAGATCAAGAAGGCGTACCGGAAGCTCGCCCGCGAGTTCCACCCGGACGCCAACAAGGGCGACGCCTCGGCCGAGGAGCGCTTCAAGGAGATCTCCGAGGCGAACGACGTCCTCGGAGACGCCAAGAAGCGCAAGGAGTACGACGAGGCCCGCGCCCTGTTCGGCAACGGGGGCTTCCGCCCCGGTCCGGGCGGGGGCGGCTCGTTCAACTTCGACCTGGGCGACCTCTTCGGAGGTACCCAGGGCGCCGGCCAGGGCGGCTTCGGCGGCGGCCTGGGCGACGTCTTCGGCGGCCTGTTCAACCGCGGCGCCGGCGCCGGTGCGGGCACCCGCACCCAGCCGCGCCGCGGCCAGGACATCGAGTCCGAGGTCACGCTCTCCTTCACGGAGGCCGTGGACGGGGCGACCGTCCCGCTGCGGATGTCCTCGCAGGCCCCCTGCAAGGCCTGCTCGGGCACCGGCGACAAGAACGGCACGCCCCGGGTGTGCCCGACCTGCGTCGGCACCGGACAGGTCTCCCGGGGCAGCGGCGGCGGCTTCTCGCTGACCGACCCCTGCGCGGACTGCAAGGGCCGCGGCCTGATCGCGGAGAACCCCTGCGAGGTCTGCAAGGGCAGCGGGCGCGCCAAGTCCTCCCGGACCATGCAGGTCCGGATCCCGGCGGGCGTCTCCGACGGCCAGCGGATCCGGCTGCGCGGCAAGGGCGCCCCGGGCGAGCGCGGCGGCCCGGCGGGCGACCTCTACGTCGTCGTGCACGTCGGCACCCACCCGGTGTTCGGCCGCAAGGGCGACAACCTCACGGTGACCGTGCCCGTCACCATCGCCGAGGCGGCCCTGGGCGCCGACATCAAGGTCCCCACCCTGGGCGGCCCCCCGGTGACCCTGAAGCTTCCCCCGGGCACCCCCACGGGCCGAACGATGCGGGCCCGCGGCAAGGGCGCGGTCCGCAAGGACGGCACCCGCGGCGACCTGCTCGTCACGGTGGAGGTCGCGGTACCGGCCGAACTGTCCGACAAGGCACGCGAGGCCCTGGAGATGTACCGGGACGCCACCGGGTCCGACGATCCGCGCGCCCTGCTGTTCGAGTCCGCGAAGGGAGCTTGACATGGAAGGCCGCCGACGACAGTCCCGCTTCGGTGACGGGGCGTACCAGCTGACCGACGAGACCCCCGTCTACGTGATCTCGGTGGCCGCCCAGCTCTCGGGACTGCATCCGCAGACCCTCCGCCAGTACGACCGCCTCGGCCTGGTCTCCCCGGACCGCACGGCCGGGCGCGGCCGGCGCTACTCGGCCCGGGACATCGAGCTGCTCCGCACGGTGCAGCAGCTGTCCCAGGACGAGGGCATCAACCTGGCGGGCATCAAGAGGATCATCGAACTGGAGAACCAGGTGGCCGCGCTCCAGCAGCGCGTCGCCGAGCTCTCCTCGGCGGTGGACGGCGCGGCCGCCGCCCTCCAGGCCCGCGAGGCCGCGGTGCACGCCTCGTACCGGCGCGACCTGGTCCCGTACCAGCCGCCGCAGCCGGGCAGCGCCCTGGTCGTCTGGCGCCCCAAGCGCCCGATGGACTGACCCGCGGGCCCGCAGTGCGCAGGAAGGCCCCGTCCGGCCCCTCCAGGGGGCGGGACGGGGCCTTCGGCATATTCCCCCGGCCCGTTCCTCAGCGGGGCGCCGTGAGGCCCTCAGCGGGCCCCTGGAAGCCCGGGCCGCCCTCCGCGTCGCCCTCGCTGTGCAGGATGCCGGACTGGGCGATGAGGTAGCCCAGCTGGGCCCGGCTGCCGCTGCCGAGGGCGGTGGCCAGCTTCGCGATGTGGGCGCGGCAGGTGCGGACGTTCATCCCCAGGCGGCGGGCGATCGCCTCGTCGACGTGCCCTTCGATGAGGAGCTGGGCGATCGAGCGCTGGACGCCCGAGATGCCGTCGGGGCTGTGCGTGTAGGTGACCTCGTCGGTCAGCGGCACGGCCCTGCGCCACAGCTGTTCGAAGACCCGGATCAGGTAGTCGATCAGCCCCGGGTGCCGCAACTCCAGGGCCACTTTTCGGTCATCGCTCGCGGGGATGAACGCCACCGTGCGGTCGAAGATCATGAGACGCTCTATGAGCTCCTCCAGCGTGCGGATCTCCACCTTGCCCGTGGATATCCGGTCCACGTAGGCGAGCGTGCCCTGGCTGTGGCGCACCGTGTGCTGGTAGAGCGTGCGGATGCTCACGCCGCGGTCGATCAGCGGCTTGGCCCGCTCCAGTGCCTCGGTGAGGATGAACGACGGCCGCGCGCCGCCGGGCTGGACGGTCAGGGCCTCGGTGTGGCACTCGGCGGTGGCCAGGTCGAGGGCGGCGTTGATCTGGTCGAATCCCTCCAGCACCGTGATGGCGTGGGTGTTGGCGGGGCTCTGGGCGCTGATGGTGAGGAACGGCTCGAACGCGTCGGTCAGTTCCACGGCCGTGCGCCGGCGGTCCTGGATCTCCCGTTCGAGCGGGTGGAGCCGCTGGGCGAGCGCGACGGAGGGGGGAACCGCGCGCAGCTGGTTCGCGTCGTCCGGGTCGGGTCGCAGGAGGGCGAATTCGAGCAGGCAGGGGGCGTTCTTGACCTCTCCGCGGGCGATGCGCCCGGTGCTCAGGGCGGTCGCGTAGACGCGCGCTCCCTCGGCGCACATCTCGGTGACGGGGTGGTGATGTGTCGGGTTTGTCTCGCTTCGTACCAAATCTCCACCCCCCAGGGTCCTGAACATGTAAGAACATGATGCATCGTCCCTGTGGCACTGACGTGCCTGAATGAGCCATCGTCTGACAGTGCGGGGGAGAGGATTCCATCAAGTGAGGACGAAGCCGACCATGTATAAGAGAATGCTTCGCTCGGCGCTTGCCGTTGTTTTCTCCGCCGTTGCGGTCTTCGGGGCAGCAGTTGCCGTTCATGGGGACGCGGACGGCGCGCCGGCGGTTGCCGGTGCGGCCGCCGAGCCGGCGGGCAAGACCGATCTCGGCTGGAACGTGGCTCCCGGTGCGCGGACCAACGACCTCGGTGCCGACCTGGGCTGGAACAGCACTCCTGCGACGGCCGCCTGATGACCCCCGACGACCGCGACTTCCGGCGCGAGATGGCCTCGGCGTACCGCTCTGGCTGGCAGTTCATCGATCTCGCCACGGCGATCCCCTACGCCGGCGACTCGCTGATGGTCACCCTGTTCGGCCAGCCGATCGTCATCGTGCGCGAGGAGGACGAGGACGTCCGTGCCTACCGCTGCCTGCGCCGCCCCCGGGGCGCACCGCAGCCCGTCCGCTGCGAAGTGCGGTACGGCATGGTCTTCGTCAACCTCGATCAGCGTGATCACCAGCTCTTCGAACCCGATATCACCACCGCCACCCCCCGCAGTGCCTGAGGCGATTCCCCCGTCGTTGCAGATCGCTCCAGGTGCTTCCCCCACACAACGGCGCCATCGTGGACCTGACCACGATGGCGCCGTTGTGCTGTCCGCGTCCAGTGCCCGAACCGGACATCCGGCTGAGGATCCGCTGAGAACTCCTGGAGGACCGCTCGAATCCGGCCGTTTTCCTCAGGCGCGCCCCATGGCGCGGTCCAGGGTGATCTCCAGGACCACCCGGTCCGGGTTCGGCGAGGGCGTGCGCCCGTACCGCTCGGCGTAGCGCTCCACCGCATCCGCGACCGAGGCCTCGTCCGTGCGGACCACCGCCCGGCCCTCCAGCGTCGCCCAGCGCCGGCCCTCCATCTGGCACACCGCCACCCGCGCCGCGCCGTCCGGCGCCGCCAGCACGTTGCGCACCTTCTTGCTGTGCTTGTTGCTGATCACCCGCGCCAGCCCGGCCTCCGGGTCGTACGTCACCCCCACCGGAACCACGTGCGGGGTGCCGTCGGGCCGCGGGGTGGTCAGGGTGCAGATGTGCCGCTCCCGCCAGAAGGCGAGGTAGGCGGGCGTCGGGTCGAGTACGTCGTGGACCGGCTTGGAATCAGGCATGGTCCGAAGCATATGTCCGGCCCGGATCCGGCCTTGAGTGGAATAGACTCAACTTTGCAGACGCTGAACGAGTCAGAGTTCTGCACCGGAGAGTCGTAGCCCCGCCGGAGAGGAGAAACCGAGAGTGGACGCCGAGCTGACCAACAAGAGCCGTGACGCGCTGAACGCGGCCACCAGCAGGGCAGTCAAGGACGGCCACGCCGACCTGACCCCCGCACACCTGCTGCTGGCCCTGCTCGCCGGCGAGGACAACGAGAACATCACCGACCTGCTCGCCGCGACCGAGGCGGACCAGGCCGCCGTCCGCTCCGGCGCGGAGCGGCTGCTCGCCGCCCTGCCCAGCGTCACCGGCTCCACGGTCGCGCCCCCGCAGCCCAGCCGGGACCTGCTCGCCGTGCTCGCCGGGGCCGACTCCGAGGCCAAGGCGCTCGGCGACGACTACCTCTCCACCGAACACCTCCTCATCGCCGTCGCCGCCAAGGGCGGCGCGGCCGGTGAGGTCCTTTCCGCCCAGGGCGCGACCGCGAAGAAGCTGCTGGCCGCCTTCGAGAACGCACGAGGAGGACGGCGGGTGACCACCCCCGACCCCGAGGGCCAGTACAAGGCCCTGGAGAAGTTCGGCACCGACTTCACGGCAGCCGCCCGCGAGGGCAAGCTCGACCCCGTCATCGGCCGCGACCACGAGATCCGGCGCGTCGTCCAGGTCCTCTCCCGCCGCACCAAGAACAACCCGGTGCTCATCGGCGAGCCCGGCGTCGGCAAGACCGCCGTCGTCGAGGGCCTCGCCCAGCGCATCGTCAAGGGCGACGTCCCCGAGTCCCTCAAGAACAAGCGGCTCGTCTCCCTCGACCTCGGTGCCATGGTCGCCGGCGCGAAGTACCGCGGCGAGTTCGAGGAGCGCCTCAAGACCGTCCTCGCCGAGATCAAGTCGAGCGAGGGCCAGATCATCACCTTCATCGACGAGCTCCACACCGTCGTCGGCGCCGGCGCCGGCGGGGACTCCGCCATGGACGCGGGCAACATGCTCAAGCCCATGCTGGCCCGCGGCGAGCTGCGGATGGTCGGCGCCACCACCCTCGACGAGTACCGCGAGCGCATCGAGAAGGACCCGGCGCTGGAGCGGCGCTTCCAGCAGGTGCTGGTCGCGGAACCCACCGTCGAGGACACCATCGCGATCCTGCGCGGTCTCAAGGGCCGCTACGAGGCCCACCACAAGGTCGTCATCAACGACAGCGCCCTCGTCGCCGCCGCCACCCTCTCCGACCGGTACATCACCTCCCGCTTCCTGCCCGACAAGGCCATCGACCTCGTCGACGAGGCCGCCTCCCGGCTGCGCATGGAGATCGACTCCTCACCGCTGGAGATCGACGAGCTCCAGCGCTCCGTCGACCGCCTGCGCATGGAGGAGCTGGCGCTGAAGAACGAGTCCGACCCGGCCTCGATCGAGCGCCTGGAGAAGCTGCGCAAGGACCTCGCCGACAAGGAGGAGGAGCTGCGCGGCCTCACCGCCCGCTGGGAGAAGGAGAAGCAGTCCCTCAACCGCGTCGGCGAGCTCAAGGAGCGCCTGGACGACCTGCGCGGCCAGGCCGAGCGCGCCCAGCGCGACGGGGACTTCGACTCCGCCTCCAAGCTGCTCTACGGGGAGATCCCCGCGCTGGAGCGCGAGCTCGCCGAGGCCACCGAGGAGGAGGCGCAGGCCGGGCCCGCCAAGGACGCCATGGTCAAGGACGAGGTCGGCCCGGACGACATCGCGGACGTGGTCGGCGCCTGGACCGGCATCCCGGCCGGCCGCCTCCTGGAGGGGGAGACCCAGAAGCTCCTGCGGATGGAGGACGAGCTGGGCCGCCGCCTGATCGGGCAGACCGAGGCCGTACGGGCCGTCGCCGACGCCGTGCGCCGCACCCGCGCCGGCATCGCCGACCCGGACCGGCCGACCGGCTCGTTCCTCTTCCTGGGCCCCACGGGCGTGGGCAAGACCGAGCTGGCCAAGGCCCTCGCGGACTTCCTCTTCGACGACGAGCGGGCCATGGTCCGCATCGACATGTCCGAGTACTCGGAGAAGCACAGCGTGGCCCGGCTCGTCGGCGCCCCGCCCGGCTACGTCGGCTACGAGGAGGGCGGCCAGCTCACCGAGGCCGTCCGCCGCCGCCCCTACAGCGTGGTGCTGCTGGACGAGGTCGAGAAGGCCCACCCCGAGGTCTTCGACATCCTGCTCCAGGTCCTCGACGACGGCCGCCTCACGGACGGCCAGGGGCGCACCGTCGACTTCCGCAACACCATCCTGATCCTCACCTCCAACCTGGGCAGCCAGTTCCTGGTCGACCCGGTCACCTCCGCCGAGGACAAGAAGGCGCGCGTCCTGGACGTGGTCCGGGCGAGCTTCAAGCCGGAGTTCCTCAACCGCCTCGACGACCTCGTCGTCTTCTCGGCCCTCACCCGGGACGAGCTGGCGCACATCGCCGAGCTCCAGATCTCCCGCCTGGCCAAGCGCCTCGCCGACCGCCGCCTCGCCCTGGACGTCACGCCCGAGGCCCTGGCCTGGCTGGCCGACAAGGGCAACGACCCGGCGTACGGCGCGCGCCCGCTGCGCCGCCTGATCCAGACGGCGGTCGGGGACCGGCTGGCGAAGGAGATCCTGTCCGGCGAGGTCCGCGACGGCGACACGGTACGGGTCGACGTGGCCGGGGACGACCTGCTGGTCGGCCGGGCGCTGTAGCCCCGCATCCGTAAGGACCGCCGCGCTCCCGTGTCCGCCCGGAGCGGATCGCGGGTGCGGGGCTGGACACGGGGTGGGCGCGATGGTGGAGGATGGCTGTATCCGCACGAAGGGAAGTACACGGTGAGCATCGACCCGGCCTCGATTCCGAACTTCGGGGGTCAGCCCGAACCGCAGGCGACAGGACCGGCGGGCCCCGTCGTCCCCGACCAGGACCTGGTGAAGCAGCTCCTGGAGCAGATGGAGCTCAAGTACGTCGTCGACGACGAGGGAGACCTCGCGGCGCCGTGGGAGGACTTCCGCACGTACTTCATGTTCCGTGGTGAGGGCGAGCAGCAGGTCTTCTCCGTCCGCACCTTCTACGACCGTCCGCACGCGATCGACGACAAGCCGCAGCTGCTCGAGTCGATCGACGACTGGAACCGCCGCACCCTGTGGCCCAAGGTCTACAGCCACACGCACGACGACGGCTCCGTCCGGCTGATCGGCGAAGCGCAGATGCTGATCGGCACCGGCGTCAGCCTGGAGCACTTCGTGTCCTCCACGGTCAGCTGGGTCCGTGCGTCGATCGAGTTCGACAAGTGGCTCATCGAGCAGCTCGGCCTGGAGAAGGAGGTCGACTCCGCAGAGGGCGACTCCGAGGACGGGGACGACGCCTAGCCGTCCCCGCCCCACGGCCCGCTAGAGGGGTACCTTCGCCATGAGCGTGAGGTACGCCCCGTAGCCGTACGAGAGCCCGGCCATGCAGGCGGTCACCACGACCGCCGTGCGCGGCCGGGCTTTCGCCATCGCGGCGGCCAGGGGCAGCAGCAGCGGGAACGCGGGCAGCAGGAACCGCGGCTTCGACTCGAAGAAGCCCGCCCCGCCGAGGGTGATCACCAGCAGGGTGGCGGTGTACACGAGCAGCGCCAGCGGTGCCCGGTCCAGCAGCAGGAGCACCGCGAGGAGCACCGCCGCGGCCAGCGTGGCCACGGTCACGGCCACCGGGACCGTGACGTCGCCGCCGGTCAGGACCTTGTCCACGACGCCGACCGTGCCGGCCCCGAAGTCGAAGCGCGAGCCCCACTGCCGCTGGACGGTGAAGTAGCCCAGCCACTCGTGCCGGCGTATCCCGACGGCCGCCACGTACCCCGCCCAGCCGGCGGGCGCGAGCAGCCCGGCCGCCCACACCGCGGGCGCGCGGCTGCCCCGCAGCACCTCCCGCAGGGCCACCACGCTGACGGCGGCGGCGACGGCGATGCCGGTGGGCCGGGTCAGCCCGGCGAGCACCGCCAGGGAGGCCGCCCACATCCAGCGCTCCCGCAGCAGCGCGTACAGGGCCCAGGCGGCCAGCGCGCACAGCAGCGGCTCGGTGTAGGCGAGGCCCAGCACCACCGCGTGCGGCAGCGAGGCCCACAGCGCGACGAGCAGCACCGCGGCCCGCGGCCCGAGCAGCCGCTCCCCGACCCGGTACACCCCGACGGCGGCGGCGGCCGCCGCCGTCCAGGCCACCACGAGCCCGGCGACGGGGCCGCCCCCGAGGAGGTGCACCAGCAGCGGGAACAGCGGGAAGAAGGCGGAGTCGCTCTGGATGGAGTCCGAGGCGGGCCACATCTGGGTGCGGCCGTAGCCGTGGGCGGCGATGGAGAGGTACCACCAGGAGTCCCAGGAGCCGCCGAGCACCCGCACCGGGTTCCGCCCGGCCCACCAGGCCCCGACGGTGATCACCAGCGCCCCGGCCCCGCGGACGGCGGCGAACACCGCGAGCGCGAGCCCGGCCGACCAGACCGTCTCCTGTCTTCGTGGGGCCCGCGGGGCCCGCGCGGGGGCGGGCGGGCTCTGTCTCGTCGTCACGTCCATATCGAGCCCTAGAGTGCCCTAAGCCGGTCCACGGCTTCGCGGAGGACCTCCGTCTTCTTGCAGAAGGCCCAGCGGACCTGGGTGGCGCCGGCCTCGCGGTCGTCGTAGAAGACCTGGTTCGGGATGGCGACGACCCCGCAGCGCTCGGGCAGGGCGCGGCAGAAGGCCAGGCCGTCCTTCTCGCCCAGGGGCGAGACGTCGGTGGTGATGAAGTAGGTGCCCTGGGGGCGGAAGACCCGGAACCCGGCGGCGTCCAGGCCCTCGGCGAGCAGGTCGCGCTTGGCGGCGAGGTCGGCGCGGAAGGCCTCGTAGTAGGTGTCGGGCAGGGAGAGGGCCTCGGCGACGGCGTACTGGAAGGGGCCGGAGGAGACGTAGGTGAGGAACTGCTTCGCCGAGCGGACGGCCGAGACCAGCGCGGGCGGGGCGGTGATCCAGCCGACCTTCCAGCCGGTGAAGGAGAAGGTCTTGCCGGCGGAGGAGATGGTGACGGTGCGCTCGCGCATCCCGGGCAGGGAGGCGAGCGGGGTGTGGCCGCCCTCGAAGACCAGGTGCTCGTAGACCTCGTCCGTGACGACGAGCAGGTCGCGCTCGACGGCCAGTTCGGCGATGGCGGCGAGCTCCTCGCGGGTGAGGACGGTGCCCGTCGGGTTGTGCGGGGTGTTGAGCAGCAGCAGGCGGGTGCGCGGGGTGACCGCGTCGCGCAGGGCGTCGAGGTCGGGGCGGAAGTGCGGGGCGCGCAGGGTGAGCGGGACGCGGACGGCGCCGGCCATGGCGATGCAGGCGGCGTACGAGTCGTAGAACGGTTCCAGCGCGATGACCTCGTCGCCCGGTTCGAGCAGCGCGAGGAGGGCGGCGGCGATGGCCTCGGTGGCGCCGGCCGTGACCAGTACCTCGGTGTCGGGGTCGTAGGCCAGGCCGTAGAAGCGCTGCTGGTGGGCGGCGACGGCCTGGCGGAGCTCGGGGACGCCCGGGCCCGGCGGGTACTGGTTGCCCCGGCCGTCGCGGATCGCCCGGACGGCCGCCTCGGCGATCTCGGCGGGGCCGTCGGTGTCGGGGAAGCCCTGGCCCAGGTTGATCGATCCGGTGCGGGCGGCCAGGGCCGACATCTCCGCGAAGATCGTGGTGCCGAAGGAGGCCAGGCGGCGGTTCAGGAAGGGGCGGTCGCCGCCCACGGGTGCGCTCATGGGCGCCATCCTGCGGGGAACCTCTGGAGTTGCTCAAGTGTGCTTTGGCGCGTCCGGCCGACGGGCATCCCCCCTGCACGCGGGACGCGGGGATCCCGCACCCCGGGGGACCGGGGCGTCAGAAGGGGGCGGGGACATGGTCGTCGTCGTGCTGATCGTCGCGGCGGTCGCGGGAGCGGTCGTCTGGGTCGTGAAGAAGGTCTCCGGCGGCGGGTCCGGCAGCGGAGGGAGCTCCGGCGGCAGCTGGTGGGCGGGCGGCGGGGGTTCTTCCTCCTGCGGATCCTCGTCCTCGTGCGGTTCGTCGTCCTCCTGCGGCTCGTCCTGCGGCTCGTCCTGCGGTGGCGGAGGGTGCGGGGGGAGCTGACACTGGACCGGGGCGGCCGCGGCCGCGTGGAACGGGCGCCCCGTGGGGACAACTTCCCTCGGGCGTCTTCTTGTTCGGGTGCGTGCGAAGGCCCGGGGAGGGCCCGTCCTTGAACACGTGAACCGGGTAGCCCCCGAGGGGATGTAAACCCCGTCAAGTTGGGTAAAAACGCTGTGAGTGCCGTGCCTTTCATGATTCCCTCGGTTGAGTAGACCAGTCCTCGGAGCACCTCCCTGGACTCCCTGTGGACCCGTGCCGGTGTCCCCCCACCCGTTGCATACCGCTGGCGGGGTCCGGCCCCTCTCCCTCGCGCGTTTGCGGAGCCGACTCATGCTCACGACCCTCCAGACCACCTACACCGACACGCGTGCCGCCGATCTCGCCTGGGCCCTGGGACGGGACCGGCTGCCCGCCCTGGCCGTACTGAACCTCCAGCTCGCGGACGCGAAGGTGGAGTTGCGCCTGCTCGGCGCCTCCCATCAGGTGCTCCTGGAGGAGGGCGAGGTGCACTGCTCGGAGACGGTCGCCTGCATGCCCGGCAGCCGCACGCCGCTGCCGCTGGGCGTGGCGAAGCGGGTGGGGGACTGGGAGTACGAGTTCGCCGCGCGGGTCGAGACCCTCTCGCGGGGCTCCTTCGCGGGGCGGGCGCAGGAGCTGCTCGCCCTGGTCGCGGACCACCCGAACGGACTGGCGGGAACCTTTCCGGGCGACCCGCACGCCTTCACCGCCATGCTCGCGCAGCGGCACGAGGGGCAGGTGCGCTGGCGGACCTGGCACGCCTACCCGCAGGAGGGCCAGCTGGTGGCCACCCGCACCCGCGTCGGGGTCCGGATGGGGGCCCCCGTCTAGCGCCCGTCCCCTACGCCAGGTTGCGTACGGATTACGCCAACTGGCGGGACGGTTACGGCACTTACACCCATGTGGGTGACAGGGTGCCAGTGGGCGGTGACGTACGGTTCGCTGCATGATCGACCGTTCCGCCCCCCGCGGGGTGCTCCCGGCGGCGGAGCCGCGGGGCGTGCAGACCGTCCCGGCCGCCCTGCCCGTACAGCCCCGGACCGGCCGACTCCTCGTCCTGGCCACGGTGTTCGTCTGCGCCGCCTGCGGGCTCGTGTACGAACTGGAGCTGCTCGCCCTCGGCTCCTACCTGATCGGCGACTCCGTCACCCAGGCGTCCGTCGTGCTGTCCGTGATGGTCTTCGCCATGGGCGTCGGCTCCCTCCTCGCGAAACGGCTCCGCACCCGGCCCGCCTTCGGTTTCGCCGTCATCGAGGCCGGGCTCGCACTGCTCGGCGGCTTCTCCGCTATGGCTCTCTACGCGAGCTTCGCCTGGCTGGGCGAGTCCCGGCCCGCGCTCGTCGCGTTCTCCTTCGCCATCGGGGTGCTCATCGGCGCCGAGATCCCGCTGCTGATGGTCCTCATCCAACGCATCCGCCGGCAGGACGCCGGCGGGGCCGTCGCCGACCTGTTCGCCGCCGACTACGTGGGCGCCCTGGTCGGCGGCCTCGCCTTCCCCTTCCTGCTGCTGCCCGTCCTCGGCCAGCTCACCGGGGCCATGCTCACGGGCACCGTCAACGCCGTCGTCGGCGGCGGACTCGTCCTGTGGCTCTTCCGCCGCGACCTCAGCCGCCGCTGCCGCTGGCTGCTCCTCGCGGTCAACGCCGCCGTGCTCGCCGGGCTCGCCTGCGCGACGCTGCTCGCCGACGACTTCGAGCGCGTCGCGCGCACCGCCGTCTACGGCGGGGAGGTGCGGGTCGCCGTGCAGACCGGGGTGCAGGAGCTGGTGCTGACCGGCCCCTCCACCGGCTCCCCGCGCTCCCTCGACCTCTACCTCGACGGGCGGCTGCGGGTCAGCGGCTACGACGAGTACCGCTACCACGAGGCCCTGGTCCACCCCGCGATGACCGGCCCGCACGCCCGCGTCCTGGTCCTCGGGGGCGGCGACGGGCTCGCCGCCCGCGAGGTGCTGCGCTACCCGGACGTCGCCGCCGTCACGGTCGTCGACCTCGACCCCGGGGTGGTCCGGCTCGCCCGCACCGATCCGATGCTCTCCGCCCTCAACGGCCGGGCCTACGAGGACCCGCGCCTGGCCGTCGTCTCCCAGGACGCCTTCCGCTGGCTGCGCGGACCCGCCGCCCGCGACCGCTTCGACGTGATCGTCTCCGACCTCCCCGACCCGGGCATCACCCCCAGCACCAAGCTCTACTCGCAGGAGTTCTACGGGCTGGCCGCGCGGGCCCTGACCCCCGGCGGGCGCATCGCCGTGCACGCGGGACCGCTGACCACGCGGCCCCGGACGTACTGGACCGTCGAGTCCACCCTGCGCGCCGCCGGCCTGCGCACCACCCCCTACAGCACGGGCGGCCGCCTCTCCGGTTTCGCCGCCGGGCCCGACCGCGCCCTGGGCACGTCCGACGCCCCGCCGCAGGACTGGGGCTTCGTCCTGGCCGCCCGGGACCGGGCCCCCGAGCTGAGGGTGGACCGCGACACGCCCGCCCTGCGCGCGGTGTCCACCCGGGGCCTGCGGGAAGCGGCCCGGGACGCCGCCCGCACCCGGCTGTCCGGACTGCCCCCGTCCACGCTTCCGCACCCGCGCTACTCCTGAGCGGCGGGGACGCCGCGTCCGTGTGCAGGGGCGGCTCTCGTCGGTAGGCTCGACCGCATGGAGCATCAGGTGTTCGTCCCGGTACCGGCAGACGATCTGCGCGCCGTCCTGCGCGACCCCGTCCGGGTGGCCCGCTGCGTGCCCGGGCTCCAGCAGGACGCCGGCGGCGGCGCCCCCGGGCCGCTCGCCGGGCGGCTCAGGCTGCGGGTCGGCTCCAGCACCGTCACCTACCGCGGGACGGTGGAGCTGGCCGAGCGGGACCCCGAGCACTTCACGGCGGAGTGCGAGGGTTCCGAGGTGCGCGGCGACGGCACCGCCAGGCTCTCGGCCGGGCTGCGGCTCATCCCGCACGAGGGCGGGACCCGGCTGGAGTTCACCGGGCGGGGCACCGTCGACGGGCGGGCCGCCGCCTTCGACCCCGAGGCCCTGACCACGGCCGTCCGGCGGCTCCTCGACCGGTTCTGCGCCGACCTGGCCGAGGAGGCCGGGCCCGGGGCGCCGGGCGAGGAGGCGGAGACCGGCGGCCCCGGGACCGCCGCGGCGTCCGTGTTCGACACCGAGGTGCCGCCGCCCGGCTCCTTCCCGGACGACGGCTTCCCCGACCTCCCCGACCTCCCCGACTTCGCCGGGCTCCCCGAGCTGGGCGAGCTCCCGCAGGCCGCCGGACCGGGGGACGCCCCGGCCCCCGCCGACCCCACGGCGCCCCCGAACCCCCCGGCCGAGGCCGCCCACGCGCGCCGCACGATGATCGGCCGCAGCGCCGAGGAGGTCGACCACGCACCGCCGCGCGGCCGCTACGCCCCGGTCCCGGCCCCCTCGGCCGGCAACGGCGGCCCGGCCATGCGCTGGATCGCCCCGGCGGCCGCGCTGGCGCTGGCCTCGGCGGTGGTCGTCGGCCGGGCGCTGCGCCGTCGCCGCTGAACCGGCGGGCGGGAGTTGAGCGGCCGCCGACCCCGATCGCCGTAGGGTCGGCCGTATGAGTACGCAACTGAGCGCCGGCGGCGCCGACATCACCATCGACCAGGAGAACGGCTGCCGGCTCGACAGCCTGCGCGTCGACGGCACGGAGCTGCTGCGCCAGGGCCCGCGCTACGGGTCCTTCCCGATGGTCCCCTGGTGCGGCCGCACCGCCGAGGGGCGGTTCCGCGACGGCGGCACCGTCCACCAGCTGCCGGTCAACCACCCGCCGCACGCCATCCACGGCCTCGGCCGCGACCTGGCCTGGCGGACCGCCTCCGTGACCGACACCGGGGCGGCCTTCTACTTCGACCTCGCCGACCCCTGGCCGCGCGCCGGGCGGGTCACGCAGACCTTCGAGCTGAGCGCGGACGCCCTGACGATCACCCTGGGCGTCGAGACGTACCAGGACTCCTTCCCGGCCCAGGCCGGCTGGCACCCCTGGTTCAACCGCACCCTCACGCCCGGCGGCCCGGCGGCGCAGATCGCCTTCGATCCGGCCTGGCAGGAGGAGCGCGGCGAGGACCACCTGCCGACCGGCCGCCGGATCGAACCCGCCCCCGGCCCCTGGGACGACTGCTTCGGGACGCCCTACGGGGTCGACGTCACCCTGACCTGGCCCGGGGAGCTGGAACTGAAGGTCGCGAGCCCGGCCGAATGGGTGGTCGTGTACGACGAGCAGCCCGAGGCCGTCTGCGTGGAGCCGCAGTCCGGACCGCCGAACGGCCTGAACACCCTTCCGCGCCTGGTCACCCCGGTGGACCCGCTGGAGGTCTCCACGACCTGGACCTGGCGGCGGCTCGGCTAGCGCCCAACTAAGCTCGACGCCATGAGTGACGTACGCGATGCGCTTCTGCAGCAGATCAAGGACAAGGCCGTCGTGCACGGCAAGGTGACCCTCTCCTCCGGCAAGGAGGCCGACTACTACATCGACCTCCGCCGCATCACCCTCGACGGCGAGGCCGCCCCGCTGGTCGGCCAGGTCATGCTCGACCTGACCGCCGACCTCGACTTCGACTGCGTCGGCGGTCTGACCCTGGGCGCCGACCCGGTGGCGACCTCGATGCTGCACGCCTCCGCCGCGCGCGGGCAGCGCCTGGACGCCTTCGTCGTCCGCAAGGCGCAGAAGGCGCACGGCATGCAGCGCCGGATCGAGGGCACCGACGTCGCGGGCAAGCGCTGCCTGGTCGTCGAGGACACCTCCACCACGGGCGGCTCTCCGCTGACCGCCGTCGAGGCGGTCCGGGAGGCCGGCGGCGAGGTCGTCGCCGTCGCCACCATCGTGGACCGCGGTGCGGCCGAGGCCATCGCCGGCGCGGGCCTGCCCTACCTCACCGGCTACCAGCTCGGCGACCTGGGCCTGGCCTGACCCGTGCCCCGGATCGCGGCAGCCCCGGACCCGGTCCGTCTCGGATCGTGGTCGCGAAGGGGCGTTGCCGGGGCCGCGGAGCGGGGTCGCCCCAACTGGTGACGAGGCTTCTCGGAAGCTCCTGTTCCGCTCCTGACCTGCGCCTTTCCTGAAGGGCGGGGTGTTTCACGTGAAACACCCCGCCCTTCTCGGCGTACCAGGCCGGTCACGCGGGGTGGAGTGTCGCGCCGAGTCTGGAAAGATAGGCGCGACGTCTGACGTCGCCCCCAGGTCAGGGCCCGCAATAAGCACACTCCCCGCACATCCAAGGAGCGGACAGATGCCCATCGCAACCCCCGAGGTCTACAACGAGATGCTCGACCGGGCGAAGGCAGGCAAGTTCGCCTACCCGGCGATCAACGTGACCTCGACCCAGACCCTGCACGCTGCGCTGCGCGGCTTCGCGGAGGCCGAGAGCGACGGCATCATCCAGATCTCCACCGGTGGTGCCGAGTTCCTGGGCGGCCAGTACAACAAGGACATGGTCACCGGCGCGGTCGCCCTGGCCGAGTTCGCGCACGTCGTCGCCGCCAAGTACGACATCACGGTCGCGCTGCACACCGACCACTGCCCCAAGGACAAGCTGGACGGCTACGTCCGGCCGCTGCTCGACATCTCCGCCGAGCGCGTGGCCAAGGGCCTGAACCCGCTCTTCCAGTCGCACATGTGGGACGGCTCCGCCGAGACCCTGGCCGACAACCTGGCCATCGGCCAGGAGCTGCTCGCCAAGGCCGCCGCCGCGAAGATCATCCTCGAGGTCGAGATCACCCCGACCGGCGGCGAGGAGGACGGCGTCAGCCACGAGATCAACGACGAGCTGTACACCACCGTCGAGGACGCCATCCGCACCGCCGAGGCCCTGGGCCTGGGCGAGAAGGGCCGCTACCTGCTGGCCGCCTCCTTCGGCAACGTGCACGGCGTCTACAAGCCGGGCAACGTCGTCCTGCGCCCCGAGCTGCTCAAGGACCTCCAGCAGGGCGTCGGTGAGAAGTACGGCAAGAGCAACCCGTTCGACTTCGTCTTCCACGGCGGCTCCGGCTCCACCGAGCAGGAGATCGCGACCGCGCTGGAGAACGGCGTCGTGAAGATGAACCTCGACACCGACACCCAGTACGCCTTCACCCGCCCGGTCGCGGACCACATGTTCCGCAACTACGACGGTGTTCTGAAGGTCGACGGCGAGGTCGGCAAGAAGTCCACCTACGACCCGCGCACCTGGGGCAAGCTGGCCGAGGCGAGCATGGCCAAGCGCGTCCTCCAGGCCTGTGGCGACCTGCGCTCCACGGGCACCAAGCTGAAGTAGCCCCGGCTGCTCCCAGCGCCAAGGGTTCCAAAAAGGGGTCCGCCGGTCCGGAAACGGGCAGGCGGACCCCTTTTCCGTGTGCGTTTCGTAGGGCTTCGTACCGGGTTCGGGTGAGGCGGCATACGCCGGTGGACGTGCGCCCGCGCGATGGTGTGGAATCTATCGAGAGAAAACGTACCCGTGGGAATGTGAAGCCGGCGGGCCAGGAGAGGCAGCGCCACATATGAGGACAGAGCGACCCCAGGTGAAGCAGGACCGGGCGGTGCGCACCCGCCGCGCCATCCTGGAGGCGGCGGCCGTGGTCTTCGAGGAGAACGGCTACGACGCGGCCAAGCTCTCGGACATCGTCAACATCGCGAAGGTCACCAAGGGCGCGCTCTACTTCCACTTCGAGTCGAAGGAGAACCTGGCCCAGGCCGTCATCGACGCCCAGAACGAAGCCCGGCCGCAGGCCCTGCCGCAGCAGTACAAGGCGCAGGAGTTCATCGACATCGGCATGGTCTTCTCGCACCAGATGCGTCACGAGGTGCTGATCCGGGCGAGTGCCCGGCTGACCCTGGACCAGACGGGCCGCGACCTGGACCGGGTGACGCCGTACCAGACCTGGATCGACCTGTGCGCCGGCGTGCTGTCCGAGGCCGAGCGGCGCGGGGAGCTGCTGCCGGGCGTGGACCCGGTCGTCCCGTCCCGGCTGATCGTCGGCGCGTACGCGGGGCTGAACACGATGTCGCACACCCTCGGCCTCGACCTGGACGCCCAGGTCGCGGAGCTCTACACGCACGTGATGCCGAACGTGGTGGTCCCGGCGGTGGCGATCCGGCTGGACACCGCCCCCGGGCGCGGGGCGCGGGCGCTGTACGGGCCGCAGGGCCTGCACCCGTGCCGGGTCGGCTGCGCCGGCGGAGTGGTCCCGGCCGCCGACGGGTACGGAGAAGAGGAGGCTGCGGACGCCTGACGCGCCACGCCCGCGCCTCTCCGGCCCCTCTGTCCTCCCTCTTCCCAAAAAGATCCTTCCGGGTATTATTTTTTTGCTCGCCTGCCCAGGGAGAACACTGTGGACATTGAGGTACTCGGCGCACCACGGGTCACCGAGAACGGTGTGCCCATCACCGCCCCCACACCGGAGTCCCGGCACGTCCTGGCGGTCCTCGCGGCGTGTCCCGACCGACTCGTCCCGGTCTCCGTGCTCGCCGACGAGCTCACCCGCCACACCCCGCCCGAACACTCCCGCGCCGCCCTGGACACCGCCGTGCGCCGGCTGCGCGAGCGGTTCGCGGAGGCGCTCGGGGCCGGTTCGGTCCGTACCCCCGAGACCGTTCTCCGCACCCGCCCCGGCGGCTACCTCCTCGACACCGGCGGCGGCCGCTGCGACGTCCGCGAGTTCGAACGCGAGGCCGGCGCCGGCTACCGGGCCATGAGCCGCGGGGACTTCGCGCAGGCCGCCCCACGGCTGCGCCGCGCCCTCGGCCTGTGGACCGGGCCCGCCCTGGACGGCATCGACGCCGGGACCTGGCTCCGGGGCCGCACCGCCGTCCTCGACGCCGACCGGCTCTCCGTCCTCGGCCAGTGGGTCGAGGCCGAACTCGCCCTCGGACACCACCGCGGACTGCTCCTGGAACTCGCAGGCCTGCGCGGCGCGGGCGGCCAGGGCCCCGACGGGGCCTACCCGGGGGCGCTGCGCCGGGCCGAGGCCCGCGTCACGTCCCTGCGCGCCGCCCTCCCGGCCCCCGGAACGACCCTGGCGGGTGCCTCACGCCGCTGACCGCCCGGCCCCGGCACCCCGCGGCCCCTTGCTTGACCCTTCGCCGCCCGGAACCTAGGTTCGGGACGGGACGCGGGGAAAACGGCTGGTCGGAGGGGGTCGCCAGGATGCGCGGGGACGACGCGGGCGCACGGGCCGTACTGGAACTGCTCGCGGAGGACGCCCCACCGGGCCGCTTCCAGGCACTGCTCACCGAGGCGCGCGCTGCCGGCGCCGACGACGCCGCCCTCGACGGGCTCACCCGGGCCCTGGAACTGGCCCGCGCGGTCCAGGCCCGCGCGAGCCGCAGCCGCCAGCGCGAAGCCGCCCTCACCGCGCTCGTCGACACCGCCCACGACCTCACCTCCCCCTACGACATCGACGGCCTGCTGCGCCTGATCACCCGCCGCGCCCGGCGCCTCCTCGGCTTCGACATGGCCTGGCTCTCCCTCAGCCGCCCCGACGGATCGGCGTACGTCCGCACCTCCGAGGGCGAGACCACCGCCTTCAACGTCGGCCTCGAACTCGGCACCGGCCGCGGGCTCGGCAGCATCGCCCAGGCCCGCCGCTCCCCGGTGTGGACCCCCGACTACCTCGCCGACCCCACCATCGCCCACGCCCCCGGCATCGACGCCGTCGTCGAGGCGGAGGGCCTCCACGCGATCATCGCCGTCCCGCTGCGCCGCGGGGACTCCACGCTGGGCGCCCTCTACGGCTCCGACCGCTCCGTACGGCAGTTCACCCCGGACGAGATCGGCATCATGCTCTCCCTCGCCGACCTGGCCGCCGTCGCCATCGAGAAGGCCCGGCTGCTGGAGCAGACCCGCGACGAGGTGACCGAGCTGGAAGCCTTCGGCTCGCGCACCAACACCGCCCTCACCCGCGTCCGCTACCTGTGGGAGTGCCACGCCCGCCTGGCCGGCCTGGTCCTGGACGGCGCCGGCCTGCCCACCCTCGCCCGGGCCACCGCCGACGCGCTGGACGGCGTGCTCCAGGTCCGGGACCCGGGCGGGCGCCCGCTCACCGCCACCGGCGAACTGCCCGGCGTGGACGAGGAGGCCGTCACCAGGGCGGCCCTCCAGGCGCTCACCGACCGCCGTCCGGTCCGGCTGCCCGGCGACCTGTGGCTGGCCCCCGTCCTCGCCGGCGCCGAGGACCTCGGGGTGCTCCTGCTCACCGCCTGCGACCCGCTCGCCGACGAGGACGTACGGCTGCTCCAGCTCGCCGCCCAGTCCGTGGCCTGCCTGATGCTCATCCAGCGGGGCACGGCCGCCGCCGAGGGCCCCGTCCACGACGAACTCCTCGCCGACCTCCTCGACCGGCCGCACTCCGTCGACCTGCACCTGCTCGAACGCACCCGCCGGCTCGGCATCGACCTCGACCGCCCGCACGTGGTGGTCGTCGCCCGGCCCGAGGGCGGCGAGCTCGGCAAGGCCGTCGCCTGGGCCTCCTCGTACGCGTACCGGATGGGCGGCCTCAAGGGCGTCCGCCGGGGCTGCATCGTCCTCGTGCTGCCCGGGACCGACGCCTCCGCCGCCGCCCACCGGGCCTCGGGCGAGCTGTCGCCGCTGCTCGGCCACGCGGTGTCCACCGGGGCCGCGGGGCCCTCCGGCGGCCCCGGCGAGGTGGCCCGGGTCTACGCCGAGGCGGTGCGCTGCCTCGACGCGCTGACCGCCCTCGACGGGGCCGGCGGCACCGCCTCCCTGCGCGAACTGGGCTTCCTCGGCCTGCTGCTGTCCGCCGACCACGACGTGGAGTCGTACATCGCCGGCACCATCGGCCCCGTCCTGGAGTACGACACGGGCCGGCCGACCGAGCTCACCCGCACCCTGGAGGCCTACTTCGCCTCCGGCGCCAGCCCCACCCACGCCGCCGAGGCCCTGCACGTCCACCCCAACACGGTCTCCCGCCGCCTGGAGCGCATCGCCGAACTGCTCGGCCCCGACTGGCAGAAGCCCGGCCGGGCGCTGGAGATCCAGATGGCGCTGCGGCTGCGCAGGACCCGTACGGTCCTCCACGACCGCCGCGCAGCCGCCGACCGGTCGGCGGCCTCCTCCTACGCGGCCCCGTACGAGACCCCGTAGCCCTCCGTCCCCGTCAGCGCGCGGGCGGCGTGCGCCACCGAGGCCAGCGTCACGTGCCGGTGCCAGCCCGGCAGCGCGCGCCCCGCGAAGTCCCGCAGCCCGGCCTCCTGCCCGCTGTGCCCGGCGGCGAAGGCCACCCGCCGGCCCTGCTTCGTCAGCCGCAGCAGCGGGCCCACCGGCAGCCGCACCAGGTCGGTCACCCACAGCTCCGACGGGGCGCGGCGCGGATCCGCCCACTCGCCGACCAGCAGCAGGGGGCGCCGGCGGGCCGGCGAGGGGTCGGGCATCATCACCCGCACCGCGACGGCGAGGGTGCTGCGGTGCCGGCCTCCCCCGGCCGACGGGTCCGGGTCGGTCCACTCCACCGGCGTGCTCAGCCCCTTCACCGACTGCAGGACGTCCCGCGCGCAGCGCGCCCCCGCGCCGTGCCCGGGCAGTGCCGGATCGGTGACGAGCAGCGGGGTGGAGGGGCCGATCCGGGCGATGACCGGCAGTCCCGCCCCGGCGAAGCGGTTCATCGTGGAGCGCGTCCCGATCTGCCGGATGTCCAGCACCACCGGCCGCACCGGGCTGCCGCCGCGCCGCACCGCCGAGATCACGGAGGCCGCGGCGGCCTCCTCGTACGCGGCCCGCGCCGCGTGCTCCCCCGCGGGCCCCGCAGCGGCCTCCTCCGCCTCCGGCAGGAACATCTCCCAGCCCACCGGCGTGGCCAGCGCGGCCGAGGCGAACCAGGTCCCGAACGCCTGCTGCCCCCGGAACATCTGCCCCTGGTGCGGGTCGAAGCGGTGCGCGACGCCCACCGAGTGCTCCCCGCCCTTCGGGATGGCCATCGGCTGCGCCACCCACGCCGTCAGCGGACTGGCCGCCTCCAGGAACCGGGACAGGGAGGCGCGGATCGGCTGCCACTCCCAGGTGGAGCTGGAGATGAAGTGGTGCATGCTCTGCTCGGCGGCCCCGCCGCCGATCTGGCCCGCGATCCCGCGCATCGACTTGCGGCCGGGGAGGGCGAGCAGCCCCTGGACGTAGCGGCGGCCCTTCTCCCGCTGGTCCTTGCGGCGCAGGGAGGAGAGGACGGTGGCGCACAGGTCGTCGGCCGCCTCCCGGGCCGGATCCGGCCGTCCGGCCCCCGCTCCCGTACCCGGCCCCGCTCCCGTGCCCGTCCCCGCTGAGGTCCCCGTCCCCGTCTGCGTCCCCGTGATGGTGCTGATGGTGCTGCTGCTCATGACCGCTTTCACGACATGCCCCCTCGGCGTGCGTCCACTGCCCCTCTACCGTCCGACGAGGAGGCCCTGTCGGGGGAGGTGCGCCGGTCACCGCGCTCGCGCCGGAGGTGGTGGGATCCCCACCACCCCGGCGACTTGACGGACTGTCGGCCCGGACCTGGCCGGATCACCGCAGATCGGGCACGGTCGGGACCCCCGGGACCGGGACCGGGAGCCGGGAGGCGCGAGAAGGCGGGAGCGGCGGCGTGCAGTTCGGCATCTTCTCGGTCGGCGAGCTCGCACCCGACCCCCGGACCGGGCGCATGCCGACCGAGCACGAGCGGATCCGGGCCATGACCGCCCTCGCCGTCCGCGCGGAGGAGGCGGGCCTCGACGTCTTCGCCACCGGCGAGCACCACAACCCGCCCTACGTGTGCTCCTCGCCGTCCACGCTGCTCGCGTACGTCGCCGCCCGCACCCGGCGGCTGATCCTCTCCACCGCCACCACCCTGATCACCACCAACGACCCGGTGCGCGTCGCCGAGGAGTACGCGCTGCTCCAGCACCTGGCCGGCGGCCGCCTCGACCTGATCGCCGGCCGCGGCAACACCCCCGACGTCTACCCCTGGTTCGGCCAGGACCTCCGCGAGGCCCTCGCGCTCGCCGGCGAGAACTACGCCCTGCTGCACCGCCTCTGGCGGGAGACCGACGTCCACTGGCGGGGCCGCTCCCGGGCCCGCCTGGACGGCTTCACCTCCACGCCGCGCCCGCTGGACGGCGTACCGCCCTTCGTCTGGCACGCCTCGGTGCGCTCCCCGGAGGCCGCCGAGCGGGCCGCCTACTACGGCGACGGGTTCTTCGCCGACAACCTCCACGCCCCCGTCGGGCACTACGCCCGCCTGGTCGAGCTCTACCGCGCCCGCTACGCCGAGCACGGCCACGGCACCCCCGAGCAGGCCGTCGTGGGCCTCGGCGGGCAGCTGTTCGTACGGGCCCGCTCGCAGGACGCGCTGAGCGAGTTCCGCCCGTATTTCGACCGCTCGCCGGCCTATGCGGGGCACTGGTCGCTGGAGGAGTGCACGGCCCGGACCCCGCTGACCGTCGGCAGCCCCGACGAGGCCATCGAGAAGATCCTCGGCTTCCGGGAGGCCTACGGGCACTGCCAGCGCCAGCTCTTCGCCGTGGACCACGCCGGGATCCCGCTGGAGACCGCGCTGGAGCAGATCGACCTCCTCGGCGAGCACATCGTCCCGGTGCTGCGCCGGGAGCTCGCCGCCGGCCGCCCGCCCGCCGTCCCCCCGGGCCCCCGCCATCCGGCGGCCGCGGGCCGGACCGCGGCCGCCGGATGGCGGCCCGGGGACGCCGACCCCCGCCCCGCCGACCCCCGCCCCGCCGCCCCCCGGACGGACGCCGACCCCCGCCCCGCCGCCACTCGGACGGACGCCGGTCGGCGGCCCGCCGCCGCGCGGACGGACGCGGACCACCCGGCGGCCGCCCTCCCCCGGACGGCGGTACCCTCACGCACCGCGCCGGCGCAGGACCGGACGGAGTGGGACAGGCCCGCCGCCCGGCCGCGCCGGACACGGTGATCGGACACACTGAACGCATGTCGATTCACCAGAACCTGCTCGGGGGCCCCGCCCCCACCCACCTGCCCGACGAGCCCGCGCCCCGCGAGGCCCTCGCCGCCGGCACCGCCCCGGCCGAGGTGGCCGCCGCGCACCCGACCTCCTCCCTCGCCTGGGCCGCCCTCGCCGACGAGGCCTTCGCAGCGGGCCGGACCGTCGAGTCGTACGCGTACGCCCGCACCGGCTACCACCGCGGCCTGGACGCCCTGCGGCGCGCCGGCTGGAAGGGCCACGGCCCGGTGCCGTGGGAGC
Source organism: Streptomyces sp. NPDC093801 (assembly GCF_040701585.1). Taxonomy (NCBI): domain Bacteria; kingdom Bacillati; phylum Actinomycetota; class Actinomycetes; order Kitasatosporales; family Streptomycetaceae; genus Streptomyces; species Streptomyces sp. NPDC093801. The sequence goes on along the minus strand of NZ_JBFBDP010000003.1, from coordinate 227,758 downwards.
ACGAGCCGAACCGCGGCTTCCTGCGCGCCCTGCACGCCCTGGCCCGGGCCGCCGGCGCCATCGGCGAGAAGGACGAGTACGAGCGCTGCTCGACCTTCCTGCGCGACTCGTCCCCGACCGCCGCGGACACGCTCGCGTAACGGCCGGGCCGAGTGCCCTAGAGGCGCCCCGGATCTCCTGTTTATGATGCGATGCAGGGGACCGGGGCTCCACTTACCCACTCGGAAGGAGCGGACCGCTACCCGGAAGCACGTGTCGAGGAGACAGCGATGTCGCACGCCCTTGATGCCTCCGGAGCCGGTTCGGACACCCCGAACCTCGACTTCGACGGCACCACCCCGTACGAGGACTACGTCCAGGCGGACGTCCTCACCCACCTCCAGCACCTGCGCTCGGACGACCCCGGCGAGATGGTGTTCCTGGTCACGACCCAGGTCATGGAGCTGTGGTTCACCGTCATCGTCCACGAGTGGGAGACCGCCGCCCGCGCCCTGCGCGAGGACGACATCCCGGTCGCGATGGACGCGCTGAAACGATCCCTCCGGGAGCTGGAGGCGCTCAACCACTCCTGGCGGCCGCTGGCCCAGCTCACCCCCGCGCAGTTCAACGCCTACCGCAGCGCCCTCGGCGAGGGTTCCGGTTTCCAGTCCGCGATGTACCGCCGGATGGAGTTCCTTCTCGGCGAGAAGTCGGCGTCCATGCTGGTCCCGCACCGCGGAGCCCCGCGCGTCCACGCCGAGCTGGAGAAGGCCCTCCAGGAGCCGAGCCTCTACGACGAGACCCTGCGCCTGCTCTCCCGCCGCGGCCTGCCCGTCCCGCAGTCGGTCCTCGACCGGGACCTGTCCCGGCGGTACGAGCCCTCCGCCGCCGTCGAGGCCGTCTGGACGGAGCTCTACGCCGACCCCGCGGGCGCCCACGCCGACCTCCACCGCCTCGGCGAGGTCCTCACCGACGTGGCCGAGCTGGTCTGGCGCTGGCGCAACGACCACCTGGTCGCCACCCGCCGCGCGATGGGCGCCAAGACCGGCACGGGCGGCTCCGCCGGCGTGACCTGGCTGGAGAAGCGCGCCTCGAAGAACGTCTTCCCCGAGCTCTGGACGGCCCGCAGCCATGTCTGACGCGATACTCAAGGACCTCCAGGCCCGCGCCGCCCGCCTCGACGCCGAGGACCCCCTCGCCACGTTCCGCAAGCGCTTCACCCTCCCCGAGGGCGTGGTCTACCTCGACGGCAACTCCCTCGGCGCCCTCCCGGCCGGCGTCCCCGGCGCGGTGGCCGACGTGGTCGGCCGCCAGTGGGGCGAGCTGCTCATCCGCTCCTGGGACGAGAGCGGCTGGTGGACCGCGCCCGAGCGGATCGGCGACCGCATCGCCCCGCTCGTCGGCGCCGCCCCCGGCCAGGTCACCGTCGGCGACTCCACCAGCGTCAACCTCTTCAAGGCCCTCGTCGGTGCCGCCCGGCTGGCGGCGCCCGGCCGCACCAGGATGCTGGTCGACGCCACCACCTTCCCGACGGACGGCTACATCGCCGCCTCCGCCGCCCGGATGACCGGCCTGGACCTCGTCCCGGTCGCCCCGTCCGAAGCGGCGGGCGCGATGGACGACCGCACGGCCGTGGTCCTCCTCAACCACGTCGACTACCGCACCGGCCGGCTCCACGACCTGCCCGGCCTCACCGCCGCCGCCCACGCGGCGGGCGCGCTCATCGTCTGGGACCTCTGCCACAGCGCCGGGGCCCTCCCCGTCGGCCTCGACGCGCACGCCGTCGACCTCGCGGTCGGCTGCACGTACAAGTACCTCAACGGCGGCCCCGGTTCCCCGGCCTACGTGTACGTGGCCGAGCGCCACCAGGGCGCCTTCGACTCCCCGCTGCCCGGCTGGAACGGCCACGCCGAGCCCTTCGCGATGACCCCGGACTTCACGCCCGCCCAGGGCGCCGCCCGGGCGCGCGTCGGGACCCCGGACATCCTGTCCATGCTGGCCCTGGAGTCGGCCCTGGACGCCTGGGAGGACGTGGACGTCGAGGCGGTCCGCGCCAAGTCCCTCGCCCTGACCGACTTCTTCCTCGACTGCGTGGCCGCGTACGTCCCGCCGGGCGAGGTCGAGGTCGTCACCCCCGAGGAGCACGCCCACCGCGGCAGCCAGGTCTCCCTGCGCACGGCCGACGCCCGCGCGGTCATGGCCGAGCTCATCTCCCGGGGCATCGTGGGCGACTTCCGCGCCCCCGACGTCCTGCGCTTCGGGTTCACCCCGCTCTACGTCGGTTTCGCCGACGCCGAGCGCGCGGCGCGCACGCTGGGTCACATTTTCGGGTGACGAAGTAGCGAAACGTCACACCGCAGGGCGGGCGGGGCTGTGGCTCCGCCCGCCTCCGTGCGCGCTCGTCCCGGAGGCCAGGGGCGCGTGGCAGCCTGATACGGTCCCGCTCTGCCGGAAACACCGGAACATCTGTCCCCGCTGTCACACGCGTTACCGAGAGGTCGAGCCGATGACGGACCCCGCAGTCGAACGGGACGCCGCCGAGGCCGCCTCGGCCTTCGCCCATCCCCCGGTCGCACCGGACGCCAGCGCCGCGTACGGGGAACACCCCGACCAGGTCGTCGACTTCTACGCCCCGCGCGGGGAATCCCCGGGCCCGGCCCCGCTCGTCGTCGTCCTGCACGGCGGAGCCTGGCGCGCCCCGTACGACCGGCAGCACATCACCCCGTTCGCGGACCTCCTGGCCCGGCGCGGCTTCGCCGTGGCCAACGTCGAGTACCGGCGCGGCAGTTCCCTGCCCCACCAGGGCTCCGAGGGCCCCGTGGCGGGCCGTTGGCCGGAGACCTTCGACGACGTCGCCGCCGCCATGGACGCCCTGCCCGGCCTCGTCGAGGCCGCGCTGCCCTCCGCCGACCCCCGCCGGACGGTGGTCACGGGCCACTCGGCGGGCGGCCAGCTCGCCCTGTGGGCGGCGGCGCGCCACGTCCTCCCGGCCGGCTCCCCGTGGCGCCTGCCCGCCCCGCCGGAGCTGCGCGGGGTGGTGGCCCTGGCCCCCATCGCGGACTTCGAGGTCGCGGAGGAGCTCGGCGTGTGCGGCGGCGCCTCGTCCCAGCTCCTCGGCGGTCCGGCCCACTGGGACGCCCGCCGGCCCTCGGCGGACCCCGCCTCCCTCCTCCCGACGGGCATCGCCACGACGGTCGTCCAGGGCCGCGAGGACATCGTGGTCCCGCCGGCGGTGGCGGAGTCGTACGCTGCCGCGGCGGCGAAGGCCGGCGAGATGGTCGGCCTGACCCTCGTCGAGGGCGTCGGCCACTTCCCCCTGATCGACCCGGCGGCGGACGCCTGCGCGGTGGTGGCCGAGGAGATCGCACAGCTGGCCTGGTAGGGGCGGGCCCCCGTGCGGGCGCGGCCCTCAGTCCCACTGCCGGGCGCCCAGCGACTCCACCGGCTGCGGCTTGCCGATGACGGCCAGGGCGATGAAGAAGGAGATCTGGCCGATCGCGACCGTCAGGGTGGCCAGCGCCTTCTCGTCGTAGTGCCGCGCGGCCTGCGCGTACAGCGCGTCCGGGACGCGCTCCCGGCCCGGTGCCGCCGGCCGGAGGGTGGCCTCCACCAGGGCGAGGGCGGCGCGTTCGGCGTCGTCGAAGTACGGGGCGTCCTGCCACGAGGCGACGGCGGTGATCCGCTCCTCGGACACCCCGGCCTTGCGCAGGAAACCGGTGTTCAGGACCGTCAGGTAGGTGTTGCCCACGATCTGCCCCGCCCGCAGGTGGACGAGGCTCATCGTGCTGCGCGGAACCGACCGGTTGCCCGTGGCGCGGAAGAGGGCGGCGCTGACCTCGGCCAGCTCCGGCACGAACCTGCCCGGGTCGGGCATGCGGGAGGCCGGGGCGGTCGAGGAGGAGGCGGAGGGGCCCGAGGGCGTCGAGGGCGTCGAGGGGGTCGAGGGGGTCGTCATGCCGGCTGTCTCCCTGGGCTGCGGCCGCCGCCCCGTGCGGCGGCCTTCACCGCACTGACCCCCGGGAGCGCCCCGGTGTGACGGCCCGCGGAGGAATTCCTCAGGCGTCGTCGTCCGGCCGGGCCGGATCCGGCTTCGTGTGCAGGATCTCGCGGGCCTGCTCCGCAGCCCGGGTGATGCTCTCGGAGACGAAGTCGACGAACCGCGCGATGTTCTCCAGGCGGACGCCGGCGGGGGTCTGCGGGCCGAAGACGCCGACGCCCTGGCGCGCGGTCTCGGCGAGGTGGGCGGTGCCCCGGGCGCTGGCGATCATCGACTGGTACCAGACGTCGTTGTCGGCGACGTACCGCTCGCGGCGGCGCTCGTCGCGCTCCCGTCGGACGAGCCCCTGGGTCTCCAGGAACGCGATCGCCTTGGAGATGGACGCCGGGCTCACCTGGAGCCGCTGGACGAGTTCCGCCGCGGTGAGGCTGCCGGAGTCGCTGGTGTAGAGGCAGGTCATCACCCGGGCCATCATCTTGGGCGTGCCCGTCGCGATGAGGACCGTCGTGAAGGTCTCCTCGTACGCCGCCACGGCCTCGGCGTCGCGGCCGTGGGCCAGCGGCGGGGCCTGGGGCCCGCGGGGCGCGGCCGGCTTGCGGCGGTGGGCGCGGTGCTCGGTGGCGCGGTGGGCCAGGTCGGCGCGGTAGGAGGCGGGGCCGCCGTTGCGCATGACCTCGCGGGTGACGGTCGAGGTCGGGCGGTCGAGCCGTCGGGCGATCTCGGCGTAGGCGAGTCCATCGGCCAGACCCAGCGCGATCTGCTGGCGTTCGGGCTGGGTGAGTCTGCCTCCGGGCATTGCGGTCTCCTCGGCGGTGCGCGAGCGGTGGTCGGCGGGGCCGCCAGCATAGCGTTCACCCTCATTCCATTGCAACGTTGCTGTGGGTTTCATTGCGTTAGATTCCGAACCGATGCAACGATTTCAATGCTTTGGCCTGCATAAACAAGAGTGGCATGCAACGACTCCGTTGCCGCATCCCCGAACGCAACTTAGCGTTTCTCCTGTCGGAAACACCGACGGGCACGCGCCGAGCAGAGGAGACCGCCATGCAGAAGTTCGCCACCGCCACCGCCGTCCCGACCGTCCTCGACATCCCGGCCGGACGGATCCGGCTCATCGCCTCCGACCGCTCTGACGCCACCGTCGAGGTCCGCCCGGCGGACGCCTCGAAGGCCCGCGACGTGAAGGCGGCCGAGGAGACCGGGGTCGAGTTCCGCGACGGGGTCCTGCGGATCGCGGCCGCACCGGCCAAGAACCGGATCACGGGCCACTCCGGCCACGTCGACGTGACCGTCGAGCTGCCCGCCGGCTCGCACGTCACCGCGACCCTGGCCGCCGCCGGGTTCCGGGGCGTCGGGCGACTGGGCGACGTCGTCCTCGACGCCGCGCAGGCCCGGGTCGAGCTGGACGAGGCCGCGTCCGTCCGGCTCACCGTCCAGGACGGCGACATCGCGCTCGGCCGCCTGAACGGCCCGGCGGAGATCAGCACCCAGAAGGGCGACATCACCGTCTCCGAGGCCTTCCGGGGCGCGCTCACCCTGACCACCCGGCACGGCTCCGTCTCGGTCGCCGCCGCCCGCGGAGTCAGCGCCACCCTCGACGCCGGCACCGACTCCGGCCGGATCCACAACGCGCTGAACAACACCGACGGCTCCGCCGCCGCGCTGACCATCCGCGCGACCACCTCCTACGGCGACATCACCGCCCGCAGCATCTGACCGTCCCGCATGGACAGACGCAGCGGCGACGGAGACCGCACCGCCCGTACGACGTTCCCACCCCACTTACCGAGGAGCACACCAGCATGTCCGAGCAGAACCGCCCCGCCCTCCAGACCGCCCTCCAGGACATCGTCGACTCCGGCTGGGCCGGGGCACAGCTGCGCGTGAACGACCCGCACGGCGAGTGGGTCGGCAGCGCCGGAGTGGCCGAGCCGGGCGGCAGCGCCCAGCCGCCGACCGACGGCCACTTCCGGATCGGCAGCAACACCAAGACCTTCACCGCGACCCTCGTCCTCCTCCTGGTGGCCGACGGCCTGCTCGAACTCGACGGCCCGGTCGCCGACCGCCTCCCCGAGTACGGCCTGGACCCGCGGATCACCCTGCGGATGGTGCTCCAGCACACCAGCGGGCTGTTCAACTTCACCGGCGAGTACTACGAGGACGGGACGACCGCCCCGGGGATCGCCTGGGAGGGCCGGGAATGGGTGGACAACCTCTTCCGCACCTACCGCCCCGAGGAACTGGTGCGGCTGGCCCTGTCCAAGCCGGCCCGGTTCGAGCCGGGGACGGACTGGAGCTACTCCAACACCAACTACGTGCTGGCCCGGCTGCTCGTCGAGAAGGTCACCGGCCGCCCCTACGCCGAGGAGATGCGGCGGCGGATCCTGGCCCCGCTCGGCCTGACGGGCACCGTGGTGCCGGACGCCTCGCCGGAGATCCCCGAGCCGCACGCCCACGCCACGTACACCTACCAGGACGGGGACGAGTGGAAGTCGCTCGACGTCACCCGCTCGAACCCCTCCTGGATCTCCGCCGCCGGCGACATGATCTCGACCACCCGCGACCTGCACGTCTTCTTCTCCGCCCTGATGGGCGGCAGGATCCTGCCCGCCGGACTGCTGGACGCGATGCGCACCCCGCACCCCAAGATGGGCTACGGCCTCGGTCTGTTCGTGCAGGAGACGGAGGACGGCCGCACCGTCTACACCCACAACGGCGGCATGTGGGGCTGGGGCGCCCTGATGTTCGGCTCGCCCGACGGCAGCACGACCTTCACCGCCTCGCTGACCTGCGGCGAAGCCAGGCTCGACATGGTGGCCGTGGGCGGGCTGTTCGCCGGGGCCCAGAAGCGGCTGCTCGCGGAGGTCTTCGGGGCGTAGGGGGCTCCCGGACGACGGAGGGGCGGGGCACGCATCGCGTGTCCCGCCCCTCGGCGCCGTGTACCGCTCCGCGGACTACAGGAAGGAGTTGATCTCGATGGTCTCGGTACGGCCGGGGCCGACGCCGATCGCGGAGATCGGGGCGCCCGACATCTCCTCCAGCGCCTTCACGTAGTTCTGCGCGTTCTTCGGCAGGTCGGCGAAGGTCTTGGCCTTGGTGATGTCCTCGGACCAGCCCGGCAGGGTTTCGTAGATCGGCTTCGCGTGGTGGAAGTCGGTCTGCGAGTAGGGCAGCTCCTCGACGCGCTTGCCGTCGATCTCGTACGCGACGCAGACCGGGATCTCCTCCCAGCCGGTGAGCACGTCGAGCTTGGTGAGGAAGAAGTCCGTCAGGCCGTTCACGCGGGTCGCGTAGCGGGCGATCGGGGCGTCGAACCAGCCGCAGCGGCGGTCGCGGCCGGTCGTCACGCCGCGCTCGCCGCCGATGCGGCGCAGCGCCTCGCCGTCCTCGTCGAAGAGCTCGGTCGGGAACGGACCGGCGCCGACGCGCGTGGTGTAGGCCTTGAGGATGCCGATGACGCGGCTGATCTTCGTCGGGCCCACGCCGGTGCCGGTGCAGGCACCGCCGGCGGTCGGGTTCGAGGAGGTGACGAAGGGGTACGTGCCGTGGTCGACGTCGAGCAGGGTGCCCTGGCCGCCCTCGAAGAGCACGACCTTGTCCTCGTCCAGCGCGTTGTTGAGGATCAGGGTGGTGTCGGCGACGTACGGCTTGATCTGCTCCGCGTACTGGAGCATCTCCTCGACGATCGCGTCGACCTCGATGGCGCGCCGGTTGTAGAGCTTGGCGAGGAGCTGGTTCTTGTTCTCCAGCGCCGCCTCGACCTTCTGGCTGAGGATCGACTCGTCGTACAGGTCCTGGACGCGGATGCCGACGCGGTTGATCTTGTCCGCGTAGGTCGGGCCGATGCCGCGGCCGGTCGTACCGATCTTGCGCTTGCCGAGGAAGCGCTCGCCGACCTTGTCGAGGGTGACGTTGTACGGCGTGATGAGGTGCGCGTTGCCGCTGATGAGCAGCTTGGAGGTGTCGATGCCGCGCTCGTTCAGGCCGCGCAGCTCGGAGAGCAGGACGGCGGGGTCGACGACGACACCGTTGCCGATGACCGGCGTGCATCCGGGGGAGAGGATGCCGGAGGGGAGGAGGTGCAGCGCGTACTTCTGGTCGCCTACGACGACCGTGTGGCCGGCGTTGTTGCCGCCCTGGTAGCGCACCACATAGTCAACGGAACCACCGAGCAGGTCGGTGGCCTTTCCCTTGCCCTCGTCACCCCACTGAGCTCCGAGCAGCACAAGAGCGGGCACAGGCGTACACCTCTTCCGGATGGGGCATGTCCAAGGTCAGGGGGCGTACGACGATGTACACCGCAGGCTGAGCCGTCGGACCGGTGCCCCGGAATAGACGAAGGCCCTGGCGCAATAGCGCAAGGGCCTCTTGCACAAAGATGCTACCCGAGGAAGGACCGAGGTGTCGGCTCCAGAGCCCACCATGAGCCATGCGGGCGCGCCGGTAGGCGGTCTGCTCGTGCTCGTCGACCCGGTCGCCCGCCGTCTTGACGGCGAGTCCGTGCGCATCGCGAAGGATGTGCTGTCGGCGGGGGCCGCGGCGAAAATCTGTCTCCCGGAATCGCAGGAGGAATTTGCGCGGGCGCTCGCCCGCCGCGGTCATCGGCGGCCCGTGGTGGTGGGTGACGACGGGGCCCTGGTGCGGGCCGTGGGGCTGCTGCACCGGGAGCCGGAGCCGGGGGACGGCGCGGTCTCCCTGGTGCCCGTGGGGCCGGCCGGGTCGCTGGCGCTGGCCCGTTCGCTGGGGGTGCCGCTGTCGGCGGTGTTCGCGGCGCGGGCTGCCCTGGACGGGGTGACGCGGCCGCGGGACCTGCTGGTGGACGACTGCGGCGGGGTGGTGCTGGGCGGGCTGAGGATCGCCGCGCAGCCGGCGCCGGCGCCGTCCGTACGGAGGGCCGGGGGATACCGGTCGCTGCTGCGGACGCTGCTGCCGGCTCCGGCGGCGGCGCGCGGCGCTGGCCGGCCGGTGCAGTCGCTGCGGGTGGAGCTCGACGGGGCGGTGCTGGTGGACGAGGACCGCCCGGTGGAGGAGGTGGCGGTGCGGACGCGGGAGGACGGCGGGCCCGCGCGGGTGGTGGTCCGCTTCCCGGGGGGCGCGCCGCTGGCGGGGGCCGGGGAGGCGGTGACGGTGTCCGTCACGGGCCCCGGCTCGGCGTTCCGCTACCGCGCCGACCACGCCCCGCCGGGCCCCCCGGTCCGCCGCCGCACCTGGACCCGCCGCCCGGGGGCCTGGTCCCTGACCCTGCCGCGGGGCTGAGGCCCCCGGGGCCGCCGCCGTGCGGAACCGGTTCCCCACCCGCCCTTCGCCCGTTCACCGCGGCTCCGCCCCCGGACCCCGCCGGACGGCCGGACCCCGCCGGACGGCCGGATGCGGCCTACGGCAGGCCGAGGCCGGCCCGGTGGGTGCGCCAGCGGTCCATCAGGCCGTGCATCTCGTGCTGGAGGAACTCGAAGAACGCCGCCGTCTCCGCGACCCGCGCGCCCGCCGGGGTGTCCGTGCCCAGGCCGGCCGCGCCCTCGCGCAGGGTCTGCTCGAAGCGCGTGAGGGCCTGGTCCCGGCGGGTGAAGGTCTCGTACCAGAGCTCGTTGTGCAGCACGTAGCGGTCCCGGCGGGAGCCCGGCTCGCGTTCCCGGCTGACCATGTTGATCTGCGCCAGGTAGGCGACGGCGCCCGATACCGCCGCGGGGCTGATCCGCAGGGCGGCGCCCAGCTCCGCCGAGGTCATCGCGCCGCCGTCGCTCGCGAGCAGGCAGGAGAAGACCCGGGCGGCCATGCGCTGCATGCCCGCCTCCGTGAGCTGCGCGGCGAACCGCTCGACGAAGCGGGAGACCGCTTCCCCGTCCCGCGTCCCGTCGTCGCGTGTGCTGTCCTGCGCGTCGTCCCTCGTCACCCTCCGTACTTTACGCGATTCGCTATCTTCACAATTTTGTGAAAGAAGCGTACGTTCGGAGTCATGACGAAGGCCATCGGCGTCGCCGGACTCCACAAGGCGTTCGGCCGCACCCGCGCCCTGGACGGGCTCGACCTGGACGTCGCCACCGGCGAGGTCCACGGCTTCCTCGGCCCCAACGGCGCCGGCAAGTCCACCACCCTCCGGATCCTGCTCGGCCTGCTGCGCGCCGACGCCGGGACCGTCACCCTGCTCGGCGGCGACCCCTGGGCCGACGCCGTCGCCCTCCACCGCCGCATCGCGTACGTCCCCGGAGACGTGACCCTCTGGCGGGAGCTCACCGGCGGCGAGGTCATCGACCTCTGCGGGCGCCTGCGCGGCGGCCTCGACCGGGCGCGGCGGGCCGAGCTGGTGGACCGGTTCGAACTCGACCCGACCCGCAAGGGCCGTACCTACTCCAAGGGGAACCGCCAGAAGGTCGCCCTGGTCGCCGCGTTCGCCTCCGACGCGGAGCTCCTCGTCCTGGACGAGCCCACCTCCGGCCTCGACCCGCTGATGGAGGAGGTCTTCCAGGGCTGCGTCGCCGAGGCGCGCGACGCGGGCCGCACCGTGCTGCTCAGCTCGCACCTGCTCAGCGAGGTCGAGGCGCTCTGCGACCGGGTCAGCATCGTCCGCGCCGGCCGCACCGTGGAGAGCGGCACCCTCGCCGAGCTGCGCCACCTCACCCGTACGTCGATCACCGCCGAGCTGGCCGGCCCGCCGAACGGCGTCGCGCACCTGCCCGGCGTCCACGACGTGGAGGTGCGCGGTGCGCGCGTCAGCCTCCAGGTCGACACCGACCGTCTGGACGCCGTGCTGCGCGCCCTCACCGCCTCGGGCGTGCGGTCGCTGACCGCGACCCCACCCACCCTGGAGGAGCTCTTCCTGCGCCACTACGCGCCGGAGGCGGTGGAGGGGCGATGAGCGGGCGCTTCGCCGGCACCGGGACCCTGCTGCGGCTGGCGGCGCGCCGGGACCGGGTGACGGTGCCGGTCTGGGTGCTGGTCACCGGGCTGCTGGTGGTGAGCATGCCGCGCTCGCTCGGCAGCGTGTACGCCACCGCCGCCGAACGGGCCTCCGTCGCCGCCTCGATGAACGCCAACGGCTCGATGCGGGCCCTGTACGGACCCGTGTCCGGCGAGTCCCTCGGCGCCCTCACCGCCTGGCGGGCGGGGGTCTTCGGGGCGGTGCTCGCCGCCGTGATGAGCCTGGTCATCGTCGTCCGGCACACCCGCGAGGAGGAGGAGACGGGCCGTCAGGAGTTGCTGGGAGCAGGGGCGGTGGGGCGGCGGGCCCCGCTGACGGCGGCCCTGCTCGCCGCGTTCGCCGCCGACGCGGCCGTGGCCGTGCTCGTCGCGGGCGGACTCGCGGGGCAGGGGGCGTCCGGAGCCCTCGCCCTCGGGCTGGGCATCGCCGGGACGGGGATGCTCTTCGCGGGCGCGGCGGCCGTCGCCGCCCAGGTGACCGGGAGCGCCCGGGCCGCGAAGGGGCTGACGGCGGGCCTGCTGGGGGCCGCGTTCGTGTCGAGGGCGGCGGGCGACGCCGGGACCCCGGGCGGAGGATCGGCCCTGACCTGGGCATCGCCGCTGGGCTGGCTGGAGAACGTACGGGCCTTCGCGGGCGAACGCTGGTGGGTGCTCGGCCTGTTCGCCGCCGGTGCGGCGGCGCTGACGGTCGGGGCCTACGCGCTGGCGGCCCGCCGCGACCTGGGCGCGGGCCTCCTGCCCGACCGGCCGGGCCCGGCCGAGGGCCGGCTCGGATCGGTGGGGGCGCTGGCCCGGCGGCTCCAGCGGGGCACCGTACTCGGCTGGAGCGCGGGGTTCCTGACCGCCGGTCTGGTCTTCGGCGGGATGGCGGACGGCGCCGCCGAGGTGGTCGGCGACAACGAACGGACCCGCCGGATCATCGAGCGGATGGGCGGGCAGAGCGGGCTGACCGACGCCTTCCTGGCGGCGATGGCCGGGCTGCTGGGCATGGCCGCCGCGCTGTTCGCCGTCTCCTGCGTGCTGCGGCTGCACGGCGAGGAGACCTCGCAGCGCGCCGAGCCGCTGCTCGCGAACGCCGTCGGCCGGCTCCGCTGGGCCGGCGGGCACCTCACCGTCGCCTTCGGGGGCTCGGCGCTGATCCTGCTGCTGGCGGGGCTCGGCCTGGGGCTCGGGCACGACGGGGGCGGCGGGGGCCTGGCCGCGAGCGTCGGCGCCTGTCTGGCGCAGCTGCCGGCGGTGTGGGCGGTCGGTGCGCTCGCGGTCCTGCTGTACGGGGCGGCCCCCCGGTACGCCGTCGCCGCCTGGGCGGTGGCCGGGGCCGCGCTGGCCCTCGGCTGGCTCGGGCCGGCCCTCGGGCTGCCACAGGCGGTCATGGACCTCTCGCCCTTCGCCCACCTGCCGAAGCTGCCCGGCCCCGGTGCCTGGGACCCGGTTCCGTCGCTGGTGCTCACCGCCCTGGCGGCGGCCCTGACGGCGGCCGGTCTCGCGGCCCTGCGCCGCCGGGACCTGGCGGCGTAGCCGCTCAGAACTCGACCAGCAGCTCCCGCAGCCCCCGGATGACGTAGCCGTCCTGCCACTGCGGCTCCCGGACGAGCCGCATCGGCGGGACCTTCTCGTCCAGCAGGGCCCCGAAGGAGGAGGTCAGCTCCAGGCGGGCCAGCGGGGCGCCCAGGCAGTAGTGGATCCCGGCCCCGAAGGCCAGGTGCGGGTTGTCGGCCCGCCCGAGGTCCAGCACGTCCGGGTCCTCGAAGCGCGAGGGGTCCCGGTTGGCGGACCCGAAGAGCAGGGCGACCTCGGCTCCGCGCGGGATGACGGTGTCCCCGACCTCGATGTCGTCGAGCACCCAGCGCTCGAACATCTGGAGGGGCGTGTCGTAGCGGAGGAGTTCATCCACAGCTGTGGACAACTTTTCCGGAGCGGGGGACCCGGGGAGCGCGCGGAGCCCGGCGAGCTGCTCGGGGTTGCGGAAGAGGGCCCACCAGCCGTTGACGGTGGTGTTGACCGTCGCCTCGTGCCCGGCGTTCAGCAGGAGGACGCAGGTGGAGATCATCTCCTGCTCGCTGAGCCGGCCCCCCTCATCGTGGGCGGCGATCAGCGCGGAGATCAAATCCGTGCCGGGGCTCCGGCGGCGCTCGGCGATCAGCTCCCGCAGATAGGCGCTGAACTCCACGCTGGCCGCCACCGCCCGCCGGGCGGTCTCCGCGTCCGGCCGGAGCTCGAACATCCCGCAGATGGCCGACGACCAGGGCCGCAGCAGCCCCCGGTCCGACCCGGGGATCCCGAGCAGCTCCGCGATCACCGCCACCGGCAGCGGCTCGGCGACGGCCGTGAGCAGGTCCCCGCCCCCCTCGGCCAGCAGCCCGGCCGCCAGCTCCCGCGCCATCCGGTCCACGGCGGGCGCGAGCCGCTCGACGGTGCGCGGGGTGAACGCCTTCGACACCAGCCGCCGCACCCGCCCGTGCGCGGGATCCTCCAGGTCCAGCAGGCCGTTGCCGTTGAGCACGTGGAAGGGCTCGTGCTCCGGCGGCGGCGCCTCGCGCCCGAACTCCTCGTGACCGAACCGGTGCAGGTACGTCCGCCCCAGCCGCCGGTCCCGCAGCAGCGCGCTCACATCGGCGTGGTGCGACACCAGCCACTGCCCGGTAGCCTCCGACCACTCGGCCCGCCCCCGCTCGCGCAACTCCCGGTAGGCGGGGTACGGATCGGCGACGAAGGCGGCGTCCCACGGATCAAAACCCATCCCCGCAGCCTAAGCCGGTGTCACCAGCCGTGTCTCGTAGGCGAACACCGCCGCCTGCGTGCGGTCCCGCAGCCCCAGCTTCACCAGGATCCGGCTCACATGCGTCTTGATCGTGGACTCCGCGACCAGCAGCCGGTCGGCGATCTCCGCGTTGGACAGCCCCTGCGCGATCAGCACCAGCACCTCCGTCTCCCGCTCCGTCAACTCCCCCACGCCCGCGGGATCCGGGGCCCGCTGCACGTCCGAGAGCTTCGAGAACTCCACGATCAGCCGCTTCGTCACCGAAGGGGCCAGCAGCGCCTCCCCGGCCGCCACAACCCGCACCCCCTCCGCCAGCTGCCGGGCGGACGCGTCCTTCAGCAGGAACCCCGACGCCCCCGCCCGCAGCGCCTGGTACACGTACTCGTCGAGGTCGAAGGTCGTCAGGACCAGCACCTTCGCGTCCGTGTCGGCCGCCACGATGTGCCGTGTCGCCTCCAGCCCGTTCATCTCCGGCATCCGGATGTCCATCAGCACCACGTCCGGCCGCAGCGCCGCCACCTGGGCGATGGCCTGCCGGCCGTCGACCGCCTCGCCGACGACCTCGATGCCCTCCATCGCGTTCAGCAGGACGGAGAATCCCTCGCGGACCATCATCTGGTCGTCGACGATCAGCACCCGGATCGTCATACCGGAGCCTCCTCGGGCCGCGGTCGGCTGCGCACCGGCAGGAACACCGCCACCTCGTACCCGCCGCCGGAGCTCTCCCCGGCCGTCATCTCCCCCTCCAGCATCGCCACCCGCTCCCGCATCCCCGTGATCCCGTGCCCGGCGCCCGGCGAGGGGCGGACGTCCCCGACCCCCGGACCGTTGACGACCCGTATGCCCAACCCGCCCAGCACGTACGAGATCTCCACGCCGGCCACCGCACCCGGGGCGTGCCGCAGGCTGTTGCTCAGGGCCTCCTGGACGATCCGGTACGCCGACAGCTCCACCCCCTGCGGCAGCTCCCGCACCGCACCCGTCACCGTCTTCTCCACGCTCAGCCCGGCCTCCCGCACATTGGCCAGCAGCCCGTCCAGGGAGGCCAGCGTCGGCTGCGGCGCCTCGGGGGCCTCGTAGTCCGCGGACCGGACCACACCCAGCACCCGGCGCAGCTCCGTCAGCGCCGCCACCGCGTTCTCCCGGATGGTCGCGAAGGCCGCCTCCAGCTCCGGCGGCGGGTTCTTCACCCGGTACGGGGCCGCCTCCGCCTGGATCGCCACCACCGACATGTGGTGGGCGACCACGTCGTGCAGCTCGCGGGCGATGGTCGTCCGCTCCTCCAGCAGGGTCCGCCGGTCCCGCTCGACGGCCGTCACCTCCTGCTGCGCGGTGACCTCCTGCCTCGCCTCCCGCCGGGTGTTGCGGACCGTGACCGCCAGGAGCGCCACCGCCGAGATGACCGCCATGGGCGCCGGCTGCACCGAGTCCGCCGAGCCGACGAGGACCGGCAGGGCCGTCCCGAACAGCAGCGTGACGACCCACATCCACCCGGCGACCCGGGGCCGGGACCGCAGCGCCACGAAGGTCATCACGGCGAGATGGCCGGTGAACGTGGCCGGCGACCACGGCCAGACCATGATCCGGTCCTGGAGGACGGAGAGCACCGCGGCCACGGCCAGGGCCGCCCAGAACGCCCCCACGGGCCGCACCAGGGTCATCAGCACCGGCGCCGCCGCCAGCACCCCGATCACCAGGGCCTGGACCGGAGGCATCCCGAAGTTGTCGGTGTTCCCCAGCAGGAACACGAAGAACGCCGCCGCCCCCACCGCCGCATGCGGCAGGTGGGCCGCCCTCGGACGTATCCGCCGCGGCAGCAGCCGGGGCAGCCGGCCGTCCGTCCGCATCGGGGCGAGGGGCCGGTAGGCGAAGGGGTCCGTGAGGAGGTCTTCCCGCAGGCTCCGGATCAAACCCGAAGCCAGCCGCAGTTCGGGAGGCCGGGGGGTCGCCCCGGTGGTCGTCTGGGTCATGTCCTCACCGTAGGCCGGGGCCCGGCTCGTCCGCGTCGCCGCCGAAGGGGATTTCCCGGGGTCCCCCTCAAGTACTACGCGGGCCCGTCAGTAGCCCGCCGGACGGACCAGACCCGTCTCGTACGCGAACACCGCCGCCTGCGTGCGGTCCCTCAGCCCCAGCTTCACCAGGATCCGGCCCACATGCGTCTTCACCGTCTGCTCGGCGAGCACCAGGTGCCCCGCGATCTCCGCGTTGGACAGCCCCTGGGCGATCAGCGACAGCACCTCCGTCTCCCGCTCCGTCAGGTCCTGGATCCGCGCCCTGGACGGCGCCCGCGGGGCGCCCAGCCGCGAGAACTCGGTGATCAGCCGCTTCGTGATGTTCGGCGACAGCAGGGCCTCGCCGGCCGCGACCACCCGTACCGCCTCGGCGAGCTGCTCGGCCGACGCGTCCTTGAGGAGGAACCCGGAGGCACCCGCACGCAGCGCCTCGTACACGTACTCGTCCAGGTCGAAGGTGGTCAGCACGAGCACCTTCACGGCGCAGTCCGGCGCGCCCGTGATGATCGAGGTGGCCTCGATGCCGCCCATCCCCGGCATGCGGATGTCCATCAGGACCACGTCCGGCCCGAGTTCGGCGGCCTTCGCCACGGCGTCCGCGCCGTCGACGGCCTGGCCCACCACCTCGATGTCCGGCTGGGCGTTCAGGAGCACGGTGAAGCCCTGCCGGACCATCATCTGGTCGTCGGCGATCATCACCCTGATCGGAGTGCTCATACGTCCTTCTTCGTCTCGTAGGAGGACCCGCCGGGCGGGTCCATGGGAAGGACGGCGCTCACCTCGTACCCGCCGTCGGGGCGCGGCCCGGCGGCCAGTTCGCCCCCCAGCATGCCCGCCCGCTCCCGCATCCCGAGCAGCCCGTGCCCTGCTCCCGGCGAGGGCGGGGCCTGCCGCGTCGGGGCCGAGTTCGCGACGCACAGGTGCAGTTCGCGCGGCCCGTACGCGATCCCGACCTCCACCCGGGAACCGGGTGCGTGCCGCAGGCAGTTGCTCAGCGCCTCCTGCACGATGCGGTACGCCGTCAGCTCGACGCCCGGGGTCAGCGCCCGCCGTACGCCGGCGACCGCGGTGGTGACCTCCAGCCCGGCACCGCGGACGTTGTCCACGAGCCCGTCCAGCTCGGCGAGGGTGGGCTGGGGGTGGTGCGGGCCGGCCGGCTCGTCCGGCTGCTCGGACCGCAGCACGCCCAGCACCCGGCGCAGCTCCGTCAGGGCCTCCAGGGCGTTCTCCCGGATGCCCGCCAGGTTCTCCTTCAGCTCCTCGGACGGGTTCTCCACCAGGTACGGGGCGACCTGCGCCTGGATGGAGATCACCGACATGTGGTGGGCGACCACGTCGTGCAGTTCGCGGGCGATGCGGCTGCGCTCCTCCAGGAGGGTCCGCCGGGCCCGCTCCTCCTCGGTCAGGGTCTCCTGTGCGACGAGCTGGCTGCGGGCCAGCCGGGTGGCCCGCAGGGCGTACCCGAGGAGCCCGGCGAAGCCGAGGACGAGGAGCGTGCTGATCACGGTGGTCTGGCTGTGCTGCGGCTTGAAGAGCGCCTCGGCCGCGCCGGTGTACGCGACGGAGACGCCGATCACCGCGGCCGTCACCCTCGGCGGCACCCGCAGGGCCACCAGCAGCACCAGCGGCGCGAAGGCGAAGGGCCCGATCGGGGTCCAGGGCCAGGTCTGCTCCGGCCCGGTGCTGCCGTGGACGGTCCAGGCGATGAACCCGGCGGTCACCAGACCGAGCCACCAGGCGGCGACCGGCCGGAACATCGCGGCGACGATGGAGAAGCCGGTGAAGAGCGACAGCACCACGACACTCGGATCGTGCACGTCGTAGTCGTCCTGGATCTGCACGGACGTCATGGACCCGAAGAACACCGCCACGTAGCAGACCAGGGCGTGCGGCAGCCGGGCCAGCCAGCGGGGCCGCTTCATCGGGGGCAGCGGGTCCCGCCCGAGGGTGAACAACTGCCGGCCCACCCCGCGCGGGGTGCTTCCGTCCCGGACGGGGGAGGGGACCGGGGCCGGGGGACCGCTCTGCTCCTTCACGGAGTCCAGCCTAGGCACGGGTGATCACCGGGTCCGGTGCCGGGCGGTGGCCGGAGGGGCGGGGGGCTTCCGCCGCGGGGGCGCGGCCGGCGGCCCGGGGCCGGGGCCGCTCGTGGACCCGGAACGCGGCCCAGCAGACGGCCAGGGCGGCCGCGAACACCGGCAGCCACAGCAGCCGGGCGGCGATCCAGCCCGCCGAGCCGGGCACCGTGTGCAGCCCGGGCAGGTCCGTGGAGACCAGCAGCCCGAGGGCGGTGACGGCCATCATCGAGGTCTGGTGCCAGAGGAACACGGTCATCGCCGACAGGTTCAGCAGGGCCACCTTCGCCCAGGTCCGGGGCCGGCGCATCGCCCGGGCCAGCGGCCCGCGCACCAGCAGGGCCAGTCCGCACTGGGCCAGACCGAAGGAGGCGGCGGCCAGCGTCGGCGGGTTGAGGTTCGATATCGCCGCCCCGGGCACCCCCACCATGGACGCCGGGTACCCGCCCCACAGGACCAGGGCGGCGGTGACGGCGGCACCACCGCCCAGCAGGAGCAGGGCCGGACGCCGCCGGGCAAAAGCGCCCCGCGCCCAGGCGGCCCCCAGGGTGTAGGGGACGAGCCATCCGGCGGCGACATTGACCCAGCCGATCCACTGCGGCCCGCCGAAGCCGAACCGCCAGGCGTCGACCCCCGCCACCACGGCCAGCGGCCACACCGGGCTGAGCCGGGCCACCAGCGGAGTCGCGGCGGTGAGCGCCGCGAACACCAGCAGGAACCACAGCGGCGACCACACGAGCGTGAGCAGGGTCCGCACGGTGTCCCACTCGGCCCCGCCCAGCAGCAGTCCGGCCGCCACCACCGCCCACAGGGCGATCACCGCCGCCACGGGACGGAACAGCCGGCCCAGGCGCTGCCCGACCCACGCCCCGTACGCGACCCCGCGCGTCCGCGCCGAGGCGTACCCCCGGACGGCGACATGGCCGCCGACCAGGAAGAACACGGCCAGGGTCTGGAACACCCAGGACACCGGGGCCAGCCAGGGCATGTACGCCAGCGGGCTCGCGCCGCGCAGGGTGCCGTCGTCGGCCGTCAGGGCCGTGACCAGCCAGTGCCCGAGCACCACACCGAGGATCGCGAGGGCCCGCAGGGCGTCCACGGACCGGTCCCGCCCGGCCGGGGTCGCACGGTCGACGCGCTCCGCGAGCGCCGCCCAGCGGTCGCGCACCTCACGCATGAGGGGCCTGCGAACCGAGGACGATACGGGCCAGGCTGTCGAGGGAGGCGGTACCGGGCTTGAGGTAGTCACTGTGCCCGGCGGCGCCCGCGGCGAAGATCCGGGCGCCGAAGGCGGGGTCCACCGGGTCGGTGCCGAACCCGACTCCGCCGAGCCGGGCATGGGGAACGTTCCCGATCCAGTCACCGCTGCCCCGGCCGGCCCAGACCCGGGCGCGGGTCGGCAGTTCGGCGGCGGAGGACGCCCCTGTGCCCGGGCTGCCGAACAGGGCCATGTCCGCCACGTCGGATCCGGTCGCCGTACGGGCGCAGACCACCGAGCCGTAGGAGTGGCACAGCAGTGACATCCGGGCGCCGGCCGGGGCGAGTCCACGCAACCGGCCGAGGAACGGCCCCAGTTCGGCAGCGGCCCGGTCGGCGCGGTCGACGGTCAGCACCGTGGTGCTGACCGTGCCCGGGGTGTCGTACCCGAGCCAGGCGACCACCGCGGAGCGCGGATGCTCCTGCGCCAGCCGCCGTTGGAGGCCGAGCGCGCCGTCCCGGAAGCGCCGGTAGGTGTCCAGGGTCGTGTCGGAGCCGGGCACCAGCACCGCTATGCGGTCGGCGGTGCCCAGATCGCCGAACACCTCCACGGCCCGGCCCCTGCCCCGCCCGTCGAAGTCGAGGAACCGGGCTTCTTCCGCCCCCGCCGACGCCATCTCCCGCAGCTTCGCCGCCCGCCCGCCGCGACCCGCCTCCTCGGCCATCCGGGCCGCCGCGGCGAGGTCGGCGAGGTGGGCGGCGTAGCGCTCCTGCAGGGAGGCGGACGCGGCGAGCACCGCCGGCGCGGGCGCCGGCACCCGGGGGGAGGCCGCGGCGGACACGGGGACGACCACGGCCGCCGCGACCAGCGCGGCCAGCAGCGTGCGCCCGATCCGGCCGCCGCGTCCCCGACGCGCGCCCCCGCGAACGCCGTTGCCGCTCTCCCTGCCGAGACTGCTGTTCATGGCGGTGCCCCCCGTGCTTCGCTCCCGATCGGGCACTCGCCCGTTCCGGTATCGAAGTTAGGAACCGGCACCCCTGGTCGGCGTCCCGCTGCGGAGCGGGCTTCGGGGATGGCTCTCAGGTATGACATGCCCTACCTCAGAGCCAGTTGCCTCCTGGCAAACAGGGACAGGCCGGCAGGGACGGCCGCTCGGCTAGGGTCCGGGAATGAGCAACGACGACTGGCGGCACGACCGCATCGGCAGCGCGCACCGGGGGCAGAACCCCACCGTCCTGCGCCGCCTCGACGCAGGATTCGCCGCGATCGGGGACCGGCAGTTCCTCCCCGGCTACTCGGTCCTGCTGGCCGACGACCCGGCGGTGACGCGGCTCTCCGACCTCCCGTCGGCCCGCCGGACCGCGTACCTCACCGACCTCGAGCGCTTCGCCGAGGCCGTCGAACGCGCCTGCGCCCGCCTCGACCCGGCCTTCCGCCGCGTGAACATCGAGATCCTCGGCAACACCGACCCGTACCTGCACGCGCACATCTGGCCCCGCTACGACTGGGAGCCCGCCGACCTCGTCCGGATGCCGGTCTGGCGCTACACGGACGAGGAGTACTGGCGCGGCGAGCGCCACGCCCTGGCGCCCCGCCACGACGCGATGCGGGCCGCCATCACGGAGGAACTGGACCGCCTCATCGCCTGACAACGGGGCCGCGCACAGCGGCTCCTGCCGCCGGCAGGCCCTCCGCCGCGGCTACGGCGCCGAGGCCGCCACCCGCACCCCGAAGCCGATCAGGACCACGCCCGTCACCCGGTCCATCGTCCGGCGGACCCGCGGCCGGGCGAAGAAGCGCCGGGCGCGCGAGAGCACGTAGACGTACGTGCCCAGCCAGGCCAGGGTCAGCAGCACGTGGACCAGCACCAGCAGCGCCATCCCCGCCGCCGGGCCCACGCCCGGCGGCGCCAGGGTGGGCAGCAGTCCCGTGTAGAACACGGCGATCTTCGGGTTGAGGGCGTTGCCGACCAGCCCGGTCCGCCACGCGCCGCCCCGGTCGCGCCGGCCGCCCTGCCCGTCAGCGCCACCCCGGTCGGAGCGGCCCGCACCGCCCGCGCCCCCCTCCTCCGGGGCCTGCGCGCCCGCCCCGGGCCGGCGCAGCGACTGGATGCCGAGGAAGCACAGGTACGCCGCACCCGCCAGCTTGACCACCAGGTACACCTCCGCCGAGGCGGCGAGCAGTGCAGCGAGCCCGGCCACGGTGAGGGCGCCCCAGAGCAGCAGCCCGGCGGCGACCCCGCCGACGGTGCGCAGCCCGTCGGCCCGCCCCCGGGTGACGGCCCGACGGGTGACGAGGGCCATGTCGGGCCCGGGTACGAGGGTCAGCAGGGCCAGGACGCCGGTCGCCGCCGCGAGTTGCGTGAGCACGCGGCTCAGTGTGCCACCCGGCCCGCCGCCAGGGGCCCGACGCAGCCCGCCCTCCAGCGGGGCGCGGGGTCCTGTCCAGGGCTGGTCCAGTACTCCCGGGCGGCGACGGCCCCCCCGTCGCGCACCGAGGGACCGCGCGCCGGCGTCGGGCCCTCAGTCGTCGCCGGGGCCGGGCGCGGAGAGCGACGCCAGGGCCTCCGACAGGCGTTCCAGCACCGCGGCCGTCTCCGCGAAGGCCGTCTCGCCCAACAGGGAGGCCAGACGGGCCGCCAGCTCCGCGTGGCCCGGGTCGATGCGGGCGATCGCGGCCCGGCCCTCCTGCGTCGGGCGGAGCAGTTTCGCGCGGCGGTGCGCGGGGTTCGGGACGTACTCGGCGAGCCCCTCGGCGGCCAGCAGGTCCGCCACGCGCTGCACGCTCTGCCGGGTGATCCCCATCCGCCGGGCGATCCCCGCGACGGGCAGCGGCTCCGTCAGCACCGCGCCCAGCACCTGCCACCACGCGGCCGTCAGCCCCGCCGGGCGGGCCAGCTCCTCGGAGACGGTCAGGAACTGCCCGTTCAGCCGGAAGACACCGAGCGCGGTCCGGCTGAGCAGGTCCTGCCGCTCCCGACCGGACAGGGGCTGCGCCGGCAGCGGGTCAGGCACCGCCGGCCTCCGCCGCCATCAGGACCGGGAAGGCGCTCGCGTCGGAGTGGTGGAACAGCCGGTACCACGCGTCCAGCACCTCCGGCTCGTACACCCCCAGCCGGGCGAAGACCTCCCGGGCGAAGGCCACCGGCTCGGTCGGGCCCGCCGTGATCAGGTCCCCCGCGGTGACCGCGTCGGCCTCCAGGTACCGGTCGGCTCCCCCGTACCCCGGTTGCGCGCCGAGGTAGGCGGCGGCCGCGCTGGTGTGCGGGCGGTCGTCCAGCAGGCCTTCGCGGGCGAGGCCCGCCGTGGCCCCGCAGATGGCCGCGACGGGCACCCCGGCCGCGAGGAACGCGCGGGCCGTGGCGGCGAAGGGGGCCAGCTCGTCACCGGTGTCCCACAGCTGCGCACCGGTCAGGATCAGCAGCGAGGAGTCCTCGGGGCGCAGGTCGGCGAGGGACAGGTCGGGCTGGATGCGGACGCCGCCCATGGTGGTGACCGGCACCCCGGCCACCGGGCCCACCGTGCGGATCCGGAAGCCGCGCTGGGTGAGGTGCGCGGTGGTGTGGCCGGTCTCCCAGTCCGCGTACGTGTCGTAGACCGCGAGGTGGACGGGCTTGGCGGCCGTGTTGCCGGCAGTACCGCTCATGGGACGCCTCCGGGGGCAAGAGGTCTGGGGACGAAAGGCGATGCAACGGGGTGGAGGGGACGACACCACGCTCCCACGTTGACAGCATGCTGTCAACGGAGCTTCGGGCAGACAGACTGCCGAGGGCGGCCCCCCACCCCCATACAGTCCGCCGATATCCCTTCCCACCTGCGCACTTCTAGCGTGGCGCCATGACCCCTCATGTCACCGGCGCGGCCGTCAAGGCCGCCGACCGCGCTCACGTCTTCCACTCGTGGTCCGCCCAGGCCCTGATCGACCCGCTGGCCGTCGCCGGGGCCGAGGGCTCGTACTTCTGGGACTACGACGGCAACCGCTTCCTCGACTTCTCCTCCCAGCTGGTCAACACCAACATCGGCCACCAGCACCCCAAGGTGGTCGCGGCCATCCAGGAGCAGGCCGGCCGGCTCTGCACCCTGGCGCCCGGGTTCGCCGTGGACGTCCGCTCCGAGGCCGCACGCCTCATCGCCGAGCGCACCCCCGGGGACCTCGACAAGATCTTCTTCACCAACGGCGGCGCCGAGGCCGTGGAGAACGCCGTCCGCATGGCCCGGCTGCACACCGGCCGCCACAAGGTGCTGTCCGCCTACCGCTCGTACCACGGCGCCACCGCCGCCGCGATCAACCTGACCGGCGACCCGCGCCGCTGGCCGTCGGACACCGCCTCCGCCGGCGTCGTGCACTTCTGGAGCCCGTTCCTCTACCGCTCGCCCTTCCACGCCACCACCGAGGCCGAGGAGTGCGAGCGCGCCCTCGCGCACCTCGCCGACACCCTCGCCTTCGAGGGCCCGCAGTCCGTCGCGGCGATCATCCTGGAGTCGGTGCCCGGCACCGCCGGGATCATGACCCCGCCGCCCGGCTACCTGGCCGGCGTGCGCGAGCTCTGCGACCGCCACGGCATCGTCTTCGTCCTCGACGAGGTCATGTCCGGCTTCGGCCGCACCGGCGCCTGGTTCGCCGCCGAGCACTGGGACGTCACCCCGGACCTGATCACCTTCGCCAAGGGCGTGAACAGCGGTTACGTGCCCCTCGGCGGCGTCGCCATCTCCGGCGCCATCGCCGAGACCTTCGCCACCCGCCCCTACCCGGGCGGACTGACCTACTCCGGCCACCCCCTGGCCTGCGCCGCCGCCGTCGCCACGATCAACGTGATGGCCGAGGAGGGCATCGTCGAGAACGCCGCCCGCATCGGCGCCGAGGTGATCGGCCCCGGGCTGGCCGAGATCGCCGAGCGGCACCCGTCGGTCGGGGAGGTCCGCGGGCTCGGCACCTTCTGGGCGGTGGAGCTCGTACGGGACGAGGAGACGCGCGAGCCGCTCGTCCCGTACAACGCCTCCGGCGCCGACAACGCGCCCATGGCCGAGTTCGCGGCGGCCTGCAAGGCGTCCGGGCTGTGGCCGTTCGTCAACATGAACCGGACGCATGTCGTCCCGCCGTGCACCGTCACCGAAGCCGAGGCCAAGGAAGGCCTGGCCCTCCTCGACGAGGCACTGACGGTCGCCGACCGGCACACCGCGGGGGCCTGATCGTCCGCATGGCGCTCGGTTCCTCCGGACAACGGCGGGGAACCGATCGGTTTCGGCCGCGCTGCCTGGCCTAAGGTGTCCGAAGTTCTACCGAGGAGACGGACCCCCTATGTCAGGCAGCGGCGGAGGTGTCACCCGCAGCACCCTGCGACAGCAGATCGCGGACGCGCTGCGCGACGAGGTGCTCGCGGGCCGTCTGCCCCCGGGCACCGAGTTCACGGTCAAGCAGATCGCCGAGCAGTACGAGGTCTCCGCGACCCCCGTGCGCGAGGCGCTGGTCGACCTCGCCGCGCAGGGCCTGCTGGAGTCGGTGCAGCACCGGGGCTTCCGGGTCCGGATCTACACGGTCGACGACTTCCGCGGCATGATCGAGGCCCGGATGCTGATACTCGACGGGGTCTTCCGGCGGCTCGTCGAGTGCGGGACGGCGCCCGGCTCCGCCGAACGGCTGGTGTCGGTGCGCCGCCGCGCGGAGGAGGCGCGGCGGGCGGCGCGCAGCGGTTCGCTCGAAGTGCTGATCGGCTACGACCTGCGGTTCTGGCGGGAGCTCAGCGGGCTGGTCGGCAACACCTACATCACCGAGTTCCTGCACCGGATCCGCGTGCAGTGCTGGGTCTTCTCCGTGCCCCACCTCCAGGAGGCCCCCGAGCTCGGGAACGCGCTCTGGGACAAGCACGGGGAGCTGGTCGACGCGGTGACGCTGGCCGATGCCGAGGCCGTGCGCCGCATCGTGCGCGGGTACAACCAGCACGGGCTGGACTGGGCCGCGACCCTCTGAGGGGCCCGTCCGCCGCCGTACCGTCGCGCCGGGTTCTGCGCACCCCTTCGCGGAGCGTGTCCGGCGCACTACGCTGGCCGGAGCGGCGGCAACGACTGATCGGAGCCCGCGTGGCCTGTGACCTGTGGCTGGTCCCCCTTGTCGACGTGCTGTGCCACAGCCCCGACAACCCCTTCGCGGAGGAGATCGCCGCGTACGACAAGGCGCTGGGCGAGGCGGGTCTGCCGTCGGTGCCCGTGTTCGCCTACATGCCGGGCCTGAGCGGGGACGTGGCCCCGGTGGCCGGTTTCGACTACGACGCCCTGCACTTCCTGCGGCGGGCGTACCTGCTCCAGATCTGCGGGCTGCCGGTGACCCCGGTGGACGAGCTGGGCGGGGACTACGAGCAGCTGCTGGAGATGTTCGAGTCCACCGCGCAGCAGTCGCACCTGGTGTGGCACTACGACCACGCCGGGGCGTACGTCCCGGTGGACTTCCCGGCGCCGCTGGCCAACGAGGAGCTGCTGGCCGGCGGCGGTCCGCTGGGGTCGGCGCAGGGGCTGCTGCGGGAGCTGGCCTTCGTCGCCCCGGCGATCGGGATAGACCCGGCCAACCCTCCCGCGGCGCCGGCGCCGCCGGGCGGCCCGACGGCGCTGGAGGAGCCCGCGGGGCCGATCCCGTACGACGCGAGCCCCTTCGCGCGGGAGCGGCACGTCTGGCTGGGCCTGCACGCGGCGGCCACCCGGAGCCTGGGCCAAGGCTCCATGATCATCTTCAGCTGACCCGCCCGGACCCGCCCGGACCCGCCCGGACCCGCCCGGACCCGCCCGGGCACCCGCCCGCGGCCCCGGGAACCTCAGCGGGGCTGCTCCGGAGGACGCTGGCGGGGCATGTTCGGGCGGGTGCCCGGGGGGAGGGGGAAGCGGGCCGGCGGCACACCCGGGTCCGGGCGGGCCGGGGCGGCGGCCAGGGACTGCATGGCCAGCGGCGTCGGTCCCGCCCGGAACTCCACCATCCAGTCCGCCGTCTCGGAGCGCACCAGCTCCGCCACGTCCTCGGAGAACCTCCGCAGCACCGTCAGACAGCGCTCGGCGGCCTCGCTCGCCGTGCCCTCCGTCGGCCCCAGCACCTCGCGCACGTTCTCCGAGGCCCAGTCGAACTGGAGCGTCTGGAGCCTGCGCTGCACGGCCTGCGCCGTGGCCACGTCCCGCATCCACCCCGACGTCAGGCCGAAGAACCGGTCGCAGGCCAGGCAGGCGGCGGCCAGCAGCAGCGAGAGGTAGCCGTACGGGGCCGCGCCCGGGGTCGACCCGGTCAGCTCCAGCAGCGGCATCGCGGCGCCCGTGACGGCGCCCAGGGCCGCGCCGGCCCGCAGGGTCCGCGCGCCCCGGCGCTTCCAGGCCCGGTCCGACAGGTACCACTCGGCGGTGCGCAGGGCGTCGGCCTCCACCCGCCGGTAGAGCTCGTCGAGCCGTTCCGCGGGCTCGCCCCAGTCGCCGAGGGGGAACGGCCGCCCGGTGAGGTCGCCGTCCTCTGCGGGATCCCGGGGTGGCCCCTCGGGCTGCATCTCCGGCTGACTCACCCGGGCACTCCCTCTGCCTGCACTGACGTGTCGTGGTGCGCGTGTGCGCAATGGTGCGCATGCTCTTCCTACCTTCGAATGACACGCGATGGACAACGAATCCCCGGTTTTCCGCCCGCAAGGAGGTCTCCATCAGGGACGCGCACGCCCCGTCTCTCACCCGAAAGAGTTGGTCCTCCCGGCGTAGGGCGCGCCGCCCGGGGAGCACGTAGGCTCGGATTGACCGAGCGTTCCCGACGGCCGCAGCCAGGCCGATGCGCAGATGGAGTGAGTACCCGTGATTCCCGGTGGTGGCCAGCCCAACATGCAGCAGCTGCTCCAGCAGGCCCAGAAGATGCAGCGCGACCTCGCCACGGCCCAGGAGGAACTGGCCCGGACCGAGGTCGAAGGCCAGGCCGGCGGCGGCCTGGTGAAGGCGACCGTCACCGGTTCCGGTGACCTGCGGGCCCTGGTCATCGACCCGAAGGCCGTGGACCCGGAGGACACCGAGACCCTCGCCGACCTGGTCGTCGCGGCGGTCCAGGCGGCCAACGAGAACGCCCAGGCGCTCCAGCAGCAGAAGCTGGGCCCGCTGGCCCAGGGCCTGGGCGGCGGCAGCGGCATCCCCGGCCTCCCCTTCTAGCCCTCCCCTTCCCGTCCCGCCCCCGTTCCCTGTAGAACACAGCACCAGAACCGAAAGAAGGCAGTCCGTTGTACGAAGGCGTGGTCCAGGACCTGATCGACGAGCTGGGCAGGCTGCCCGGCGTCGGGCCCAAGAGCGCGCAGCGGATCGCCTTCCACATCCTGCAGGCCGAGCCCACCGACGTCCGCCGCCTCGCGCACGCGCTGCTGGAGGTCAAGGAGAAGGTCCGGTTCTGCGCGGTCTGCGGGAACGTGGCGCAGGAGGAGCGGTGCGGCATCTGCCGCGACCCGCGCCGCGACGCGACGGTGATCTGTGTGGTGGAGGAGCCGAAGGACGTCGTCGCGATCGAGCGGACCCGCGAGTTCCGGGGCAAGTACCACGTCCTCGGCGGGGCGATCAGCCCGATCGAGGGCGTCGGCCCCGACGACCTGCGCATCCGCGAGCTGCTGGCGCGGCTCGCGGACGGGACGGTGACCGAGCTGATCCTCGCGACCGACCCGAACCTGGAGGGCGAGGCGACCGCCACCTATCTCGCCCGCATGATCAAGCCCATGGGCCTGAAGGTCACCCGCCTGGCCAGCGGGCTCCCCGTCGGGGGAGACCTTGAGTACGCGGACGAGGTCACGCTCGGGCGGGCCTTTGAAGGAAGGCGACTTCTTGATGTCTGACGCAACGCTGCACGCCCTGGGACAGGATCCGGACGACTTCGCCGCCTCGATCGCGGACCAGATCGAGTCCTTCATCGTCGCGGTCACCGAGGTGGCCAAGGGCGAGGACCCGGACAGCGCCGTTCCCTTCCTCCTCCTGGAGGTGTCCCAGCTGCTGCTGGCGGGCGGCCGGCTGGGCGCGTACCAGGACGTCCTGCCCGACGAGCGCTACGAGCCCGACCTGGGCCCGGAGCCGGACGTGGACGACCTGCGCGAGCGCTTCGCCGTGATGCTGGAGCCGGTCGACGTCTACTCCGAGGTGTTCGACCCGTACGAGCCGCGCAAGGCCCCGGTCGCGCACCGGATCTCCGACGACCTGGCCGACGTGGTCGCCGACCTGCGGCACGGGCTCATCCACCACCAGGCGGGCCGGGTCACCGAGGCGCTGTGGTGGTGGCAGTTCTCGTACTTCACCAACTGGGGGCCGACGGCCTCGGCCACCCTGCGCGCCCTCCAGTCGCTGATCTCGCACGTCCGCCTCAACCAGCCGCTCGCGGCCCTCGACGGGCTGGACACCGACGAGGACCTCACCGAGGAGGACCTCGTGGAGCAGGCGGGGCGGGTCATGGAGCAGGAACTCGGTAGGCTCGGCCGTAAATAATCCCATCTCATGATGTGGTACGAGGCGGTCGGATCGCGGCCGCTCGTTAGACTGCACCCGCAATGAGACGGACCGAGCGAGGAGCGCACGTGGGCCTTGTCGTGCAGAAGTACGGAGGCTCCTCCGTAGCCGATGCCGAGGGCATCAAGCGCGTCGCCAAGCGGATCGTGGACGCCAAGAAGAACGGCCACCAGGTGGTCGTCGTGGTTTCCGCGATGGGCGACACGACGGACGAGCTGATCGATCTCGCCGAGCAGGTATCGCCGATGCCTGCCGGGCGCGAATTCGACATGCTGCTGACCGCCGGAGAGCGGATCTCCATGGCCCTGCTGGCCATGGCGATCAAAAACCTGGGCCACGAGGCCCAGTCGTTCACCGGCAGCCAGGCAGGCGTGATCACCGACTCGGTCCACAACAAAGCGCGCATCATCGATGTGACGCCGGGCCGGATCCGCACCGCGCTGGACGAGGGCAACATCGCCATCGTCGCCGGCTTCCAGGGCGTGTCCGCGGACTCCAAGGACATCACCACCCTCGGCCGCGGCGGCTCGGACACCACCGCCGTGGCGCTGGCCGCGGCGCTGGACGCCGAGGTCTGCGAGATCTACACCGACGTCGACGGCGTCTTCACCGCGGACCCCCGCGTCGTGAAGAAGGCCCGGAAGATCGACTGGATCTCCTCCGAGGACATGCTGGAGCTCGCGGCCTCCGGCTCCAAGGTGCTGCTGCACCGCTGCGTCGAGTACGCGCGCCGCTACAACATTCCGATCCACGTCCGTTCGTCCTTCTCCGGACTGCCGGGTACCTGGGTCAGCAACGAGAAGCCCGAGTCGCAAGGGGACGAGCAGGTGGAGCACGCCATCATCTCCGGAGTCGCCCACGACGTCTCCGAAGCCAAGATCACCGTCGTCGGCGTTCCGGACAAGCCGGGCGAGGCCGCGGCGATCTTCCGCGCCATCGCGGACGCCGAGATCAACATCGACATGATCGTCCAGAACGTCTCGGCGGCCTCCACGGGCCTGACGGACATCTCCTTCACCCTTCCCAAGACCGAGGGCCACAAGGCCATCGACGCCCTGGAGAAGGCGAAGGCGCAGATCGGCTTCGACTCCCTGCGCTACGACGACCAGATCGGCAAGATCTCCCTGGTCGGCGCGGGCATGAAGACCAACCCGGGCGTCACCGCCTCCTTCTTCCAGGCGCTGTCCGACGCGGGCGTCAACATCGAGCTGATCTCCACCTCGGAGATCCGCATCTCGGTGGTGACCCGCCAGGACGACGTGAACGCGGCCGTCATCGCGGTCCACACGGCCTTCGGCCTCGACTCCGACAGCGACGAGGCGGTCGTCTACGGAGGCACCGGACGATGAGTCCGCACCGGTCGGCCCCGGCCCCGGCGCTCGCCGTGGTCGGGGCGACCGGGGCGGTCGGATCGATCCTGCTCCAGATCCTGTCCCAGCGGGCGGACGTCTGGGGCGCCATACGCCTGATCGCCTCACCGCGCTCGGCCGGCCGCGTGCTGGCCGTCCGCGGCGAGGAGACCGAGGTGCTCGCCCTCACCGAGGACGCCTTCGAGGGCCTCGGCGCGGGCGACGTCGTCCTCTTCCTGACCCCGGCCGAGGTCTCGGCGCGCTGGGCGCCCGTGGTCACCGCGCGCGGGGCCGTGGTGGTGGACCAGTCCGCCGCCTTCCGGGAGGACCCCGAGGTGCCGCTGGTGGTGCCCGAGGTCAACGCCCGCGCCGTACGGAGCCGCCCGCGCGGCATCGTCGCGGGCCCGGACTGCGTGACCGCCGCGATGATCGCCGCCCTGGGCGCGCTGCACGCCGAGTACGGGCTGGCCGAGCTGGCCGTCTCCTCGTACCAGGCCGCGAGCCGGGCGGGCCGGGCCGGTTCCGAGGCGCTGCGGCGCCAGCTGTCGCTGGTCGCCGGGAGCCCGCTGGGGGAGCAGCCCGGGGACGTGCGCCGGGCCGTGGGCGAGGACACCGGGCCGTTCGCGGCTCCGCTCGCGCTGAACGTGGTGCCCTGGTCCGGTGAGCTGCGCGCGGACGGCTGGTCCTCGCACGAGCTGGCCGTGCGGGCGGAGACCCGGCGGATCCTCGGCCTGGAGTCCCTGCCGGTCTCCGTGACCTGCGTCCAGGTCCCCGTGGTGACCGGGCATTCCCTGACCGTGCGGGCGCGCTTCGAGCGGGAGGTGGCCGCGGCGCACGCCCGGGAGATCCTGGAGGCGGCGCCCGGGGTGGTCCTCGTGGACGATCCCGCGGCGGGGGAGTGGCCGACGCCGGCGGACGCGGCCGGCACGGACCCGGCCTGGGTGGGCCGCCTGCGGGGCTCGCTCGACGACGCCCGGGCGCTGGAGTTCTTCGTCTGCGCCGACAATCTCCGCAAGGGCGCCGCGCTGAATGCCGCTCAGATCTCGGAACTGATCGCGGGTGAATTCGCGTAATCCGCTTTGTAGGATCGGCTTCGATCCCTTGATCAAGGTGATGGCCCGACTGCCGCCTGGATAAATGGGGCAATCGGGAAGAGCGGGTACGCATGAAGGCAATGGGGAAATTGCTGAATACTCTGCCTCACGCGTACAACCCTGACGGGGGGACGCGTGTCCAACGGGCGTGGCAGAGGCACTCTTGGACTTCGCCGTCGTACCGGCGCGCTCGGGGATCGCTCCCCCGCGCCGGCGCACCGGCGCTTACGGCGGCTTTCCTGTGATCGTGCCCGTCCCGCAGGCCGGCGCGCTGCCCGCCGGGGCGGTCCCGGGCGGCCGCGTGCCCTCGCCCCGCGATAGCGCGGCGCCCGCCGGCGCCGCCGACGAGGCCCCGGCGCCCGCCGCGGGGGAGGCCGCCGCGCCGCCGGTCGTGGCCGGGACCACCGTCGACCACCTCACCGAGACCTACCGGGCCCACTACCGCTCGCTCCTCGGGCTGGCCGCCCTCCTCCTCGACGACACCGCCTCCTGCGAGGACGTGGTCCAGGAGGCCTTCATCCGCGTCCACTCCGCCCGCAACCGGGTGCGCGATCGCGACAAGACCCTGGCCTATCTCCGCCAGACCGTCGTGAACCTCTCGCGCTCGGCGCTGCGCCGCCGCATCCTCGGCCTCAAGCTGCTGTCGAAGCCGATGCCGGACATGGCCAGCGCGGAGGAGGGGGCGTACGACCAGCTCGAGCGCGACGACCTGATCAGGGCCATGCGCGGACTCCAGCGCCGCCAGCGCGAGGTGCTGGTGCTGCGCTATTTCGCGGACATGACGGAAGCCCAGGTCGCCGAGACGCTCGGGATATCGCTCGGCTCGGTCAAGGCGTACGGATCGCGGGGCATTGCCGCGCTGAGGGTGGCGATGGAGGCTGCGCAGTCATGAGGGACGACCACGGGAACCCGTCGCACTCCGCCGGTCCGGCCGCGGCCGACGAGCAGGTGCTCCGCAGCCTCTTCGCCGGGGCCGTGCAGGGCCTCGAACCCTCCGAAGGGGCCCTGGAGCGGCTGCGCCACGCCGTGCCCGCACGCCGGGCCCGCAAACGGCAGGCCCTGCTCGGGGCGGCCGTGGCGGTACTCCTGGCCGGCACCGCCGTCCCGGCGGCGCTGCACCTGGGCGACGAGGACGAGGGCGGCAGCGCCGCCGGGCACTCGGCGATGGCGGGCCACGGCGAGGCGCAGGGCCCCCGCCCCGGCGGTGCGCACGCCGACGACTCCGGCGGCGCGGCCCGGCCGCATCCCGCCCAGCCCGCCGGCAAGGGCCAGGACCCGACGGCCGGCGGCACGGGCGAACGGCCCTCCCCGCAGCCCGGCGGATCCCCGTCCGGCGGCGTGACGGCGGGCCCCTCCGGCAGCGGAGCCCCCGCGGCCGCCGCCGGCAACGGCCCGCAGCCCCCGGCCGGGGCGGCCGCCGCGGCCCCCGGGTGCACCGCCGACCAGCTCGGGGTGGCGGGCAGCGCACGCGCCCCCGAGGCCGACGGCAAGGTCTACGGCAGCTTCAAGGTCACCAACGTCTCCGCCAAGGGCTGTACGGTCACCGGCCCCGACACCGTGACGGCCGCCTCGGTGGCCCACGGCCCGCCGCCCGCACAGCCTCCCGGGGTGACGGTCACGGGCCACAAGGCCGGGGACCCGGCGAGCGGGCTGCCCGACCCCTCGGCGGAGGCCCCGGCGCTGCTGCTCCAGCCGAAGCAGGCGTACGAGGTCCTCTTCGCCTGGGTGCCCTCCCCGCAGTCCTGTCCGGCGGCCCCGGGCCCCTCGGCCACGCCCCGGCAGCAGGACGGTACGGCGCAGAGCCCGGCGGCCCGGTCGGACGGCGCTCCGGCGAACACCGCGGCCGGCGGGGCGGCGGACACCCCGGCGGGGGCCGGCGACACGGCGGGCGGGACGCAGCGGCCGAGCGGACCGGTCGACCCGGACCCTGCCGGAGTGGCGGTCTCCCACGCCCCGGCCACCGCCACGGGCGCCCCCGTCACCCAGACCACCATCCCGCAGGCCTGCGGGGGCACGGTCTACCGGACGGGACTCATTCCGCAGCCGGCGCCGTAGCGGGAGCCGCCTTCGCGGGGGCGGTGCCGGGCGCACCCGCCGGGCTCGCGGCCGGCAGCAGGCCCGCCTCGGCGTCGCGCAGGGTCTCCACCTCGCGCCGGTAGAACCGGAACCACATGAAGAGCACGAAGGCGACGAAGACGAACCACTCACCGGTGTAGCCGAGGTTCTGGAAGGCCTTCAGGTCGAGCCCGGTGTTGCTCGGCGCCTCCGCCGGGACGGGGACCATCCCGTCCGACGCGGTCTGCACCGTCAGCCAGGCGTCGTAGAGCGGGTCCTGCACCAGGTTGACCAGCGTGGCCGCCCCGATCACCCCGAGCTGGCCCGGCGGCAGCCCGCCCTGCGCGTGCACGCCCTTGGTGCCGGAGTTCTCCGAGGCCTGGAGGGCCCCCGTCACCTCGACCCGGCCGGCCGGCGGGGCCGGGGCCTTCGCCGCGTCCGCCGTACCCGGCATCCAGCCCCGGACCACGGGGACGGTCCTGCCGGAGTCGGTCCGCAGCAGGGTCAGGACGTAGAAGCCCCGCCTGCCGTCGAGGTCCCGCTCGGGGACCAGCAGCTGCCGCCCGTACTCGCCGGCCGCGGAGGCCAGCCGCCCGGAGGTCCTGGTGTCCACCGGCAGCAGCGAGTCCAGCGGCGCGGCCGGCTCCGCGTCGGGGCGCCCGGAGGCCGCCTCCCGGTGGCTGCCGACGCGGTCCTCGAACCGGCCCAGCTGCCAGGTCCCCATGAACAGGCAGAAGGGGATGGCGAGGGCGACGAAGACGTTGATCCCCCACCAGCGCGGGGTCAGGAGAAACCGGTGCACCCCACCAACGGTACGGGGGGTGCACCGGGGTCCCGGTGCCGGGTCAGCGCGGCAGCCCCCGGGGCAGGTGCTTCAGGGCGAATTCCAGCTCCATCCGGACCTGCTTGATCCGCTCCTCCACCACCAGCGAGCCGTGCCCCGCGTCGTAGCGGTACACCTCGTGGACCGCGCCGCGGGCCACGAGCCGGTCGACGTAGTGGTCGATCTGCCGGATCGGGCAGCGCGGATCGTTCACGCCCGCCGCGATGTACACGGGCGCCTTCACCGCGTCCACGTACGTCAGCGGCGAGGAGGCCTCGAAGCGCTCGGGGACCTCCTCGGGCGTGCCGCCGAAGAGGGTGCGGTCCAGGGACTTCAGCGCCTCCATCTCGTCGTGGTACGCCGTCACGTAGTCCGCCACCGGTACGGCGGCCAGCCCCACCGCCCAGTCGTCGGGCCGCGTCCCGATGCCCAGCAGGGTCAGGTAGCCGCCCCAGGAGCCGCCGGACAGCACCAGCCGCGCGGGGTCCGCCAGGCCCGAGGAGACGGCCCACTCGCGGACCGCCGAGATGTCCTCCAGCTCGATCAGGCCGACCCGGTGCTTGAGGGCGTCCGTCCACTCCCGGCCGTATCCCGTCGAGCCCCGGTAGTTGACCCGGACCACCGCGAAGCCGTGGTCCAGCCAGGCCGCCGGGGCCGCCGCGAAGGAGTCGGAGTCGTGCCAGGTGGGCCCGCCGTGGATCTCGAAGACCGTCGGGAAGGGGCCCTCGCCGTGGCCGGCCGGGCGCTGCGCGAGCGCGTGGATCCGCCCGCCCGGGCCCTCCACCCACACGTCCTCCACCGGCACCGAGCCGGGCGGCCGGAACCCGGGCGGGTCCAGTACCACCCCGCCCGCGGTGGACCGTACGGAGGCCGGCTCGGCGGCCGAGGACCACTGGTACTCCACGGTCCCGTCCGGGCGCGCGGTGGCCCCCGACACCGACCCCGGGGGAGTGTCCACGCGGACGAGCTCCCGCGCGGCCAGGTCGTAGCGCCACAGCTCGTCGCGCGCCTCGAAACTGTGCTCGATGAGCAGCGCGGCCCCGTCCGGGTACCACTCGGCGCTCACATCGCCCGGGAGTTCGATCGCGAGGTCCTCCTGGGCGCCCGTGGCCACGTCCCACACCATCGGCTCCCAGCGGCCGCGCCGCTGGTGGCCGACCAGCAGCCGGGTGTCCCCCGGGACCGGAGCGAAGCCCAGCACCTCCAGGCCCAGCTCTTCGGTGCCGCCGCGCGAGTCGTCCAGCTCCGCGACGGTGGCCCCGTCGAGGGTGACCACGCGCAGCGCCGAGTGCATCGCGTCGCCGTGCTCGGTGTGCTCGATCGCGATCAGGGTCCCGTCGCGGGAGAGGTCGCCGACCCCGGCCGACTCGCGGTGCCGGTAGATCACGGCCGGGGCGCTGCCGTCGGGCCGGACGACGTGGATCGTGGAGCCGTCCTCGTCGGTGGACCGGCCGACCACCGCGGTCCCGTCGCGGCCGATGGCCAGCCCGGCGGGGTAGGAGGGTTCCAGGCCGGGCGTGGCGGGCTCGTCGGGTCCGCCCGCGAAGGGCTGGCGGACCCAGGTGCCGAACTCGTCGCCGTCGGTGTCGGAGAACCACCAGATCCACTCCCCGTCGGGGGAGAGGGTGCCGTCGGTGGTGCCGTTGGGGCGGTCGGTGGCCTGGCGCTGCGCGCCGGTGGCGCGGTCCCACGCGTAGAGCTCGTAGGTGCCGGTGGCGTTCGACACGAAGAGCGAGCGGTCCGGGGCGTCCTCGGCCCAGTCCGGCAGCCCCACGCGCGGGGCCCGGAACCGCTTCTCCCAGTCGGGCATCTCGGAAGCGGGGGTCCCGCCGGGGGTCAGATCGCTGTCGCTGCTGGTCATGCCCTCCATTCTTGCCTGACCGGCCGACGGGCCGCCGGGATGCCGACTGCTCCGAACGAGCGCATGGTGGAGGGCGTACGCCGAGCGTTTCCCGAGAGGGTGTTGATCATGACCAAGCAGGCCCGTACCGGTCATCACGGCCATCAGGACTCCGAGCGCGCGATGGCCAAGAACACGGCGGCCGAGGCGCGGGCGAAGGCTGCGGGCCGCGAGGCCCAGTCCCTCTCCGCGAAGACGCGCGGCATGCAGCAGAAGGCGCAGGCCAAGCGCGGCTGAACCCCGACATCCGGTCACGGTCCGTGTTTCACGTGAAACACGGACCGCGCCGCCCTAGCCTGGCGGGATGCGGATGATCGTCCGGGGCGCCCGGCTGCTGCACGAGGAGGGCCTCCACGACGTGGAGGTCGCCGAGGACGGACGCATCGCGCGCGTCCTGCCGTACGACGACCAGAAGGAGCCGCCCGCCACGGGCGTGCTCATCGAGGCCCACGGCGGGCTGCTCAGCGCACCCTTCGTCGAGCCCCACATCCACCTCGACACCGCCCTGACCGCCGGGCAGCCGCGCCCGAACGCCTCCGGCACCCTCTGGGAGGGCATCGCCCGCTGGAGCGAGCGCAAGCGGACCCTGACCCGCGAGGACGTGATCGCGCGGGCCACCGAGGTGCTGCGCTGGCAGGCGGCCCAGGGCGTCCTGCACGTGCGCACGCACTGCGACGTCACCGACCCGTCCCTGACCGCCCTCGACGCCCTGCTGGAGGTCCGCGACCGGGTCCGGGACGTGATGACCCTCCAGATCACGGCCTTCCCGCAGGAGGGCATCGTCTCCTTCCCCGACGGCGCGGCACTGCTGCGCGAGGCCGTGGTGCGCGGAGCGGACGTCGTCGGCGCGATCCCCCACTTCGAGGACACCCGCGAGGACGGGATCGCCTCCCTGCGGACCGCCTTCGCGCTGGCCGAGGAGCACGGGCTGCGGGTCGATGCCCACTGCGACGAGATCGACGACGAACAGTCCCGCTTCGTGGAGGTGCTCGCCACCCTCGCCCTGCGCACGGGCCTGCGCGAGCGGGCCACCGCCTCCCACACGACGGCCATGGGCTCCTACAACGGCGCCTACAGCCTCAAACTCCAGCGGCTCCTGGCGCGTTCGGGCATCAACCTGGTCTCCAACCCCTTCGCCAACCTCAACCTCCAGGGCCGCTTCGACGCCTACCCCAAGCGGCGCGGCCTCACCCAGGTCAAGGAGATGCTTGCCGCCGGGGTCAACGTGGCCTTCGGGCACGACGACGTGATGGACCCCTGGAACGCGCTCGGCACCGCCAACCCCCTCCAGACCGCCCTCGTCGGCCTGTACGCCGCCCAGCTCACCGGGGCCGAGGAAGTCCCGCTCGCCTTCTCGATGGTGACGGAGCACGCGGCCCGCGTGCTCGGGCTGGGCCCGGACGAGTACGGCGTGACCGAGGGCGCGCCCGCCTCCTTCGTCCTCCTCCCCGCGCCGACCCCCGCGGAGGCGGTCCGCCGCCAGGTCCGCCCGCGGTACGTGGTCGCGCGCGGCACCGTCCTCGCCGAAACCCCGCCGGCACCGACCCGGCTGTGGTGGCCGGGGCAAGCCGGGCCGTCGGAGGTGGACTTCACCCTGCCCCTCTAAGGTGCGGTGCATGACGTGGACCCTTCACAACCTTGACTCCGGCACGGCCCGCCGCGCCTTCGAGATCGCCTCGGAGTACGCGGACCCCGCCCTGCTCAACCACTCCGTCCGCTCCTACGCCTTCGGCGCCGAGTACGCACGGCAGCACGGCCTCGTGTACGACGCCGAGCTCTTCTACGTCAGCGCCCTGCTCCACGACCTGGGCCTGACCGCGCCGTTCGACAGCCACACCCTCCCCTTCGAGGAGGCCGGCGGCCACGTGGCCCGCCTCTTCACGGCGGGCCTCGGCTGGGACCCGGCCCGCCGGGCCCGGGCGGAGGAGGTGATCGTGCTGCACATGCGCGACGACGTCACCGCCGCCGAGGACGTCGAGAGCCACCTCCTCCAGGTGGGCACGAGCGCGGACGTCTCGGGCCTGCGCGTCCCCGACTTCGACCCCGCCTTCCGCACCGCCCTGCTGGCGGCCCACCCCCGCCTCGGATTCGGCCCCTCCTTCCTGGCCCTGGTCGAGGACCAGGCGGCCCGCAAGCCCTCCTGCGCGGCGGCCGCCTACGTCGCGAGCGGCGCGGCGAAGCGGATCGCGGCGAACCCGCTCGACGCGTAGGCCGTGTCCTTCGGACCAGGCCGGGCCCGCGGCCCGGTCCGGGGCCGCGGGATCAGGCCGGCCGGGCGGCGGTCTGCGCCGGCTTCCGGCGCCGGTGCCCCACCGGCAGCTCGGCGGTGATCAGCGCGGCGACCGTCGCCAGGATCGCCACCGGCGTCATCCCCGGGCTGTCGACCAGCACCAGCGCCATCACCGCACTGCTGACCGGCAGCCGCAGCACGCTGGCCGCCCCCGCGGCCAGCCCCGCGGTCACGGCCGGCAGCACCCCCAGGCCCGGCAGCGGAGCCGCCAGCACCCCCGCCGCGCAGCCCAGGAAGAGGGCCGGGAAGACCGGGCCGCCGCGCAGGCTGCCGAGACACAGGGCGTACGCGACCGTCTTGCAGAGCAGGACGGCCACGAGCACCCCCACCGCCCAGGACTGCGGGCTCTCCACCAGCGGGGCCATCATGGCCTGCCCGGAGGAGGCCACCTCCGCCGGGGACCGGCCGGTGACCAGGGCGTAGACGGCCGCGCACGCCCCGGCGCCGAGCGCGCACAGCGCCGTACGGGCGACGGTCCGCCGGGTGACGTAGACCGCGACGCGCTTCCCCGCGCCCACCGTCAGGCGCAGCACCACCGCCAGGGCCACCGCCAGCAGCAGCCCCCAGCCCACGTCCGCCGCGTCCAGCCGGGGAACCGTCCCGGGGAACCTGACGGTCAGGCCGCCGGTCTTCAGCCCGGTCCACCGGCCGAACCCGGTGAACACCAGCGCCCCCAGCCCGCTGGAGAGCAGCGCGGGCAGCATGACGGCGACCAGCTGCGGGCCGCCCACCCCCACCACCTCGATCAGCAGCACGGCCGCGATCAGCGGGCTCCCGAAGATCGCGGAGATGGCCGCGGCCGCGCCCGCCACCCCCATCAGCACACTGGCCTGCGGGGTCCCCGGCCCGCGCGCCAGGTCCCGCAGCAGCAGCGCGAGCCCGCCGCCCAGAGCGATCAGCGGCGCCTCGGGACCCAGTACCGCACCGAACGGCAGGCTCGCTGCCGCGGCGAGCACCACCCCGGGCAGTGCCTTGGTCGACGTTCCGCCCATGGCCAGCCCGGCCGCCGGGACGTGCCCGCCCGCACCGGGCAGCCGGCCGGCCACCCAGCCCACGACGACGCCCGCGACCAGCAGCAGCGGCAGCGGCCACCACCACGGAGCGCCGGCCCACCCCAGTCCCTGCGGCAGGCTGTCCCACAGCAGGTGCTGCAGCTCGTGCAACCCCGCCAGGAACCAGAAGCACACCAGCGACACCGGGATGCCGATCAGCGCGCACAGCGCGAGCGTCTTGCGGTACTCGGGCGTCGTCAGCAGCCCCCGCAGCAGCTCCGCCTCCCCCGTCTGGGTCGCCATGGCCACTCCTTCCGGGCCGCCGGGACGGCCCGCTCCGCCGGAGCCGCCGCGCCCCACCCGCACCTCTGCACCGGCCGTCGGCCCCTCCGGGCATTGCAGCACCCCCGGACCCCACCCGCACCTCATGCGCGGCCACCCCGGTCGCCCGGGCACGTACGGGCACGCACAACAGCGAAGGGCCTGATCCACTGATGTGGATCAGGCCCTTCGCTGTCAAACACTGTCGGGGTGGCGGGATTTGAACCCACGACCTCTTCGTCCCGAAGCAGTGCAGGTAGGCGGCTGAGCAGGAGTCGGTGTGCCGTTGATCAGCGGCAACAGTCCGGTGGAGTCCGTCATCGTCCGCCGATGTGCGCCCCGGTTGTCACCCAGTTAGACACCCACCCTGGCCGTGTCCCTCCATGGTTGCGACGCCGTCCACTACCGGACGAAGGAGACAATCAGTACCGCCACCACCAGAACGCCGAACCAGAGAGGTATGCCGGTTTTCGTGTACCGACCTCGGCTATCCCTGGGCTGCGGTCGTCGACGCCTCGCCATCCTGCCTCCTCACCGCCCCGGGTGGGGCCTGAGCACAGGGTGTTGCAACGGCATGCGTGGTGGCAGGCGCACGGTGGGTCGCTGTGGGGGCACAGCAGGGGCGCGAACCTGCGACACCCGCTTTAAGGAGCTCTCCCCGCCCTGACCTGCGATGTCGGGGGGCCCTCACATGCTGCCATCAGGCCGCAAGCAGTCGAACCCCATCGTGCGACCGGACGTGGGGGGCCGTGCCGTCCAGGGCGTCAGCGACACGTACAGCGAAGACTTCCTTCATGGATTGCTCCACCTCGTCGGGCGTGAGCCAGCGGACCGCCGTCGATTCGTCGGACAGCTGCTCCACCCCGCCGACAGGCCGGCACCTGAAGACCAGAGCGATCACGCCGAGCGTGAGGTTCTTGTAGACCCCGGTGAGCCGCTCGACCTCGACGGCGATCCCAGTCTCTTCGGCCACCTCCCGCCGTACGCCCTCCTCAGGTCGCTCATCCCGTTCGAGGATGCCGCCCGGCGGCTCCCAAGCCCCGTTATCAGCGCGCCGGATCACGAGCACGCGCCCGTCATCCCGGATGACGATTCCAGCGACCGAGACGGAGTGCAGCGGCCTCTCGGCGGTAGCGTTAGTCATATACATGAGTCTAGGAGAATCAGCAGAGTATGCCTCTCTCGCCAGCACGTGACGCAGGGCGCCCGCGCTACCTCCAGATCGCGGACGACCTCAGCCAGCAGATTCAGGAAGCGCTTGGGGACCCCCAGGCCAGGCTCCGCCCCGGGGAGAAGGTGCCGAGTGAGTCCGAGCTCATGGAGCGGTATTCGGTCGCGCAGGGGACCGTCCGCAAGGCGATGACCGAGCTGCGGGTTCGCGGCCTGGTCGACACGCACCACGGACGCGGGTCGTTCGTTCGGAAGGCTCCGCCGGTTCAGAGGAAGTCCAGCGACCGGTTTCGCCGCTCGCACAGGCAGGCTGGCAAGGCCGCGTATCTGGCCGAGGCCGAGCAGTCGGGTTCGAAGCCCAGCGTCCGTGTCCTCTTCGTGGGCCAAACCGAGGCCCCGGCCGAGGTGGCCGCACGGCTTGGGCTGGAGCCGGGGGCGAAGGTGCTCGCGCGGCGTCGGCTGTACTACAGCGACGGCGTTCCCACGGAGGAGGCGACGTCCTACCTCCCGTGGGACCTTGCCGAGGACATCCCCCAGCTCAGGGAGGAGAACCCTGGGCCGGGTGGGATCTACGCGCGCATCGAGGAGCGCGGAGACCTGCTGGCGGAGTTTCGGGAGACGGTGCGGGTTCGTCTCGCCACCAAAGAAGAGCAGGGCTCGCTGAGCCTGAGCCCGGGCGCGCCCGTCATTCACCTGATGCGCGACGCTCAAATCAAGTCAGGTCGAGTCGTTGAGGTCTGCGACACGCTCATGAGTGCTGACCAGTTCGTTCTGGAGTACCGCATCCCCGCCGGAGACTGACAACTCGCCAGATTTGAGCCATGTGGCAAGGCGACCTCCCTCCGTGGCGCTTGACTCCTCTACAGGAGTACAGCACTCTCTTACTCGTAACTCCTGCACAGGAGTACATGACTGAAGGAGCTGTACAAGCCCTGACTTGGGCTGCTCTCCAACGCCTTACACGGCGCTCAGTCGCACAGGAGCCCCGCACTGGACGGGGGGAGGGTGCCGGCCCCTTGGCAGCCGGACGGCGGGTCTCTGCCTACCAACGGGAGCGCGCTCCCGTAAACGAGACATCCCATGCAAGTGATCAACCCATCCGCAGCGCTTTCTGCTGCGGCCGGTTGCCTCCTCCGCCCGTCCGGCACCCTTTGGCGTCGTACGGGCGGGGCTGAGGGGAGCCGGATTTCCGCTCCACCCCTTCCGATCTGGGAGAACCCATGAGCATCCGTGACGGGGAGGACCTCCCCGACCCGAGCACCGTGTCCGCCGGCGTGCTGGGCCGGATCCTGCGGGACCTGGCCGCCATCGCGGACGAACTGGCCGCCCCGGTGCTGACCGAGGAGCTGCGGCTCGCGCAGTACCGGCGGGTGGCCAACCTCGGTGAGTGGATCACCAAGGCGGCAGACAGCCTGCACTACGACCTGGACCGCCAGGTCAACCCCGACGAGTTCGGCGACGACGACTGACAGCCCGGCCTGCCGGCGTCTCTGCCCTGAAGAAGTGAAGCCCCCGGTGCTCGAACACCGGGGGCTTCGGTTCGGGCCCCGTTCCTGTCTGAGAGGAGCACGACCCAATGAAGCCCATCGTTGCACGTCACACCCCCGTTACCCCGCTTCCCGTCGACCTGGAG
Organism: Streptomyces sp. NPDC093801; assembly: GCF_040701585.1. Lineage (NCBI taxonomy): Bacteria > Bacillati > Actinomycetota > Actinomycetes > Kitasatosporales > Streptomycetaceae > Streptomyces > Streptomyces sp. NPDC093801. The sequence goes on along the minus strand of NZ_JBFBDP010000003.1, from coordinate 185,715 downwards.
CCGACGGACTCGGAGCTGAAGGCCATCGAGTGGGAGCTGCCGCTGATCCTGGCGGAGCGCGACCTCCTCGACGTCGAGATCAGCGTCCTGGACCGGACGCCGTCCGAGCTGGACGAGAGGCGGATCCGCCGGGCCCGCCGCAAGATGCTCGCCGTCCGGCGGGCGCTGACCAACCAGGCCCTCGCGGTGAACATGCCGGGCGGTGCGGCATGACCCACATCGCACGCCTGACCAACTCGTTCATGGGCGAGTGGGAGCTGTTCGTCGTCACCGACGCCCCCATCCGGGACTGGCCGTTCCACGAGTTCGGCCGGACCGGCCCGGTCCCCACGCTCGCCGAACGGACGGCGGCCCTGACCGCTCTGGGCTACGAGCCGGCCGAGGGCGGTGAGTGGGTGTGGACGGAGAGTGAGAACAGCTTCGCGGGCCGCGTTGAGCTGACCGCCTCCCTCACGGTCCGCACCCTCGCCGCTGACAGGGCCGCCCAGTGAGTGCGGCCGGCAAGCCGCTCACGACGGCCCAGAGGGTGGTTCTTGGGGCGGCGTTCGTGCCGATGGTCGCCACCGGTGGGGCCGGGGGGTACGGCACCTTCACCAACATCTCGACCGCCTACGGGTCGGGTACGGCGGTGGGTGCGGTCGCGGCAGGCGAGGGCGCCACGGCGGTCCTGGCCCTGGTGCTCCTCGGCCTGACCATGCTGGGGCAGTCCTCGCCGCTGGTGATCCGCTCCGGGCTGTGGGCGCTTCCCGCCACCGCGTCGGCCATGTCCTCCATGGCCGCGAAGTCGCCGGGCGAGATCGTCATCTACACACTGACCCCAATGGGCATGACCGCGTCCGCCGAGGGAGCCGCGTTCCTGGCCCGGCGGATCGTGGTCCACCGCGACGGACGCGATGGGGAGGCGGAGCGCCGGGCGGCCGAGATCGTCCAGGCGCTGGCCTACCACCGCGCCCGATCCGCGCACCACCCGGAGGAGAAAGTCCGGCGGAAGTCGGAACTGAAGGCGTGGAAGCTGGCCCGCAAGGTCGGCACCGGCGACCTCGCCCTGGGCGATCGACTCCTGGACGTCCAGCGCGATCGGATCACCGCCGGAGCCGACTCGGCCCTGGTCGCCATGTTCGGCACCCCGGCCACACCGGCCCTCACCACCGGATCGACTCCTCCGGGCGCGATTGAATCGGGGCAGACCGACATATACCGGTCTACCTCTGACCGGGAGAAGTCGGACGACCCCGAGCCCGCTGTCCCCACCCTGCCGGCCGCTGAGGAACCCTCCCCGGTCGTGGGCGCAACTCCCGATCCGGTTCCGGCGGACGTCGATGCGGCGGTCGACTCAATCCGCCCCACCCTGGTGGTGGCGGCCGATCGACCGCGTGCGCGTCGGGCGACCGGTCGGGTCCCGCAGTCGGCCCGATCGACCGCCCCGACTCGATCGCGTGACGAACTCCTCGCCGAGGCAAGGTCGCTGACCGAGTCGTGGTCGATGAAGGACCTGACCGCCGATCGGCTCCGCAAGACGCTGCGGACCTCCCCGGCCAACGGCCGGATGCTCCGCGACACCCTGCGCGGTGAGCGGGAAGCGTCCGCCGCCGCCGAGGCGGCTGCGGTGGACATCACGTGAGCGCCATACCCGTCTACCTCTGGCGGCTGGCCCCTGAGGGGCTGGCCACCCGCCGGCAGCTGCGCGCGGCGGGGCTGCGGCCGGGCGGCCAGCCCGTCGTTGGTGAACTCCAGCGGCCCCGCTTCCGGCACGGGCCGCTGGTCGCCTACCTCTACCGCGTCGACCTGGCCGTACCGGTCCGCCCCATGACGCCCGCGAAACGCCGGGCCCTGGACCGGGCGAACACCGCCCGCCGCACCTGCCCCGCCTGCCACCGGGATGCCGGATACGTCATCCCCGTCCAGCTCGGCATGTGCGTGCCCTGCACCTACCCCGACACGAACGAACTCGCCGCCTGACCTGCCCGAAAGGGGCTCCCGTGTTCGCCGAGATCGCGTTCCTCCTCTACGTCGGGCACCTGCTGGCCGACTACCCGTTCCAGACCGACCACCAGGCCGCCCACAAGGCCCAGTGCGGCCGGCAGGGCTGGACCGCCAACATCACCCACGCCGCCACCCACCTCCTGACCTGCGGCGCCATGCTCGCCCTCGGCACGCTGCTGCTGGGCTGGAACCTCACGCTCCTGCCCGCCGTCGGCGCCCTGCTGTGGATCGGCGCCAGCCACGGGTTCATCGACCGCCGCTGGCCCATCGCCGCGTGGATGCGGATCGCCCGCCAGCAGGGCTGGGCCGCACACGGCGGAGCCGCCCACGTCGACCAGACCGCCCACGTCCTCGCCCTGACCCTCGCCGCCCTCTTCCTCGCCGCCTGACGCTTCGACCTGGGAGAACCCGTGAACCACCTGCCCGAACACCGGCCCGGCGGTGTTGTCCGCCTCCCGGACGGCACCCCCGTCTACGCCGATCAGCTTCCTGCCGCCTTGAGTGGGCCGCAGGTCGTGCATCAGCACATCCACCAGGCCCCGCCCGACCGGACCGTGCAGCGGATCGCGCTTGGCTCCGGCGTTGGTGCCGGCGCGGTCGCGGCCGGGGTCTACTTCGGCCCGCTCCTGATCGGCGCTCTGACCGCCATCGCCGCCAATCTGGCGTTCCTGGCCTTCCTCGCCCTGGTCCTGGGCTGGGGCGTCCACACGGTCGTGAAGTCCGTGGGCGGCCCGGAGGGCACGCAGGCCGCGAAGAACGTCCGCAAGACCGTCGGCCGCCGCTGGCGCGGCTGACGGCTGCCCGATCCACCCGGCCCCGACGGCCGGGTGGTGAGGGGAGCCGGACAGCCCGGCCTCCAGAACGGAGCCCCACGATGGCGAAGGACCCGAACTTCACCGCGCGTGAGATCGCCCAGATCGGCTGGTACACGGCCCGGATGGCCAAGCGCGGTATCGCCGGAGAGAACGTCCACATCGGCGACCTGACCCGCAAGGTCGACCGGATCATCGACGGCGCCCGCGAGCGCGAGGCCCGCGAGGCCGCCGAAGCGGCGGAGGCCGAGAAGGCCGCCCGCAAGGCCAAGTACCGCAAGTAGCGGTGCCCCGGAGCGGCCGTCCCGGCCAAGGAAACCGCGCCGCTCCGGGGCCCCACTCATCCGCCATTCAGCGAGAGCAGGAGTCCCCAGCATGACCGATTCCCCGACCCCGCACCTGCGGGCCGTCCCGGACGACGACGGCGAGCCGGTGATCCCGAAGATGGTCGACAACCCGAACCTGCCCGACCCCAAGGTCCGCAACGAGAAGCGCAAGCCCGTCCTCGCCGGATGGCTGACCAACCGGCGTGACTTCGCCGCCACCGCCAAGCACGCCGCCGCGAACCTCGGCTACGCCGCCCTCTTCCACGGGGTGCGCCTGCCCGTCTACGCGGGCCGTCTGGCGCTGATGTCGCCGCGGGGAGCGTGCCGGTTCATTGCCTCCACCAACCGGTGGGTGTGGGACCGCGAAGCGGCCCCGCTGCGGGACTTCGCCGTCCGCACCGAGGACGTCGACGAGTACATGCGCCTGGCCAAGCTCCGCCAGAGCCGCGTCGCGCTGCGCGGGATGGTCACCCTGGTCACCGCCGTGTTCGGGCTCGGGTTCGCCCTGTGGCTGTACGTCCTGGCGCCCGCCTACCTGTACGCGTTCGCCGCCGGCGGGGTCCTCCTGCTGGGGCTGGCCGGGCAGCAGCCCGACGCCCCGGTGATCGGCCCGGCCGTGCTGAAAACCGAGCTGCAGAAGATGACCGGCTCGATCGTCCTGCGGGGGCTGGACAGCATCGGCAACGCGAAGATCTCCGCCGCCATCAAGAAGGGCGGGGACATGAACGGCCTGCGGTTCACCTCGGAGATCGTGAGGGACGGGCCCGGCTACCGCGCCGACCTCGACCTCCCGTACGGCGTGACCCCCGAGGACATCATGGAGGCCCGCAAGCCCCTCGCCTCGGGCCTCCGCCGCAAGGTCGGCTGCGTCTGGCCGTCCCCGGACCCCTCCGAGCACGAGGGACGGCTGATCCTGTGGGTCGGGGACAAGCCGATGAACGAGACCACCAAACCGGCCTGGCCGCTCCTGAAGTCCGGGCAGGTCGACCTGTTCAAGCCCGTCGTGTTCGGCAACGACCAGCGCATGCGCGACGTGACCGTCACGCTCATGTTCGCCTCCGTGGTCGTCGGCTCCATCCCCCGCATGGGCAAGACGTTCCTGATGCGGCTGTTCCTGCTGATCGCCTCCCTTGACCGGCGTGCCGAACTGCACGCGTTCGACTTCAAGGGCACCGGCGACTTCTCCGCCCTGGAGCCGGTCTCCCACCGCTACCGGGCCGGCGAGGAGGACGAGGACGTCGAGTACGTCGTCCAGGCCCTCCGGGAGCTGAAAGACGAACTGCGGCGCCGGGCGAAGGTCATCAAGTCCCTGCCCCGTTCGCGGTGCCCGGAGTCGAAGGTCACCCCGGAGCTGGCCAGCGACAGCACGCTGGGCCTGCACCCGATCGTCGTCGCCCTGGACGAGTGCCAGGTGGCGTTCGAGCACGAGAAGTACGGGGCGGAGATCGAAGAGATCTGCACCGACATCACCAAGCGCGGACCCGCCCTGGGCATGGTCGGCATGTTCGGCACCCAGCGCCCCGACGCCAAGTCCCTGCCCACCGGCATCAGCGCGAACGCGGTCCTGCGGTTCGCGCTGAAGGTCATGGCCCAGCCTGCCAACGACATGATCCTGGGCACCTCGATGTACAGGGCCGGGTACCGGGCGACGATGTTCTCCCGCTCCGACCGGGGCATCTGCTGGATGGCCGGTGAAGGAGATGAGCCGCGGATCGTCGCCTCGGCGTTCGTGGACGCGGTGGGCGCCGAACAGGTCGTGGCCCGCGCCCGCAAGATGCGCGACGAGTACGGCAACGTCACCGGCCACGCCATCGGCAAGGGCCCCGAGACCACGGCCGGCCTCGACATCCTCGCCGACGCCCTCGCGGTCATGGGCGCCGACGAGGACGCCCTGTGGTGCGAGCGGATCGCCACCCGCCTCACCGCCCTGCGCCCCGACGCGTACGCGGGCTGGAAGGGCGAGAACGTCACCGCCGCCCTCAAGCCCTGGGGCATCAAGCCCGGACAGGTCTGGGGCCAGGACGAGAACGGGGAGGGCAAGAACCGGCGCGGCGTCAAGCGCGCCGACGTCACCGCCGCCATCACTCGCCGTAACGCCGACCGGGCCGCCGCCTGACCCCTAGAACGCCTGCTAGACCTAGCAGCCGCTCCTGCTAGGTCTAGCACCCCCGCTAGCATCCCAACAGGCCTCTGAACTGGGAACTAGCGTCTAGCGGCCTGCCCGCGAAAAGGCCCGGAAACCGCCCCAGCCATGGGAGGACACCCGCATGCTCATCGCTAGCACCCTCATCCTGGCCACCCTCGCCGCCTACACGCTGTTGTGCATGGCCAGCCCCTTCGGGACCTGCCGCAAGTGCGACGGCGCCGGCGCCAAGCTCACCCTCAACCACGCCGGGAAGCTCAAGAAGGTCAAGCCCTGCCGCCGCTGCAAGGGCCACGGCAAGCGCCTGCGCGTCGGGCGCCGCCTCCACAACCACAGCCGCCAAATCCACCGCGCCGGCACCCGCTGACCCCGGCAGCACGACGCCGGTGGCCGCCCGCCATGAGACGGACCCCGCTCCAGTGGAGGAGCTAGGCGGACGCGGCCACCGGCAACACCCCGAGCTTGTCAGCACCCCAGGCCCGAGCAGTCTCCCCGCCACCCCACGCGCCGTCAAAGGAGATCCCGGCATGGTCATCACGGTCTCGCTCGTCGCGCTCTTCGGACTCGTCCTGTTCTTCCTCCTGCGCTCCCGCAGCCTCGGCCCCGGCAGCGCGTTCGTCGCCGCCGGATTCGGATTCTTCCTCGCCTCCACCGGCGCCGCCGGCCCCATCAACGAGATGGCCGCCGCCATCGTCCACGCCATCCCCAAACTCTGATGGACGCGGTCCCGCTCCTGGACTGGGGCGAGAGCAGCCACTTCGACGCCCGCAGCACCCGGCCCTGTTGCCTGTGCGGCAAGCCGACCCCGATGCGCTCCCACGCCGGAGAGGCCATCCACAAGGTGTGCGCGGAGGAGTGGAACGCCACCCACCCCGACGAGCCCCGCCGCTACACCCCGCCCGCCCCCGGCCGACCCCAGCACGACGTCGGCACCTGGCGCTTCCACAACGACGGTCCCACCGTCGAGACCTTGCGGCGACCGGCCGCCATCACCCGCGATGCTCCCCGACGCCCCGCACCCGTCAGGGCTGGAGAGCAGGACGGCCTGTTCGCCGCCTGATCAGCGCGAAAGGGCGGCCCCCGTCTCGCCAAAGTCCGGGGCCGCCCTCATCCAGCACGCTCAAACGACTGGAGGCATCCAGCATGACCCAAGCCACCCCCGCCCCGCTACAGACCGCGCTGCGGCTGGCCGGGCTCGGGCTCCCCGTCCTGCCCCTGCGTCAGGACAAGACCCCCGTTGGCAACTGCCCGGCGTGTGCGGGCTCGGCGTGCGGGGACCGGCCCCACATGAAGGCTGCCGGTCCGTGCCAGTGCCCCGCGCCCTGCCACGGCTGGGCCGCCGCCACGACCGATCCGGCCGTCCTCACCTCCCCGGCCTGGGCTCGTGCCTGGCAGCGCGCCGGTGGCGTCGCCTACCACCCCGGCGGTGCCGGGCTCACCGTCGTGGACCTCGACACCCCGGGCGCCGTCGCCTGGGCCCGTCAGGCCCTCCCCGCGACCACGACCGTGGCCACCACGCGGGGCGAGCACTGGATCTACCAGGGCACCATGCGGTCCGTGAACGGCGTCCGCGAGGGCGTCGACCTGAAGTCCGCGATGTCCTACGCCCGGTGGCGCGGCCCCGGCAGCGGCCCCATGAGCCCCCTGCCGGAGACCGTGCGCGCGCTGGCCGTCAAGGACCCTGCTCCGGCCCGGCCCGCGCTGTGCGCCGCCGTGCCCGCGCCGGCCGGGGGCGGGGAATGCCGCCACCGCTCGCCTGCCTACCTGGAACGCGGCATCACCATGGCCGAGCAGCGCATCACCACCGCCAGCAGCGCCATCCACCACACGGTCTACCGGACGTTCCTCGCGGTCCTCTCCGCGCACGGCCGGTGCGGCTGCCTGACCGAGGCGCACGTCGAGCGGCTGTTCATCGCCGCGCAGACCAAAGGGGAGTCCCTGCGGCACTGCACCACGGCCTGGACGAACGCACGCAGCGCATTGGGGGTGTAGCCGTGCCCGAGGATGAGAAGACCCCGGCCCGCGAGATCATCACCGACTATGCCCAACAGCACTTCCGGTACTTCCGCACCACCGAGGGCACCGTGTACGCGCAGCGCAACGGTCACCCCGTGGCCCGGCCGATCCGCTCACAGGGCACCACCGGCAGCCACCGGCAGGAGCTCATGGTGGGCCTGTTCAACGACGGGCTCGGCGTGTTCAACGGCACCGCCCTGAAGGAAGCGCTTGACTTGATCGAGGCACTCGCGCTCAGCCAGGAAGTGCAGCCCACCAATATCCGGGTGGCGCCGGGGTTCGACGGGGCGACGTGGCTGGACCTGGGCCGCGACGACGGCCGATCGGTCCGCATCCACCCCACTGGCTGGGACATTCGCATCCCCGACCCGCGTGAGGTGTGCTGGCGGCGTACCCAGCTCACCGGGGAACTCCCGCTTCCCGAGAAGGACACCGAGGGCAAGGGCATCGACTCTCTGCTGAGGCTGTGCAACTTCGCCAACGCCGAGAGCGAGTGCCTGGCCATCGCGTGGCTCGTCGGCTGCCTGGAGCCCTCCGTCCCCGTACCGGCGCCGTTCCTCACCGGCCCCCAGGGCGCCGGCAAGTCCACCGGCGGCCGGATGCTGGTGCGGATCATCGAGGGCATGACCGGTGACCTGCGCCGGGCGCCGAAGGACGAGGAGAACCTGATCACCGCCGTGGCCGCCGGATGGGTCACCGCCCTGGACAACCTCTCCCACCTGCCCCCTGACCTGTCCGACCTGATGTGCTGCATCGTCACCGGCGCCGAGAGCATCAAGCGCGCCCTGTTCAGCGACGGCGACGTCTACCGCTCCCGCTACCGCCGCCCCCTCCTGCTGACCGGCATCGACGTGGGCGTCATCCGCCCCGACCTCGCCGAACGCCTCCTGCCCCTGCGGCTGGAGCGCCCCAATGTGCGGCGGACCGAGGCGGAGCTGTGGACGGAGTACGCGCAGGCCCTGCCTGCCATCCTCGGCTCGCTGCTGGACCTCGCCGTCAAGGTGCGGGCCACCGGAGCCGACATCCCCACCGACCTGCGCATGGCCGACTTCGCTCACCTCTGTGCCCAGCTCGACGCGGCCACGGGTCTCGCCTCGCTGACCGCCTACCGGGCCAGCCTCGACGACCTCAACGATGACGTCATCGAAGGAGACCTGCTGGCCCAGACCGTCCTCAAGCACGCCGCCGGCATCGACCCCGGCGCGGAGATTCGGATGACGTCCGCCGAGTGGCTGCACGCCCTCACCCAGCTCTACACGGGCGAGGACTGCCGTCCCTTGCCCAAGGGCTGGCCCACCACCGGCAAGGTCCTCTCCGACCGCCTCAAGCGGCTTCAGCCCACCCTCGCCGCACGCGGGGTGCTCATCGACTGGGGCCGGACCAAGACCGCCCGCTACATCGAACTGACCCGCCCCGCCGCCAGGCCGCCGGACCCGATGTTCTGACCCTGCGGCGCCACGGCGGGAACGGCACAAGCAAGAGGAGCACGCGGCCCCGCCGAGGCGTGCTCCTCTTGCAGTTCCGGCGGAACGCCGGCCCAAAGGACGTGCCGCGCAGCGGCTCCGCCTTTCGCGCTTTGAGCCGCGCACAACAACAGACACCCCCCTTTTTTTTCCTAAGAGAAGAGACGCTGCGTCACCCGCGTCACCACGGCCCCACAAACGGCGCGTGACCTGCGCATACACGGGTGACGCAGATGGCCCACGGCTGCGTCATCTTGCGTCACCTGCGTCACCGGGGCGCGTCACCCGATGACGCGGTGACGCAGACCGGTGACACACGACCACACACAGCGTCACCGAAATCCGCAGGTCAGGCACCTGAATGACGCGAATGACGCGGTGACGCAGAAATCCCAGCCTCGGACACATGCGAGCCCCAGCGCGCTGCTGGCTCGGCTCGTAGCCCCCCGCCATCAACGCCCGCCGCCCTCACGCCTCGGAGGAGTCTCAGTGAGCGCCACGACCACGCCGCCCCTGGAACCCGTCCTGTTCAAGGTCGCCGACGCCACACGCGTTCTGAGCTTGAGCCGCTCCGTCGTCTACGAGCTGATCCGCTCGGGGCGCCTCCGCACCGTCAACGAGGGCCGGGCCCGGCTCATCACCCGATCCGCCATCAATGAGTACGTCGCGCTGCTGGAGCGCGAGGCAGGAGAGAACAAGTGACCAAGCGCCGCAGCAGGGGAGACGGCGGTCTCCACTGGGACGAGTCCCGGCAGCGGTGGATCGCCACCGTGACCCTCGGGTTCGACGCGAGCGGGAAGCGCGTTGTGCGGAAGGGGAGTGGCAAGACCAAGACCGAGGCCAAGGCCAAGCTCAAGGAGGTCTTGCGCGATCACGAGGACGGTCTTGCCATCGCGCCGACCAACTACACGGTGGAGAACGCCGTGAACGACTGGCTCATGTACGGGCTGGCCGGCCGCGACGCCAACACTGTGGCCACGTGCACGTCCCTCAGCAGGACCCACGTCATCCCCGCGCTCGGCGCCCGGAAGCTCCGGGAGCTGAGCGGCGAGGACGTCGACAAGTGGCTCGCCGCGAAGGCCAAGACCCACAGCACCCGCACCCTTCAGGCGATGCACTCGTGCCTGAACCGAGCCGTGAAGAGGGCCATGGTCCGGGACAAGGTGAAGCGGAACATCGTGGAGCTGTGCGCGATCCCCACCGGCCAGCCCGGACGGCCGTCGAAGGCACTCAAGCTCGCCCAGGCTGAGGCGGTGCTCCGGGCCGCCGAGGGAACGTCGGCGCACGCGTACATCGTGGTGGCGCTGCTCACGGGGGCCCGGACGGAGGAGATGCGGGCCCTCACCTGGGATCACGTCTTCCTGAAGGGGGACCTTGACGCGGTGCCGCCCGTCCCGCCGCACATCGCGGTGTGGCGATCGGTCCGCTCCACGGGGGACACCAAGACCAGGAAGTCCCGCCGGACGATCGCCCTGCCGGCGCGGTGCGTGGACGCGCTGTGGCGGCAGTTCGAGGAGCAGGGTTGGGACCGGCTGGCCGCCGGTGATCAGTGGACGGAGAAGGGGCTCGTCTTCTCCTCCGCGACGGGGACGGAGCTGGACTCGACCAACGTCCGTCGGGCCTTCCGGCAGGCGATCACCGGGGCCGAGGGGATCGACGCGAAGGATTGGACGCCCCGGGAGCTGCGGCACAGCTTTGTGTCGCTGCTCTCTGACAAGGGGGTCCCGCTCGAAGAGATCTCCCGACTCGTCGGGCACTCCGGAACGGCCGTCACGGAGGCGGTCTACCGGAAGCAGATCCGGCCCGTGATCCAGACCGGGGCGACGGCCATGGATGAGATCTTCAAGGCCGTTCAGAACCCGTAGTCACTCAGTTAGTCACTCAACAGAAGCAGGTCAGCCACCTACCGAATTCGGTAGGTGGCTGACCTGGTCTTACTCTGTCGGGGTGGCGGGATTTGAACCCACGACCTCTTCGTCCCGAACGAAGCGCGCTGCCAAGCTGCGCTACACCCCGATCGCCGCCCTGGCGTTTCTGCCTGGCGACATCGATTACTTTAGCGGACCCGGCGCCGGAGACGAAATCCGGTTCTCGCGGAGGCCCCGCCGGGGTCCTAGGCCTTGGGGGCCAGGGTCAGGAGGGTGGCCTCCGGGGGGCAGGCGAAGCGGACCGGGGTGAAGCGGTTGGTGCCGCAGCCCGCCGAGACGTGCAGGTAGGAGCGCTCGCCGCCGGTCTCGTACGTGGACAGGCCCTTCACCCGCTTCGTGTCGAGGTCGCAGTTGGTCACCAGGGCCCCGTAGAAGGGGACGCACAGCTGCCCGCCGTGCGTGTGCCCGGCGAGGATCAGCGGGTAGCGGTCGGCGGTGAAGGACTCCAGTACCCGCAGGTACGGGGCGTGCACGACGGCGATCGAGAAGTCCGCGTCCGCCTCCGGGCCGCCCGCGACCCGCTCGTAGCGGTCGCGCTTGATGTGCGGGTCGTCGAGGCCGGTGAACGCCAGCTCCATGCCGTTCAGCTTCAGCCGCGCCCGGGTGTTGGCCAGGTTGAGCCAGCCCGCCGCGTCGAAGGCGTCCCGCATGCCCTCCCACGGGTTGTGGACGGCTCCGACGACCGGCTTGTTGCCGTTCAGGCCGTGCCGGCCCTGGGCCTTCTCGATCAGGTAGCGCCCGGGGTTGCGCAGCCGCGGCCCGTAGTAGTCGTTCGAGCCGAAGACGTACACGCCGGGGAACTCCATCAGCGGGCCGAGCGCGTCGAGGAGCTCCGGCACGCCCTCGGTGTCCGAGAGGTTGTCACCCGTGTTGACGACGAAGTCGGGGCGCAGCCCCGCCAGGGACTGGAGCCAGGCGCGCTTCTTGCGCTGCCCGCCGACCATGTGGATGTCCGACACCTGGAGCACGCGCAGCGGACGCGCCCCGGCGGGGAGCACGGGGACGGTGACCCGGCGCAGCCGGAAGGAACGGGCCTCGAATCCTGCGGCGTAGGCCACTCCCGCGGCCCCCACCGCAGCGATTCCGGCGGTGACCTTCAGGGGTACTCCGTAACGCGCGCGCATGGCCCCATGGTCGCAGACGCGGAAAACCGATGGGCGCCGCAGCCCCCGCACCTGGCAGACTCAAGGGCATGACCACGCTCAAGGCCAAGCTCCAGGAAGACCTCACCACCGCCATCAAGGCGCGCGACGAACTCGGTTCGTCCACCCTGCGCCTGACCCTCGCCGCCATCACCAAGGAGGAGGTCGCGGGCAAGGAGGCGCGCGTGCTCTCCGACGACGAGGTCCTCAAGGTGATCGCGAAGGAGGCGAAGAAGCGCCGCGAGGCCGCGGAGGCCTTCGCCCAGGGCGGCCGCGACGAGCAGGCCGCGCGGGAGACGGCGGAGGGCGAGTTCCTCGACGCCTACCTGCCCAAGCAGCTCGGCGACGACGAGCTCGCCGCGATCGTGGCGCAGGCGGTCGAGGAGGCCCGGGCGGCGGGCGCCGAGGGTCCGCGGGCCATGGGCGCCGTCATGAAGATCGTCAACCCGAAGGTGGCGGGTCTGGCGGACGGCGGCCGCGTCGCCGCCGCCGTCAAGAAGCAGCTCTCGTAAGCAGGGGAAGAACGGGGAGGGCCCCGGCCGGATGATCCGGCCGGGGCCCTCCCCGTTCTCGTCGCCCCGCTACGGGGTCTTGTCGCCGCCGGGCAGGCCCGGGTCCGCGGGGAGCCCGGGGATCGGGATGGTCGGCGGGTTGGCCGGGGTGTCGCCCGCGCCGCCGGCGCCGGCGCGGTTGTCACCGGGCTTGTTGTCGCCGCCGGGCTTGCCGGGCTTCCCGGGCTTGCGCGGGGTCGCCGGCGGGTTCGGGGTCGTGCCCCGGCCGCCGCCGTTGTTGCCGTTGCCGTTCCCGTTGCCGCCGCCGCCCGCGACCGAGGGGTCGGGGATGTGGACGTTCGCGAACGGCGGTGCCTCGCGGCCGGCCAGCGCGCCCGAGACCGCGTCCTTCCAGATCGGGCCGGGCAGGCCGCCGCCGAAGACCTTCGGGTAGTACTGACCGCCGATGGTGATGTCCTCCATCGTGATCTTCTTCGCACCGCCCGAGCCGACCCACACCGCGCCGGACATGTTCGGGGTGTAGCCGACGAACCAGGCGTTGTAGCGGCCGTCGGTGGTACCGGTCTTGCCCGCGTTGTCGCGGTCGCTCAGTCCGGCCTTCTCGCCGGTACCGGAGTCGACCACACCGCGCAGCAGGTTGTTGATCGTGTCGGCCGTGTCCTGGGACATGGCCCGGTCGCACTTGCTCTTCGGCACCGCGAGCGCCTTGCCGTGGGCGTCGGTGATCGACTCCAGTGCGATCGGGGTGCAGTACACGCCCCGGTTGGCGAAGGTGGCGTAGGCGTTGGCCATCGTCAGCGGGGACATCTCGGCGGAGCCGAGCGCGATGGACGGCTCCTCGGGCAGCTTCACGCCGCTGGCCGGGACCACGCCGAGCTTCTGCGTCATCTCCGTCACCGGGCACAGGCCGATGTCGGAGATCATCTGCACGAAGTAGGTGTTGATGGACTTCTCCATCGCCGTCTTCAGCGCGTACGGGCCGACCTCGTCCGCCGTCTCGTTCTCGGCGGTCTGCATCTTCCCGCCGGCCAGCGGCAGGTTCTGCCAGGGCGGCGAGCCCTCGCAGCGGGCCACCGGGCTCGGGTACTCCATCTTGTTCGGCGCCGAGTAGACCTTCGTCGGCTCCATGCCCTTCTCTATGGCCGCGGCCGCGATGAAGGGCTTGAACGTCGAGCCCACCTGGAAGCCGAAGTTGGAGCCGCCCATCCGCTTGTCGACGGAGTAGTTGATCTGCGTCTCGTTCTTCCCGAAGCCGTAGGGCTTGGACTGGCCCATCGCCAGGACCCGGCCCGTGCCCGGCTGGACCATGGTCACGGCCGTGGCGATCGAGTCGTCCTGGTTGACGTGGTCCCGGATCGAGTTGTTCGCGGCGTCCTGCGACTGCGGGTCCAGGGTGGTGCGGATGGTCAGGCCGCCCTGGTTCCAGATCTTCGCCCGCTCCTCGCGGGTCTTGCCGAAGACGGTGTCGGACAGGAAGGTGTTGCGCACGTAGTCGCAGAAGAAGCCGGCGCCCTTGACCGCGGTGATGCAGCCGTTCTTCGGGCGGGTCACCTTCAGGGTGACCGGCAGCTTCTTCGCCTCGTCCGCCTGCGCCTGCGAGATGTCCTTCATGTCGGCCATCCGCTGGAGGACGACGTTGCGGCGCTTCATCGCCTCCTGCGCGTCGTTCACCGGGTCGAACCGGCTCGGCGACTGGACGACGCCGGCCAGCAGGGCCGACTCCTCCAGGGTCAGGTCCTTGGCCGGCTTGCTGAAGTAGCGCTGGGCCGCGGACTCGATCCCGTACGCCGCCTGCCCGAAGTAGGTGATGTTGAGGTAGTTCTCGAGGATCTTCTTCTTCCCGAGCTCCTCCTCGACCTGGATCGAGTACTTCAGCTCGCGGATCTTGCGGCCCAGGCTCTTCTGCTGTGCCTCGGCGACCTTGGTCGGGTCGTCGCCGGCCTCCTCGACGAAGACGTTCTTCACGTACTGCTGCGTCAGCGTGGAGGCGCCCTGCGCGGCGCCGCCCTCCTGCGCGTTGCGGTTGACCGCGCGCAGGATGCCCTTGAGGTCGACGGCGCCGTGCTCGTAGAACCGGGAGTCCTCGATCGCGACGATCGCCTTCTGCATGTACGGCGAGATGGCCGTGAGCGGGACCACCTGCCGGTCCCGCGAGTACACCGTGGCGATCAGGCCACCCTCGGCGTCCAGAATGGTGGTCCGCTGGCTCAGCGGAGGCGTTTTGAGATTGGCCGGGATCTCATCGAAGCCCTCGACGGTGCCCTTGGCGGCGAGGCCCAGCGCACCGGCGCCCGGGATCGCGATGCCGGCGAGAACGACTCCGGAGAGAACCGACAAACCGAGGAACCTGGTGGCCTGCTGCGGCCCCGTGAGCCCTGCGCCCGAGCGCTTCTTTCCCATGGAGGGAAGCCTACGTTCTCATTCGCCGGACACGTGCGAATGCCTTGGCCTAAGCTGTCCCCAACTGTCACAGCAGTGTGGTGCGACATCAACCCCTCGGCTTGATTTTCACCCTTCCCGAATGGGGTGGACGCATGTCCGAATCTCGCCCTTCGCTCTGACGGCGGCTCACCGGCGCTTCCCCGATTTCACCCGAATCGCCGGAATGGCCGGGCATGTCGCCGGATCACTCCGTCGGGTGATCTGCCGCTTACCCATAGTCCGTTCGGACCATTCAAGATTGGGCCCGTCGGGGGTGTTGCACCGTCCCCGCCTTCCGTAACGTCCTCAACTGGCAGCGGTGAATATGCCGCTACCGCCGTGGGGGAGCCTCGATTCGGGAGAGGACGGCACCGGGATGGGCTGGGTAACCGACTGGAGTGCGCAGGCAGCCTGCCGCACTACCGATCCGGATGAACTGTTCGTTCAAGGAGCGGCACAGAACAGGGCCAAGGCGGTGTGCACCGGATGTCCGGTGCGGACCGAGTGCCTGGCCGACGCGCTCGACAATCGTGTCGAGTTCGGAGTGTGGGGCGGAATGACCGAGCGGGAACGGCGCGCCCTGTTGCGCAGGCGTCCCACCGTCACCTCGTGGCGACGGCTGCTCGAAACCGCCCGCACGGAGTACGAGCGCAGTACCGGCATCCTCACCGTGGATGTCGCGGCGGAGATCGACGTGGAGTACGAGACCTACGCGGCAGCCGGGTAACCACCCGGGCGCCGCGCCGGCACCACTCCCACCCGCGGTCAGGCTCCGGCCGGAGCCCCGGCCGCGAGTCGCTCTCCGAT
Organism: Streptomyces sp. NPDC093801; assembly: GCF_040701585.1. Classification (NCBI taxonomy): domain Bacteria; kingdom Bacillati; phylum Actinomycetota; class Actinomycetes; order Kitasatosporales; family Streptomycetaceae; genus Streptomyces; species Streptomyces sp. NPDC093801. Next base: position 170,162 of record NZ_JBFBDP010000003.1, on the reverse strand, counting down.
GGCCCGCAGCCCGGCGAGGTCGTGCACATCGCCGGGCAGGGCGGCCACTTCGGCCACCGCCACCTCGGGATGCAGCGAGGTGAACCGGTCGCGCGTGCGCTGTTCGCGCGCGATCACCTGCATCCGTTCCGCGTGCAGGCGCAGCAGTCCTGCGGTGATCGCGTCAGCGTCACCGGGACCGGCCGTGCCTCCCGCGCCCTCCGTGCCCTCTGCGTCTTCCACGTCTTCCACGTCGTCCACGGCGGGGGAGCCGTCGTCGGCGGCGTCACGAAGTCCAGCCTTCCCGGACTCCTGATCGACAATGCCGCCTTCTTCAAGATTCTCTGCGGCCGCCAGGGCCCGCTCGGCCGACAGCTGCCGCGCGTCGCTCCCGTGCACCCGGTTCAGCACCAGGCCCGCCAGCGGCATCTTCTCCGCGGCCAGCCGCTCCACGAAGTACGCCGCCTCGCGCAGTGCGTCCGGCTCGGGGGCCGCGACCACCAGGAAGGCCGTGCCCGGCGCCTGGAGCAGGCGGAACGTTGCGTCCGCGCGGGTGCGGAAACCGCCGAACATCGTGTCCATGGCCGCCACGAAGGTCTGGACGTCCTTCAGCAGCGAGGCGCCCATCAGCTTGCTCAGCGTGCCGGTCATCATCGACATGCCGACGTTCAGGAACTTCATGCCGGCCCGCCCGCCGACCTTCGCCGGGGCCATCAGCACCCGGATGAACTTCCCGTCCAGGAAGGACCCCAGCCGCTTCGGCGCGTCGAGGAAGTCCAGCGCGGACCGGCTCGGCGGGGTGTCCACGACGATCAGGTCCCAGTCGTCCTTGGCCCGCAGCTGGCCCAGCTTCTCCATCGCCATGTACTCCTGCGTGCCCGCGAAGCCGGCCGACAGGGACTGGTAGAAGGGGTTCGCCAGGATCGCCCGCGCCCGCTCGCGGTCCGCGTGCGCCTCGACGATCTCGTCGAAGGTCCGCTTCATGTCCAGCATCATGGCGTGCAGTTCACCGCCGTCGCCGTCCACCCCGTCGACCCTGCACGGGGTGTTGTCCAGCGAGTCGATGCCCATCGACTGCGCCAGCCTGCGCGCCGGGTCGATGGTCAGCACGACCACCTTCCGCCCGCGCTCGGCCGCCCGTACGCCCAGCGCTGCGGCCGTCGTGGTCTTGCCGACCCCGCCCGCCCCGCAGCACACGATGATCCGGGTCTCGGGGTCGTCCAGCAGCGCGTCGACCACCAGCCGCTGCGGCGTGTCCAGGCTCATGGTGTTCCCGCCCCCGCTCATTCGGCGTCCGCCTGCTTGCGCAGCTCCGTCGCCAGCTCGTACAGCCCGGCCAGTTCCATCCCCGAGCCCAGCAGGGGGAGTTCGTACGCCGGCACGTCCAGCCCCGCCAGCACGCGGCGCTGCTCCCGCTCCAGCTCCACCCGGCTCGCGTGCTCGGCGGCCTGCGTCAGGAGCGGGTCCACCAGGCGCTCGGCCAGCCCGCCGCGCCGCGCCCCACCCAGGCCCGCCCGGGACAGGGCCTTGGCGATCTCCGTGCGGCGGCCCTCCGCCGCGGTGCGCAGCGTGTCCTCGTCCAGGTGGTGCGGACGGACCATGTTGACGATGACGCGCCCGAACGGAAGTCCGGCCGCGCGCAGTTCCGCGATCCCGTCGGCGGTCTCCTGGACCGGCATCTCCTCCAGCAGGGTCACCAGGTGCACGGCGGTGTCCGGGGACTTGAGCACCTTCATGACGGCCTGCGCCTGGTTGTGGATCGGACCGAACCGGGCCAGCCCCGCCACCTCGTCGTTGACGTTCAGGAAGCGGGTGATCCGCCCGGTCGGCGGAGCGTCCATGATCACGTGGTCGTAGACGAACCGCCCGGACCTGTCCTTGCGGCGCACCGCCTCGCACGCCTTGCCGGTCAGCAGGACGTCCCGCAGACCGGGCGCGATGGTCGTCGCGAAGTCGATGGCCCCGAGCTTCTTGAGGGCGCGCCCGGCCGACCCGAGCTTGTAGAACATCTGGAGGTAGTCCAGCAGCGCCCGCTCCGCGTCGATGGCGAGCGCGTACACCTCGCCGCCGCCCCCGCCGGGCGCGACGGCGATCTTCCGCTCCTCGTAGGGGAGCGCTTCCGTGCCGAATAGCTGTGCGATGCCCTGCCTGCCCTCGACCTCCACGAGAAGAGTCCGCCTGCCCTCGCGCGCGAGGGCCAGCGCGAGTGCGGCGGCGACCGTGGTCTTGCCGGTGCCGCCCTTGCCGCTGACCACCTGGAGCCTGCTCACAACCTCCGAGCCTAACCACTCCCGCTCAGGCGCTACGCTCGCCCCCATGACCAAGAAGTTCGAATACGCGACGGTCCCCCTGCTGGTCCACGCCACCAAGCAGATCCTGGACACCTGGGGCGAGGACGGCTGGGAGCTCGTCCAGGTCGTGCCCGGCCCGAACAACCCCGAGCAGCTCGTGGCCTACCTCAAGCGGGAGAAGGTATGAGCGGCGTCGTCGAGGCCCGGATCGCCGAGCTCGGACTGACCCTGCCCGAGGTCGTCCCGCCGCTGGCCACGTACCAGCCGGCGGTGCGCTCGGGCGCGTACGTGTACACCGCGGGCCAGCTCCCGATGGTGCAGGGCAAGCTCCCGCTGACCGGCAAGGTCGGCGCGGAGGTCTCGCCCGAGCAGGCCAAGGAGCTGGCCGCGACCTGCGCGCTGAACGCGCTGGCCGCCGTGAAGTCCGTGGTCGGTGACCTGGACCGGATCACCCGCGTGGTGAAGGTCGTCGGCTTCGTCGCCTCGGCCCCCGACTTCACGGGTCAGCCCGGCGTGCTGAACGGCGCGAGCGAGCTGCTGGGCGAGATCCTCGGCGAGAAGGGCGTGCACGCGCGCAGCGCGGTCGGCGTGGCGGTGCTCCCGCTGGACGCCCCGGTCGAGATCGAGATCCAGGTGGAACTCACCCCGGACGCCTGACCCGGCCCGGCGGGGCTGTCCGCAGCCCCGCCGGACGTCCGAGCCCCGGAGCCCGTGGAGGGTCCCCGCCCGGCGGCCCGCCCGCGGCCGACGGCCGGCCCCGCCCGGGGAGGGCCTCGAACATCGGGCCGGATGGCCGTAGCATCCGGCCATGCCGAATGGTCAGCACGGACAGCCCTCGCCCGAGCAGCCCCCCGCCGGAGGCCAGTGGTACCCGCCGGAGTGGCCCGCCCGCATCCGCGCCCTGGCGGAGGGCGCCCTCACGCCGGCGGCGCCCAAGCGCGCCGCCACGGTGATGCTGCTGCGCGACACCCCCGACGGCCCCGCCGTGCACATGCTGCGCCGCCGCGCCTCCATGGCGTTCGCCGGCGGCGCCTACGCCTACCCGGGCGGCGGCGTCGACCCCCGCGACGAGGACCACCGCATCGGCTGGGCCGGTCCGGACCAGGCGCAGTGGGCGGCGCGCCTCGGCACCGACGCCGCCACCGCCCAGGCGATCGTCTGCGGCGCGGTCCGCGAGACCTTCGAGGAGGCCGGCGTACTCCTCGCGGGGACGACCCCCGACACCGTCGTCGGCGACACCACCGGGGACGACTGGGAGGCCGACCGCGAGGCCCTCGTCGGCCGCGAGCTGTCCTTCGCCGAGTTCCTCGACCGCCGCGGCCTGCTGCTCCGCTCCGACCTGCTCGGGGCCTGGGCCCGCTGGATCACCCCCGAGTTCGAGCCCCGGCGCTACGACACGTGGTTCTTCGTCGCCGCCCTCCCGGAGGGGCAGCGCACCCGCAACGCCTCCACCGAGGCCGACCGGACCGTCTGGATCCGCCCGCAGGACGCCGCCGCCGGCTACGACGCGGGCGAACTGCTGATGATGCCGCCCACCATCTCCACCTTGCGCTCCCTGGAGCCGTACGGGGCCGCCGCCGACGCCCTCGCGGCGGCCGGCGCGCAGGACCTCGCCCCGGTGCTGGCCGAGGCCGCGCTGGAGGACGGCGTGGTCGTGCTCAGCTGGCCGGGCCACGACGAGTTCACCAAGCGCGTCACCCTCGGAGGAGGCCCCGCATGACCGACGCAGCGGCCCTGCCCGGCCAGCCCCGCGGAGCGGTCGTCTCCGGACCGGCCACCGCCCGCGCGGTCAACGTCCTGGCGCCCAACCCGTCGGCCATGACCCTGGACGGCACCAACACCTGGCTCGTCTCCGAGCCCGACTCGGAACTCGCCGTCGTCATCGACCCGGGCCCCCTCGACGAGGCCCACCTGCGCGCCGTCATCGCCACCGCCGAGCGGGCCGGCAAGCGGATCGCGCTGACCCTCCTCACCCACGGCCACGCCGACCACGCCGAGGGCGCCGGCCGCTTCGCCGAGCTGACCGGTACCAAGGTGCGGGCCCTGGACCCGGCGCTGCGCCTGGGCGACGAGGGCCTGGCCGCGGGGAACGTGATCCGCACCGGCGGCCTGGAGCTGCGCGTCGTGCCCACCCCGGGACACACCGCCGACTCCCTCTGCTTCCACCTGCCGGCCGACCGGGCCGTGCTGACCGGCGACACCATCCTGGGCCGCGGTACGACGGTCGTCGCGCACCCCGACGGGCGCCTCGGCGACTACCTGGACTCCCTGCGCCGCCTGCGCTCCCTCACCGTCGACGACGGGGTCCACACCGTGCTCCCGGGCCACGGGCCGGTCCTGGAGGACGCCCAGGGCGCCGTGGAGTTCTACCTGGCCCACCGCGCCCACCGGCTCGCCCAGGTCGAGACGGCCGTGGAGGACGGCCTGGTCACCCCCGAGGCCGTCGTCGCCCACGTCTACGCCGACGTGGACCGCTCCCTCTGGCCCGCCGCCGAATGGTCCGTCCGCGCACAGCTCGAGTACCTTCGGGAGCACGGACTGATCCCGGGGGGACCTGAATGAACACGCTGTACCTGGCGCTCGCGCTGCTCGCCGTCGCGGGCTGGATCACCTCGACGGTGAACCTGCGCATGCGCGCCCTGCAGGACCGCGCCGACCGGCTGGAGCGGCGGCTCGGCCTGGTGCTGGAGCACCTGGGCATCGAGGAGCCGGAGCCGGCGGGGCTGGACGCCGTGCGCGCGCTGATGCGCGAGGGCCGGACCGTGTCCGCCATCAAGGAGTACCGCCGGATCACCGGCGCGGGCCTGGCGGAGGCCAAGCAGGCCGTCGAGTCCCTGGACCCGGCCTCCGCCGAGGTCTAGGCCGTCAGACCGCCGGGCGCGGCGTCTTCGTGCCGTGCCGGGCCTCGTACTCCGCGGCCAGCCACGGCCCGAGGTCGTCCAGGTACCGGCGCACCACGGCCGGGTCCTCGACCGGGTCGAGCGCCACGGCGGCCGCCTCCCGCAGCTGCGCCGCCCGCCGCGGGTAGTAGCGGCCGAAGACTTCCGCGGACTCGGCGAGGTCGCTGGTCCAGCCGTTCCACTCGGGCATGACCAGGGTGAAGGCGGTCCGCACCAGGTGCCGGGAGAAGAACCGGCTCATCCTGCGGAACTCCGCGGGCTCCGAGGCCGCCTGGAACCGGGCCCGCCACCGGGGCAGCAGGGCGGCCAGGTCGCCGTTGGTCTCCCGGGCGAGCAGGCTGTCGGGGCGGTAGCGGGGCAGGTGCTCGGCCAGGTCGGCGCCGAGCAGCGGGGTGCACAGGCAGGCCAGGAACCAGCCCAGGTCGTGCCGCTCCGGCTCGCTGAGCAGCCGTTCCTTGCCGTACAGCAGGATGCCGACGCCGTCGATCTGCGGGAAGTCCTGGTCGAGCCCGCGGCCCAGCACCTCGGCCGTGTCGCGGTCCTCGTCGGAGGGCTCCCGGTGCAGGGCGATCAGCAGGTCGAGGTCGGAGCGCCCGGGCCGGGCCGTGCCGCGCGGCACGGAGCCGTACAGGTAGGCGCTGTGCAGCCGGTTCCCGTACGCCTCCGCCAGCCGGCCGCGCGCGGCGGCCACGAGTCCGGCGAACTCGGGCTGGATCCGCCCGAGGGATCCGTCCCGCTCGAAGTACCCGTCCTCGTCCAGCCCTCTGTGGTCCATGATCCCCACTCTGCCCGCCGCACGGCCCGGGGCGAACGCATTTACGGCCCGCGCCGCCACCGCCCGAGCCCGCGACGACCGCCTCCGGGCCCGCGCCGCCACCGCCCCGCCGGTGCCGCGAACGCACGGAGGGGCCCCGTCCGACACCCGGACGGGGCCCCTCCGCGAAGCTTCGTCAGCGCGAGCGCTTGGCGAGCCGCTCCACGTCCAGCAGGATCACGGCGCGCGCCTCCAGGCGCAGCCAGCCGCGGCCCGCGAAGTCGGCGAGCGCCTTGTTCACGGTCTCGCGCGAGGCGCCGACGAGCTGGGCCAGCTCCTCCTGCGTGAGGTCGTGGACGACGTGGATGCCCTCCTCGGACTGCACGCCGAAGCGGCGCGACAGGTCCAGGAGCGCGCGGGCCACGCGGCCCGGGACGTCGGAGAAGACCAGGTCGGACATCTGGTCGTTGGTCTTGCGCAGGCGCCGGGCGACGGCGCGCAGCAGCGCGGTGGCGACCTCGGGCCGGGCGTTCAGCCAGGGCTGGAGGTCGCTGTGGCCGAGGCCGAGGAGCTTGACCTCGGTCAGGGCGGTGGCGGTGGCGGTGCGCGGGCCCGGGTCGAAGAGCGACAGCTCGCCGATCAGCTCGCCGGGGCCGAGGACGGCCAGCATGTTCTCGCGGCCGTCGGGGGAGGTGCGGTGCAGCTTCACCTTGCCCTCGGTCACGACGTACAGCCGGTCACCGGGGTCGCCCTCGTGGAACAGGGCGTCGCCGCGTGCGAGGGTCACCTCGCCCATGGAGGCGCGGAGCTCCGCGGCCTGCTCGTCATCGAGCGCCGCGAAGAGCGGGGCGCGCCGCAGAACGTCGTCCACGAGTCTCTCTCCTATGTCGACCGGCCAATGGGGACCGTTCCCCATTTTGCCGGACGGCTCAAACAGTGCGATCAATCACAAGGATGCCGGACGGACGGGCGTGCTGTGCGGCGAGAGGCCGATCGGGGTGGTGTTACCTGAGGTCCGGGCGGGGTGTCAGCCGCCGGCCTTAGGCTGGCCGGGTGTCCAATAAGCCGGTGAGAGCACAGGCCAAGGGGTCCGCGGGAGTGACGGCGGCCCAGAATTCAGCCGTGGGCGAACAGGCCCCCGCGGCGACGTCCGAAAAGGCCCGACCTGCCCCCCTGGGCAAAGCTTCGGCCAAGAAACCGCGGGCCGCGAAGACCGCCGCTCCCGCGAAGACCGCGGCGCCCGCCAGGCCGGCCGGGGCGCACCGCCCGGAGTCCCGCCTCGCCATGGTCCGGCGGGCCCGCCGGATCAACCGCGAGCTCGCCGAGGTGTACCCGTACGCCCATCCGGAGCTGGACTTCCGCAGTCCCTTCGAGCTCCTGGTGGCCACCGTCCTCTCCGCGCAGACCACCGACCTGCGCGTGAACCAGACGACTCCGGCCCTCTTCGCCGCCTATCCGACCCCCGAGGACATGGCCGCCGCCGTGCCGGAGGAGCTGGAGGAGATCATTCGGCCGACCGGGTTCTTCCGCATGAAGGCGAAGTCCCTCCTCGGCCTCTCGCAGGCCCTGCGGGACGACTTCGGGGGCGAGGTGCCGGGCCGGATGGAGGACCTGGTCAAGCTGCCCGGAGTGGGCCGCAAGACCGCCAACGTGGTCCTCGGCAACGTCTTCGGGGTCCCCGGGATCACCGTCGACACCCACTTCGGACGGCTGGTGCGCCGGTTCAAGTGGACCGAGCAGCAGGACCCGGAGAAGGTCGAGGCGGAGATCTGCGCGATCTTCCCCCGGAGCGAGTGGACGATGCTCTCGCACCGCGTCGTCTTCCACGGCCGCCGGATCTGCCACGCCGTGAAGCCCGCCTGCGGCGCCTGCCCCATCGCCCCGCTCTGTCCGGCCTACGGGGAGGGCGAGACCGACCCGGAGAAGGCGAAGAAGCTGCTGAAGTACGAGAAGGGCGGCCAGCCGGGCCAGCGGCTCTCCCCGCCCCCGGACTACCCGGGGCTCCCCGCGGCGCCCCTGGCGCCCCGTACGGGGCCCTGAGCGGGGCGCGACCGCCGGCCCGGGGGCGCGCCAGCCGCGCCTGCGCGCCCCCGGCGGAACGAATCGGTACCCGGTCCGCGTTCAGCGGACGGGGAGAACACGGACAGGGGTTGCCCATGACGCGCGGTACGCAGGACGAGACCACGGCCGCGGCCGACCGCCGGGCCGACGGGCTCGCGCTCACGACCGCCGGCCTGCCGGGCTGGCTCGACCCCGTCGCCGAGGCGGCCCGGACGGTCCGGCCGCGGCAGCTCAGCCGCTTCCTGCCCCCCGAGGACGGCCGGGGCCGGCAGTCTGCCGTGCTGATCCTCTTCGGGGAGGGGCCGCGCGGCCCGGAGATCCTCCTCCAGGAGCGCTCCGGCACCCTGCGCTCGCATGCCGGCCAGCCCTCCTTCCCCGGAGGCGCCCTGGACCCGGAGGACGGCGACCCGCACACCACCGGGCCGCTGCGCGCCGCCCTGCGCGAGGCCCGGGAGGAGACCGGGCTGGACCCGGCGGGCGTGCAGCTGTTCGGCGTGCTGCCCCGGCTCTACATCCCGGTCAGCGAGTTCGTGGTGACCCCCGTGCTCGGCTGGTGGCGCGAGCCCTCGCCGGTCGGCCCGGTGGACCCGGCGGAGACGGCCCGGGTCTTCACGGTCCCCGTGGCGGATCTCACGGACCCCGCCCACCGGGTCACCGTGGTCCATCCGAGAGGCCATCAGGGGCCCGCTTTCACCGTGGAATCGGCCCTGGTCTGGGGTTTCACCGCCGGGGTGATCGACCGGATCCTGCATTTCGCGGGCTGGGAACGCCCGTGGGACCGCTCACGTCACGTCCCGCTCGACTGGCACGCATGAGACGGTGACCCTCGTGAACGTGCTGGACATCCTGTTGCTGCTCGCGGCCGTGTGGTTCGCGATCGTCGGCTACCGCCAGGGCTTCGTCGTCGGCATCCTGTCGGTGATCGGCTTCCTGGGCGGTGGCCTCATCGCCGTGTCGCTGCTGCCGCTGATCTGGGACCGGGTGACGGACAACGGCACCCAGGTGTCCACCACCGTGGTGGTGATCGCCGTCGTGGTCATCATCATCTGCGCCTCGATCGGGCAGGCGCTGACCACCCATCTGGGCAACCGGCTCAGGCGCCACATCACCTGGTCGCCCGCCCGCGCGCTCGACGCGACCGGCGGCGCGCTGGTGAACGTGGTCGCCATGCTGCTGGTGGCCTGGCTGATCGGCTCGGCGCTCGCCGGGACCTCACTGCCCACGGTGGGCAAGGAGGTCCGCAACTCCAAGGTGCTGCTGGGCGTGTCGCGGGTGCTGCCCGGCCAGGCGAACACCTGGTTCTCGGACTTCAGCTCCACCCTCGCCCGCAACGGCCTGCCGCAGGTCTTCAGCCCGTTCTCGAACGAGCCCATCACCGAGGTCAAGCCGCCCGACCCGGCGCTCGCCCGCAGCGTGGTGGCCCAGCAGGCCAGGCTCTCGATCGTGAAGGTCGTCGGCACCGCCCCCAGTTGCAGCAAGGTCCTGGAGGGCACCGGCTTCGTCTTCGCGCCCGGCAAGGTGATGACCAACGCCCACGTCGTCGGCGGGGTCGTCGAGCCGACCGTGCAGGTCGGCGGCGAGGGCAAGCTCTACGACGGCAAGGTCGTGCTCTACGACTGGGAGCGCGACATCGCCGTCCTGGACGTGCCCAAGCTGCGTGCCCCGGCCCTGGAGTTCACCGAGAAGGACGCGACGAGCAGCAGCGACGCGATCGTCGCCGGCTTCCCGGAGAACGGCGGCTACGACGTGCGCTCGGCCCGTGTCCGCGGCCGGATCAACGCCAACGGCCCGGACATCTACCACCGGGGCACCGTCCGCCGCGACGTCTACTCGCTCTACGCGACCGTCCGCCAGGGGAACTCCGGCGGCCCGCTGCTCACGCCCGAGGGCCGGGTGTACGGGGTCGTCTTCGCGAAGTCGCTCGACGACCCGGACACCGGGTACGCCCTGACGGCGGACGAGATCCGGGACGACATCCGCGTCGGCCGGATCGCCGACCGGCGGGTCGACACCCAGGGCTGCGCCCTCTAGCCCGGGGCCGTGCCCCCGGGCTCCGGGTCCGGCCCGGGGTCCGGGGGCCGCGGCGCCGCTACACCCGTGGATGGCGCAGCCGCGCCGACACCCAGCGGGCGCGGCGGCGCAGGATGCGCGGAATCCCGAGGCGGGGGTCGTGGCCTTCGCGGCCGGACCCCCTGTCGTGCGTACCCGGCACCGTGGCCGAGCGGCGTTCGCGTGCGGTGTCACCGTGGTCGTGCGTCCAGCCCATACAACGAGCTCTGCCCGGCCTCCAAGGTCGGTAACCCCGTCCGGGGCGGCCAATTGGCCTATGCGCGGGGCAATTGAATGCCCGTATGCCTGTCGTACGAACAAACCGCTGGACCGTCAGGAACCGGTCACCGATCCGTCAGGTACTGGCCAACGCGCCGTCAGGGGCGGTCGGGCTCGGGGTCCTTGAGCCAGTTCACCAGCTCGGTGGAGAAGGCGGCCGGGTCCTCCTCGTGCGGGAAGTGCCCGAGACCGTCGAAGAGCCGCCAGCGGTAGGGAGCCTCGACGTACTGCCCGGAGCCGGCGGCGCTCCGCGTCCGCATCACCGGGTCCAGCGATCCGTGCAGGTGCAGCGTCGGCACCCGTACGGGCCGCTTCATCCGGCGGTAGAACTGGAGCCCGTCGGGCCGGGCCATCGACCGCATCATCCAGCGGTAGGGCTCGATGGAGCAGTGCGCGGTGGACGGGATGCACATCGCCCGCCGGTAGACGGCGAGCGCCTCCTCGTCCGGGCCGTCCTCCCCGAGCCGCGGTCCGGACCACTCACGGATCAGCTGCCCCACGAGGGCCCCGTCGTCGGCGACCAGCTGCCGCTCGGGGATGAACGGCCGCTGGAAGCCCCAGATGTGGGAGCTCGCCCGGGTCTGGCCGAGGTCGCCCATCATGGCCGAGCGCCAGCGGCGCGGGTGCGGCATGGAGGAGACGACCAGCCGGCGCACGAGCTTGGGCCGCATCACGGCGGCCGTCCAGGCGAGGTAGCCGCCCAGGTCGTGCCCGACGAGCGCGGCGTCCGGCTCGCCGAGGGACCGCACGACCCCGGTGATGTCGAGTGCGAGGTTCGCGGGGTCGTAGCCGCGTGGCGTGCGGTCGCTGCCGCCGACCCCGCGCAGGTCCATCGCGACCGCCCGGTAGCCGGCGTCCGCGAGGGCGGTCAGCTGGTGGCGCCAGGTCCACCAGAACTGCGGGAAGCCGTGCAGCAGGAGGACCAGCGGCCCGTCGCCGAGCTCCGCGACGTGGAACCGGGCGCCGTTGGCCGCGACGTCCCGGTGGGTCACCGCCCTGCCGTCCGGCAGGTCGATCCGTACCGCCGTGGCGGCGGTGGGCGGAGTACTGGAGTCCGGCGAGGGGGCTGTCATGAGGACGAGCGTGCCACACCCACGGCCTGGTCACTCAACGGCCGCGGATGCGGCTTGACGGTCCCCACCAGTGCGGCGGTCTCCCTGACGGACTCCATCGTCTTCACCGGGGGCTTGATCTTCTTGAACTTGCTCATGGCCAGCAGCCCGACCAGGGCCGCCAGCAGCCAGAACGCCACGCCGACGATGAGGAAGGACCAGGCGAGCCCGAGACCGAGGTTGTGGATGCCGTAGGCCGCGGCGAAACTCAGTACGGGGAGGGAGAAGAGCAGGAGCACGCCCGCCGCGATCGCCGCGCCGCTGCCGATGCCCGCGCGCTTGACGTCCTGCTTGATCTCCACCTTGGCGAGCGCGATCTCGTCGTGCACCAGGGCGGACATCTCGGCGGTGGCCGCGGCGACGAGCTGGCCGAGGGTGCGCTCGGCCCCCGGAGCCCCTTGGTCCACTGCGCTCATCTCTGTCTCCCTCTGTCGTCGTCTGCCGGCGGCTGTCCTCCGTCGTCAGTCAGATCATGCCGGACGGTCGGCCCGCGTGCTGGACCCGCCCGTGGCTTCGCCCGCGGCGCCGTCCGGCTCGGGGCCCGCCGCCGGGCCCGGAGCCGGGGCGGCCGCGGCGGCCCGGCGGCGGTGTTCGGCGGCCTTCTCCTCGTGGATCCGCGCCATCCGCAGGTGGTACTCCGGGTTCTCCTCCTCGTAGATGTCCGGGATCCCGTCGTGGTCCTCGTCGCGGTCCTCGGCCTCGGTCAGCCGCCGGTAGGTGCGGTTGCGCAGCTTGAGCATGACGGAGGCGATGATCGCCGCGATGAGCGAGCCGAACAGGACGGCGGCCTTGATCTCGTCGGTGAGGACGGGGTCGCCGGCGAAGGCGAGTTCGCCGATCAGCAGGGAGACCGTGAAGCCGATGCCGGCGAGGGATGCCACGGCGAGCACGTCGGGCCAGGCGAGGTCCTCGCTGAGCTCGGCCTTGGTGAAGCGGGCGGCCAGCCAGGTGCCGCCGAAGATGCCCACCGTCTTGCCGACGACCAGGCCGATGACCACGCCGAGGGTCTCGGGGCGGGTGAAGACCTGGGCGATCGCCTCGTCCGAGAGGGAGACACCGGCCGAGAGCAGGGCGAAGAGGGGCACGGCCAGGCCGGCCGACAGGGGCCGGACCAGGTGCTCGATGTGCTCCCCGGGGGAGTGCTCCTCGCCCTCCCTGCGGGTGCAGCGCAGCATGAGGCCCATGGCGACGCCGGCGATGGTGGCGTGGACGCCGCTGTTGTACATCAGGCCCCAGATGACCAGGGCGAGCGGGACGTAGACGTACCAGCCGCGGACGCCGGCGCGCAGCAGGAACCAGAACAGGACCAGGCCGGCGACGGCGCCGCCCAGCGCCGCGAAGTCGATCGTTCCGGTGAAGAACACCGCGATGATCAGGATGGCGAAGAGGTCGTCGACGACGGCCAGGGTCAGCAGGAAGGCGCGCAGGGCGGAGGGCAGCGAGGTGCCGATGACCGCGAGTACGGCGAGGGCGAAGGCGATGTCGGTGGCGGTCGGGACCGCCCAGCCGGTGGTCGACCCGCCGCCGAGGGTGTTGACCAGCAGGTAGACCAGCGCGGGTACGGCCATCCCGCAGACGGCTGCGATGACGGGGAGGGCGGCCGCCTTGGCGTCGCGCAGGTCGCCCGCGACGAGTTCGCGCTTGAGCTCGATGCCGGCGACGAAGAAGAAGACCGCGAGCAGGCCGTCGGCGGCCCAGTGCTGGAGCGAGAGGTCCAGGCCGAGGGCGGCGGGGCCTATGTGGAAGGACCGGACGCTCTCGTAGCTGTCCGAGAGGGCGGGGATGTTCGCCCACAGCAGGGCGGCGATCGCGGCTGCGAGGAGCAGGACGCCGCCTACGGTCTCGGTGCGCAGCGCGTCCGCGACGAAGCGGCGCTCGGGGAGCGAGAGCCGTCCGAGGAGCTTGCGGCGGGTTGCGGACGTGGCCACGGGGGGACCTCCGGTCGGTCGACGGCATGACACATGCAGTTGCCGACCAGACTTCCCGGCGCACCCAGAGACGTTTCTGAAGACTTTCAGACGTCAATTCTTGACGCTTCTCGTATTTTACAGGGCTCCGTGCCGTCGTATCGGGTGATCTTCACCTTAAACGGACGGAGGGCGTCCGGCGCGCTGTGCGCCGGACGCCCTCCGGGGCGGTCGTGTCCCCTGCCGCGGGTCAGTCCTCGTCGGAGGCGCTGGGCAGCTTCGTCTGGATCAGGTCCATCACGGAGGAGTCGGCGAGCGTGGTGACGTCCCCGACCGCGCGGTTCTCCGCCACGTCGCGCAGCAGACGGCGCATGATCTTGCCGGACCGGGTCTTCGGCAGCTCCTGGACCGGCAGGATCCGCTTCGGCTTGGCGATGGGTCCGAGCGTGGCACCCACGTGGTTGCGCAGTTCCCCGACCAGGCCGTCCGTCTCCGAAGCGCTGCCGCGCAGGATCACGAAGGCCACGATCGCCTGGCCGGTGGTCTCGTCGGCCGCGCCGACGACGGCGGCCTCGGCGACGGCGGGGTGCGAGACGAGCGCCGACTCCACCTCGGTGGTGGAGATGTTGTGGCCCGACACCAGCATCACGTCGTCGACCCGGCCCAGCAGCCAGATGTCGCCGTCGTCGTCCTTCTTGGCACCGTCGCCCGCGAAGTAGCGGCCCTCGAAGCGGGACCAGTAGGTGTCGATGAACCGCTGGTCGTCGCCCCAGATGGTGCGCAGCATCGACGGCCACGGCTCGGTGAGGACCAGGTAGCCGCCTCCGCCGTTCGGGACCTCGTGGCCCTCGTCGTCCACGACGGTGGCGCCGATGCCGGGCAGGGCGCGCTGGGCGGAGCCCGGCTTGGTCGCGGTGACGCCCGGGAGCGGGGAGATCATCATCGCGCCGGTCTCGGTCTGCCACCAGGTGTCCACGATCGGGCAGCGGTCGCCGCCGATGTGCTTGCGGTACCAGACCCAGGCCTCGGGGTTGATCGGCTCGCCGACCGAGCCGAGCACGCGCAGGCTCGACAGGTCGAACTTCGCGGGGATGTCGTCGCCCCACTTCATGAACGTGCGGATCGCCGTGGGCGCGGTGTAGAGGATGGTGACGCCGTACTTCTGCACGACCTCCCAGAACCGGCCCTGGTGCGGGGTGTCCGGCGTGCCCTCGTACATCACCTGGGTGGCGCCGTTGGCCAGCGGGCCGTAGACGATGTAGGAGTGCCCGGTGACCCAGCCGATGTCGGCGGTGCACCAGTAGACGTCGCTCTCCGGCTTCAGGTCGAAGACGGCGTGGTGGGTGTACGAGGCCTGCGTGAGGTACCCGCCGGAGGTGTGCAGGATGCCCTTGGGCTTACCCGTGGTCCCCGAGGTGTAGAGGATGAAGAGCGGGTGCTCGGCGTCGAAGGCCTGCGGGGCGTGCTCGGTGGACTGGCGGCCGACCACCTCGTGCCACCACAGGTCGCGGCCCTCGGTGAAGGCGGTGTCCTGGCCGGTGCGGCGGACGACGAGGACGTGCTCGACCTGCGGGCACTTGGCGACGGCCTCGTCGATCGCGGGCTTGAGCGCGCTGGGCTTGCCGCGGCGGTAGCCGCCGTCGGCGGTGATCACCAGCTTGGCGTCGGCGTCCTGGATGCGGGAGGCGACGGCGTCGGCGGAGAAGCCGCCGAAGACCACCGAGTGGGCGGCGCCGACGCGGGCGCACGCCAGCATCGCGACGACCGCCTCGGGGACCATCGGGAGGTAGACGGCGACCCGGTCGCCCGCCTGGACGCCGAGCTCGGTCAGGGCGTTGGCCGCCTGTGAGACCTCGTCCTTGAGCTGCGCGTAGGTGATCGAGCGGCTGTCGCCGGGCTCGCCCTCGAAGTGGATCGCGACGCGGTCGCCGTTGCCGGCCTCCACGTGCCGGTCCACGCAGTTGTACGCGACGTTCAGCCGGCCGTCGGCGAACCACTTCGCGAAGGGCGGGTTGCTCCAGTCGAGCGTCTCGGTGGGCTCGGTCTCCCAGGAAAGCCGTCGGGCCTGCTCCGCCCAGAAGCCCAGCCGGTCCGCGTCGGCCTGCGCGTACGCGGCGTCCTTCACGTTCGCGGCGGCGGCCAGATCGGCGGGCGGCGCGAACCGCCGCTCCTCTTTCAACAGATTGGCCAGGCTCTCGTTGCTCACGACATCTCCCTTTCCCAGGGTGTCCGTTGTCCCCGGGCATAGCTGAGTCCCCGGGGACAGCTCATCAGTCAGACGCCCAGGTGACAAGGGGTTGCCGAAAATTGGTTTAGACCTATACCACGACTGGGCCCGTACCCGGCCTCCGTACGCACGCACGGCGTGTCGGCGTCGGCCGGCGGCGCGCGAACGGCCCCCTCCCGCCGCAGGGTGCGGGAGGGGGCCGTCAGCTCGCACGGATACGGGAGGGTATCGGTTCCGGCGGGCCGCTGGTCAGGCGTTCTGCCCGACGCTGTCGAAAACCCGACAGTCGAAGAAGTCCTCGCCGGCGGAGAGGAGATAGGCCTGGGCCTCACCCACGTGGAAGTACATCCCGTGCAGTTCCAGCGCCCCCTCGGCGAGGCGCCGGGCCACCGATTCGTGGGCCCGCAGGTGCTCCAGCTGCTGCACCACGTTGGTCAGGCAGAGCTGCTCCACGGCGTCGGCCGGGAGCCGCCCGGAGATCCGGGCCCAGGCGTGGTGCCGGCTGCCCATCCGCTCCAGGCTGGGCAGGCCGTGGCGCAGCCAGCGGCTGAGCGGGGTCGTCGGGGTGCCCGGTCGGGAGTTCAGCAGGGCCTGCATCGCACCGCAGCCCGAGTGCCCGCACACCGTGATGCTGGCGACCTCCAGCACGTCCACCGCGTACTCGATGGCCGCCGCGACGGAATCGTCGCCGGACTCCGCACCGGGCAGCGGGACGAGGTTGCCCACGTTGCGCACGGTGAACAGGTCGCCCGGTCCGCTGGCGGTGATCATGCTGGTGACCAGGCGGGAGTCCGCGCAGGTCAGGAAGAGCTGAGAGGGCCGCTGACCCTCGCGCGCCAGCCGGGCCAGCTCCTCGCGCACATGCGGGGCGGTGTCCCGCTGGAAGGCGCCGATCCCGCTCGCGAGTTGGCCCGCCCCGCGCCGCCGGGCCGCGGCCGCCGGGGAGCCGGAGGCTCCGGGGGCGCCGGACACCGGACGCCCGGGCGCGCCCCCGGCCTCGACCCCGCCCTCCCCGCCCGCCGGCGCGGGCTGCGCCGCCAGGACCGCCCGGTGGTCGCAGTGGTTCTGCCAGGGCGTCCAGGGGCGGCAGCACTGGTGCGTCCCCCGGCCCGCCTCGGCCCGGTGGCTTCCGGCCGCCGCACCCTCCCGCACGCCCCCGTCGGCGTGCCCGTCCCCGGGGGACCCGGAGCCGCCGGACGGGCCCGGGGGTCCGCCGGAGATCGCCGCGCCGCCCCGGCCGGTCAGTTCGAGCGAGCCGCCGTGCGCCAGGTGCGACTCCTGCCAGTCGTGCAGGGTCTCGTAGGCGGCGTGGTCCATGAACGATCCGTCGAGCTCGACCACCGCGCTCCCGCCGTGCGGGACCTGGTTCAGCACCCGGCTCAGCCGGGGCACGGCCAGGAAGGTCAACTGCCCGTGCACCGCGATCCGGTGGACGCCGTCGGCCTCCGCGACCGTGATCCGCGTCCGGGCCAGCCGGTGCAGGGCCAGGGCCACGGCGACCGCGATCCCGACGGCCACCCCTTCCAGCACCCCGCCCAGCACCACGGCCGCGATCGTGGTCGCGTAGACCAGGATCTCGCGGTGCCGCGAGACGGTCCGCAGGTGCGTGATGCTGACCATCTGGACTCCGACGAACATCACCAGCGCGGCCAGGGCCGCGAGGGGGATCAGGTCCAGGACCGGGACGAGCAGACCGGCCGCGAGCACCACCCACAGGCCGTGGAACATGGCCGATTTCCTGCTGACGGCACCCGACTTGACGTTCGCCACGCTGCGCACGGCCACCCCCGTGATCGGCAGTCCGCCCAGCAGTCCGGAGACGATGTTCGCCGCGCCCTGGCCGCGCAGTTCGCGGTCGAGGTCGGCGCGGGGCGGGCGGTCCTCCGTACCGCGTTCGGAGGCGATCAGTTTGTCGGTGGCGACCGAGGACAGCAGGGACTCCACGCTGCCGACCAGCGTGATCGTCAGGACGGCGGCGATCAGCCCGAGCACCGGCCCCTGGGGCGGTTCGGGCAGCGCGTGGCTGCTCCAGGACGGCAGGTCGACCCGGGGCAGCGACAGCCCGGCGAGCGCCGCGAACGCCGTGGCCGAGGCGACGGCGGCCAGCGCGGCGGGCACCTTGCGCAGGGCGCGGCCCGCCCGTCCGGGCAGCCGGTTCCAGCCGAGCAGGACGCACAGCGTCAGCGCGCTCGCCGCCAGGGCAGCCGGATGCGGATCGGCCAACTGGGCGGGCAGGCCGAGCACGTTGGCCACGGCCGAGCTCTGCGGGGTGCCGCCGAGCACGATGTGCAGCTGGGCCAGCGCGATGGTCACGCCGATGCCCGCGAGCATCCCGTGCACGATGGCCGGGCTCACCATGAGCGCGGACCGTGCGGTGCGCAGGAAGGCGAGGGCGAGCTGGCAGCAGCCCGCCAGGACGGTGATGGCGCAGGTGGTGCGCCATCCGTAGCGCTGGATCAACTCGGCGGTCACGACCGTGAGTCCGGCGGCGGGGCCGCTCACCTGGAGCGGCGCTCCGCCGAGCAGCCCGGCCACGATCCCGCCCGCGGCCGCGGCCACCAGCCCGGCCTGGAGGGGGGCGCCGGTGGCCAGTGCGATGCCCAGGGAGAGCGGCAGGGCGATCAGGAAGACGGCTGCGGACGCGGACAGGTCGGCCGGCAGGTCCTTGCGGAAGTTCCCCGCGCCCCACGGCTTCTGGTGGGCAGAGGGGGCTGGTGCGGTGGCTGTCATGGGTTCCCGTCTCCTCTGCGGAGGGATGAAGCGGCGGGATTCTCAACACTCGGTAAATGGATGGTAATGGAGAGTAAAGAAGGTTGGGGGGAAATCCTGGCATGCGGCCTAGGAACTCCCTCTTGGGAGTGATTAAGCATTTTGTCTGGCTTGTCACACCTTCCTAAAAGAGCACCGCATGGGACGTTGCGTCGCGAACGTCCTGCATCGGTACTGCGAGGGAGAGGTGTGCGGATGATGGCCGCCACGAAGAAGATCGCCGGCGGGCTGGTCGCCACGGCCCTGGTCCTGTGCGCCGCCGGGTGCAGCGGCTCGGGGTCCGCGGGGCGTGCGGCCCCCGGCGGGTCGAACGGGAGGAAGGGTGCCGCCGCCCCGGAGGCACCCGGCAGCGCCAACCGGCTCATCGGCGACGGATCGACCGCCTACACCGGTCCGCAGCCGAACGTGCAGAAGCCGCAGAAGCTGAAGCCCGGTGAGAAGCCGCCGCAGTTCGTGGTGTTCTCGTGGGACGGGGCCGGCGAGGACAGCCAGAAGCTCTTCTCCCACTTCCGCGAGGTCGGCAAGGAGCACAACGCGCGGATGACCTACTTCCTCAGCGGCGTGTACATGCTGCCCGAGGAGAAGCGTTCCCTCTACACCGCGCCGCAGCACTCGCCGGGCCGCTCCGACATCGGGTTCGGCGACCTCCAGGGCATCAGGGACACCGCCGACCAGGTCCGCGCGGCCTGGCTGGAGGGCAACGAGATCGGCACCCACTTCAACGGCCACTTCTGCGGCCCCGACGGCGGCGTGGGCACGTGGTCCGTCGAGGAGTGGAAGAGCGAGATCAACCAGGCCAAGTCCTTCGTCAAGAACTGGAAGACGAACGCCGGCCTGAAGGACATGGAGCCGCTCCCGTTCGACTACGACAAGGAGCTCATCGGCGCCCGGACCCCCTGCCTCGAAGGGCAGAAGAACTTCATGCTGGCGGCCAAGGACATGGGCTTCCGCTACGACTCCAGCGGGATCAGCAAGCAGGTCTGGCCGAAGAAGACGGACGGGCTCTGGGACCTCCCGCTCCAGCTGGTGCCGATGCCCGGCCGGGCCTTCGACACGCTGAGCATGGACTACAACTACATGGTCAACCAGTCCGGCACGACCACCCAGGGCGACCCCTCGCAGCACCAGTACTGGGGCGACCAGATGCGCGACGGCCTCAAGCAGGCCTTCGACCGGGCCTACCAGGGCAACCGCGCACCGCTGATCATCGGCAACCACTTCGAGTCCTGGAACGGCGGCACCTACATGCGCGCCGTCGAGGAGTCCATCAAGAGCATGTGCACCCAGAAGGAGGTCCGCTGCGTGCCCTTCCGGGAGCTGGCCGACTGGCTGGACGCCCAGGACCCCAAGACGCTGGACTGGCTGCGGACCCTGGAGGTCGGGCAGGCGCCGAAGGAGGGCTGGACGAAGTTCCTCACCGCGGGGCCGCCGGCCGCCCCGGCCGCCCCGGCGGCGGGCAGGGTCAAGCCGGCTGAGGGGCCGGCCGGCGAGCCGGACGAGGGCTGACCAGGCCCTCGTGGAGGACGAAGCCGGGGTCGACCTGCTCCGCCAGGTCGGCCCCGGTCTTGGCGTTGCCCCAGCTCTCCGCGTTGCGCAGGTGGAAGTGGACCATCTGCTCGGTGTACTTGTCCCAGTCGCGGCCGGAGTAGGAGTCCTCGGCCGCGTGCCGGAGGGTCTCCAGGGCGAGCCGGTTGGCCGCCTCCAGCAGCTCGAAGGCGGCCGGGCGGCCCCGCTCCATCGCCCGCACCCAGTCGGAGTGGCCGAAGGTGACCAGCAGGTCATCGCCCACCTCGTCCTGGAGGAACTCGATGTCCTCCGGACCCTGGACCTTGTTGCCGACGACCCGCAGCGAGACGCCGAAGTCCCGGGCGTACTCCTTGTACTGGCGGTAGACCGAGACCCCCTTGCGGGTCGGCTCGGCCACCAGGAAGGTCATGTCGAAGCGGGTGAACATGCCCGAGGCGAAGGAGTCCGAGCCGGCCGTCATGTCGACGACGACGTACTCGTGCGGCCCGTCGACCAGGTGGTTGAGGCAGAGCTCCACCGCCCCGACCTTCGAGTGGTAGCAGGCCACCCCCAGGTCGGACTCGGTGAAGGGGCCGGTCGCCATCAGCCGCACGGAGTCCCCGTCGAGCAGCAGCGTGCGCGCGCAGGCCTCGTAGACCGGGTTGTCCTCGTCCACCCGCAGGAGGCGCGAACCCGCCCCGGGCGGCGTGGTCTTGATCATGCTGTCGGCCGAGGCGATGCGCGGGTTCGAGCCGCGCAGGTACTCCTTGATCAGGGGCAGGTGCGCGCCCAGCGCCGGCAGCGCCGCGGCCTCCTCCTCGGCGAGCCCGAGGGCGGCTCCGAGGTGCTGGTTGATGTCGGCGTCCACCGCGACGACGGGGGCTCCACTGGCTGCGAGGTGGCGGATGAAGAGGGAGGACAGCGTCGTCTTCCCACTGCCTCCCTTTCCCACGAAAGCGATCTTCATGTTCACCAAGAGTAGTTGATCGAACGCGGGGTGTGGTCGGGGTGAGTGAAGAAGACCACTCCAAGGAGGGGTCGGTGCCGGGGGTCCGCAGTGCGTAGGCTCCCTACTTATGAGTAGCGCTTCTGACCCGCTGGCGGCCCTGGGTGCCCTCCCGGGCGTCGCAGAGTCCGTGGAATCCGTACGCAAGGCCGTGGACCGGGTCTACGGGCACCGGGTCATGCGCCGGCGCAGCGGGGAGATCACCTCGGAGGCCGCACTGCGCGGCGCCCGGGGGAGCGCGGCGCTGTCGGGGGCCGACTGGGCGCTGGAGGAGGTGCGCCGCCGGACGGACTTCGGCGCGGACCCGGAGGCGCTGGCGGTCGGCGCGGCCCTGCGCCTGACGGCGGAGGCCGGCCAGCTGCTGAGCATCTGGCGCCAGTCGCCGATGCGGGTCCTGGCCCGGCTCCACCTGGTCGCGTCCGGTTCGGCCGAGGCGGGCGATGTGGTGGGCCGTCCGCGCCTGGCCGGTGAGCCGGTGGACGAGCCGCTGGTCGACCTTCCGCTTCCGGATGCCGACGAGGCCGCGGGCCGGCTCGACGGGCTGTCGAGGGTGGTCATCGCGGGCGGGTCGGCTCCGGCCCTGGTCACCGCCGCGGTGGTGCACGGCGAGCTGCTGGCCCTGCGCCCCTTCGCCTCGTACAACGGCCTGGTCGCGCGGGCCGCCGAGCGGATCGTGCTGATCAACAGCGGTCTGGACCCGAAGGCGATCTGCCCGGCGGAGGTCGGGCACGCCGAACAGGGGTCCGAGGCCTACCTGGAGGCCTTCAAGGGCTACGTCTCCGGCACCGCGGACGGGATGGCGGCCTGGATCGCGCACTGCGGGCGTGCGATCGAGCTCGGTGCGCGCGAGTCGACGGCGGTCTGCGAGGCGCTCCAGCGCGGCGCGGCGTAGGTTCCCGGCGGCGTGGGTCCGGGGCGGACGGGGCGCGGATGTGCGCCGGCCGCCCGGGCAACGGGTTGCGGCGACACCGTCCTGCTCTGGTGTCGCCGCTGGCATTCGCGCCCAGTTACCAAGCGTCCTCGAAGGTGCCCATCAGGCCGGGTACTTTGCCCGTGGCCTGGTGCGGCTGGCCCGTAATCGACGGGTCGACGTCGCGTGGGTGCTCGGCGCTCCTGCTTCGGTCCGTGGGCCTTACTGCGTTTTAAAGATGATCCTCTCGGATGTTCTTTGGTCTCGCGGGCCGTGACTCCTTTGTACCTCGCTTCGCGGCGGAGTGAAACCCCTGGCCCGAGTTCTTTACTTTCCGGGGCGATCCCGGGTGATTCGGACAGTCCATATCGGCCCAGGCCGGGACGATTCTTCGCCCCGGAACGGCGTGGAACTCAGGTCGACGCGAGGGTCGCGGCGGCCCGCCGGCGGCTCGCGTACCAGACCAGCCCGGCGGTGACGGCGGCCGCGCCGACCGCCGCGGCGGCGACGAGCGCGGGCCGCGCGGGCACGGAGAGCCCGGGCAGCCGCTGCTTCAGCCGCACGGGCTTGCTGAACACCAGTACCGGCCACTCCCGCGCGACCGCCTCGCGCCTCAAGGCCCGGTCGGGATTGACCGCGTGCGGGTGCCCGACGGCCTCCAGCATCGGCACGTCGGTGATCGAGTCGCTGTACGCGTAGCACCGCGCGAGGTCGTAGCCTTCGGACTCGGCCAGCTCCCGCACGGCTTCCGCCTTCGTGGGTCCGTAGGCGTAGTACTCGATCTCCCCGGTGAAGCAGCCGTCCTCACCGACCACCATGCGGGTGGCAACGACCCGGTCCGCGCCGAGCATCTCGCCGATGGGCTCGACGACTTCGGCACCGGAACTCGAGACGATCACCACGTCGCGGCCCGCGGTGTGGTGGGCCTCGATGAGGGACGCGGCCTCGTCGTAGATGATCGGGTCGATCAGGTCGTGCAGTGCTTCGGCGACGATCTCCCGCACCTGCCGGACGTTCCACCCCTTGCAGAGGGCGGACAGGTACTCGCGCATCCGCTCCATCTGGTCGTGGTCGGCGCCGCCGGCCAGGAAGATGAACTGGGTGTACGCGGTCCGCAGCACGGCCCGACGGTTGATCAGGCCACCCTGGTAGAAGGACTTGCTGAACGTCAGGGCGCTGGACTTCGCAATGACCGTCTTGTCCAGGTCGAAGAAGGCGGCGGTCCGAGGCGAGGAGTGCGGCAAGGGCTGATTTTCCACGACCCGAGCATATGCGCCCACCATTCGGCGTAAGGTGTGGCGCGTGGGTTTGCCTGAGAGGGCTCTCGGGTACACCATGGAAGTCACGGATCGTTCGCGACCGTGCTAACCCGGTCTGGCTCCTCCCCCCCCCGAGTCGGACCGTGGGGACGACCCCCGCTCTCCCCCCCGGCGGGGGTCGTCGCATGTCCGGACGCGGTTCGCGCCCCCATCCCGCGTCTTCGACGGACATCCTCCCGGCCCTTCCGCTTCGGCGGACCCGCCCGGCGCAGGTCCTCGCACCCTCCGACGCATCGCGCTGCGTAGTCGTTCCGGCGCACTCCGGAACTCACTCGCCGGGGTGGAGAAGATATTCACAAGTGCCTTCTTGTCCACAGTTTTCCAGCAAGATCCACTTCTTTTTCCCGATCCCTCCACCGTGATTCCAGCCGCGAAGTCCGCGGCGTGTGGATTTGCAGCGAGAAGGGGCGGAGATCGTGGCTGGATCGAAGTCGTGTGAAGCGCCGGTGCCCGTCGTGGCGGGTGGGAGCGGGCTGTCCGCCCGGGGCGCGGGGGCCGGGCCGGCGGGCGGGCGACCGCTGATCATCACCGAGGACCCGCTGCTGCTCGACGACCTGCTGCGGCTGTGCGCCGCCGCGGGCGCCGAGCCGCACGTGCACCACGCGGTGCCGCAGCGGAGCGGCCCCGGGGACGACCGGGCCGGCGGGGACGGTGCGGGCGGCGCCGGGCCCCGCGCGGGCACCGGCTGGGACACCGCCCCGCTGGTCCTGGTCGGGGACGACGCCGCGCGCCGGGTCCGCGGGGCGCCGCGCCGGGACGGGGTCCTCCTCGTCGGCCGGGACCTCGACGACCCGTTCGTGTGGCAGCGGGCGGTGGAGATCGGCGCCGAGGAGGTGCTGCGGCTGCCCGATGCCGAGAACCGGCTCGTCGACCGCCTCGCCGATGTCGTCGAAGGGGCCGGACGGCCCGCCCTCACCGTCGGGGTCATCGGCGGCAGCGGCGGAGCCGGGGCGTCTACCCTCGCCTGCGCCCTCGCGCTCCGGGCCGCCCGGGCCGGGGAGCGCACCATCCTCGTCGACGGGGACCCCCTCGGCGGGGGCATGGACGTCCTGCTCGGCGGGGAGGGCGCCGAGGGGCTGCGCTGGCCGGACTTCGCCGCCTCCCGCGGCCGGGTCGGGGCCGGAGCGCTGGAGGAATCCCTCCCCGAGCTGCACGCGCTGCGAGTGCTGAGCTGGGACCGCGGGGACCGGGTGGTGGTACCGCCCGCCGCGATGCGGTCGGTCGTGGCCGCCGCGCGCCGGCGGGGCGGGGTGGTCGTGGTCGACCTGCCCCGCCGGGTGGACGAGGCCGTGGCGGAGGTGCTGGCCCAGCTGGACCTCGTCCTGCTGGTGGTCCCCGGCGAACTGAGGTCGGTGGCCGCGGCCGGGCGGGTCGCCGCCGGGGTGCGGATGGTGGCCCGGGACGTCCGCGTGGTCGTACGGGGCCGCTGCCGGCAGGGGCTCGACGCCGAAGCGGTCGCGGGCCTGCTGGGAGCGCCGCTGGCCGGCGAGGTGCCGGTGGAGGTGGGGCTCCCGGGACGGGTGGCCGAGGGGGAACCGCCGGGCGCGCGGGGCGCGTTGGCTCGCTTCTGCGACGGGTTCTGGCAGCGGGCGCTCGGCTCCGCACAGGAGGTGCCGGCATGAGCGCGGTCCTGCTGGACGCCGTCCGCCGACGGCTCGCCGAGAGCGGTGCCGAGCCCACGCCGGCCCGGGTCGCGGCGGCCCTGCGGGCGCAGGGCCGGCTGCTCGGGGACGCGGAAGTGCTGGGCGCAGCGGCCGAGTTGCGGTCCGAGCTCGTCGGTGCGGGCCCCTTGGAGCGGCTGCTCGACGACCCCGGGGTGACCGACGTGCTGGTGGCCGCCCCGGACCGGGTGTGGGTGGACCGGGGCGGTGGGCTGGAACTGACGGCCGTGACCTTCCCGGACGCCGAGGCGGTACGGAGGCTGGCCCAGCGGCTCGCCGCCGTCGCGGGGCGGCGGCTGGACGACGCCCGGCCCTGGGTGGACGCCCGGATGCCGGACGGCACCCGCCTGCACGCCGTCCTCCCGCCGGTGGCCGTCGGGTCGGCGTGCCTGTCGCTGCGGGTGGTGCGGCCCAAGGCGTTCACGCTGGACGAGCTGGTCGCCGCGGGGACCCTGCCGCCGGGCGGGCAGCGGCTGCTGCGGGCGATGGTCGAGGCCCGGCTGTCCTTCCTCGTCTCGGGCGGGACGGGCACGGGCAAGACCACCCTCCTCAGCGCCCTGCTCGGACTGGTCGGGCCCGCCGAACGGATCGTGCTGGCCGAGGACTCCGCCGAACTGCGGCCGGACCACCCCCACGTGGTGCGGCTGGAGACGCGGCCCGCCAACCAGGAGGGCGCGGGGCTGGTCACACTGGCCGACCTGGTGCGGCAGGCCCTGCGGATGCGCCCCGACCGGCTGGTGGTCGGCGAGGTCCGCGGCGCCGAGGTGGCCGATCTGCTGGCCGCCCTGAACACCGGGCACGAAGGGGGCTGCGGCACGGTCCACGCCAACGCCGCCGAGCACGTCCCGGCCCGGCTGGAGGCGCTCGGCACCGCCGCCGGGCTCGACCGGGCCGCCCTGCACAGCCAGGTGGCGGCCGCGCTGACCCTCGTGGTCCATCTGGTCCGGGACCGGTCGGGGCGCCGGCGGGTGGCCGAGGTGCACGTGCTGGAGCGGGATCCCGCCGGGCTGGTGGTGACCGTCCCCGCGCTGCGCTGGGGAATGCGCGGCTTCGTACGGGAGCGGGGCTGGGAGCGCCTCGGTCCGCTGCTGCGGGGTGTCCGGTGAACGCCGGGGTGCCCGGGGCGGTGCCGGTGTTCGCCGCGGTGCTCTGCGCCGGTGCGGCCGCCTGGGGGCTGGCCGGGGGCGGTGGGGCGGCCCGCCGGGCCCGGCTGGTGCTGGCGGGGGGAGTTCCGGCCGTGCCGCGCGGGCCGTCCCCCGGATGGCGGCTGGTGGCCGCGGCACGGGTGCGGGCCGCCCGGTGGCGGGAGGGGGCGGCGCTCGCGGCCGGTGTGCTGGTCGCCGTCCTCGGCGGTTCGGTGATCCCGCTGGTGCTGGGGGCGGCCTCGGTGCCGCTGCTGCGCCGGTGGCTGCGGGCCCGGGAGCGCGAGCGGGCGCGGGCCGCCCGGGCCGGCGCGGTGGTGGCGCTGTGCGCGGCCGTGGTCGGGGAGCTGAGGGCGGGTGCCCAGCCCGGTCCGGCGCTGACGGCGGCGGTACGGCGTACGGCGGCCGCTCCGGACGGCCCGGGACCGGCCGAGACGGCCGTCCTGGCGGCCGCGGCGTTCGGCGGTGACGTGGCCTGCGCCCTGGGCGAGGCGGCGCGGGAGCCGGGCGCGGAGGGGCTGGCCGGGATGGCGGCCTGCTGGCGGGTCTCGGTGGACGGCGGCGCGGGCCTCGCGGCGGGGCTGGACCGGCTGGAGGGCGCCCTGCGGGCCGAGCGGGACCGGAAGGAGTCGCTGCGGGCCCAGCTGGCCGGAGCGAGGTCGACGGCGGTGGTGCTCGCGCTGCTGCCGCTGGTGGGGTTGCTGATGGGGACCGCGCTCGGGGCGGATCCGCTGCGGGTGCTGCTGCACTCCCCGGTGGGGTGGGGCTGCCTGGCGGCGGGTGGGGTGCTGGAGGCGCTGGGGCTGCTGTGGTGCCGGCGGATCGTACGGACGGGGGAGCGGTGAGGGGCGGGCCGGCGGTCCACAGCCTGGGGACGGCGCTGTGCCTTGGGGCGGCGGTGTGGTGCCTGGCGTCGGCGGTGTCGGCGCGGATGGGGAAGCGGGTGGTGCGGCGCAGGCTCGCCGCGGTCATACCGGCGGCCGGGCCCGTGCGGCGCGGGCCGCGGTGGGGGCCCCGGGTGCGGACGGCGGCCGTGGCCTGGGCGGGGCCCGCAGGGGCGCTGCTGGCGGCCTGGGCGCTGGTCGGCGGGGTGTGGGGGCCGGCGGCCGGGTGCGCTGCGGCGGCGGTCGTGCGGTGGTGGTCGCTGCGGCCCCGGCCACCCGCCGGGGTCGACCCCCGGGAGGCGGAACGGGAGCTGCCGTTCGCGGCGGACCTGCTGGCCGCCTGTCTGGCGGCGGGCGCGGGGCCGGTGGAGGCGGCCGAGGTGGTGGGGGAGTCGCTGGGGGGCCCGGTGGGCGAGCGGCTGGCGCTCGCGGGGGCGGAGCTGCGGCTCGGCGGTGAACCGGGCGCGGCGTGGGGGAGCTTGGCGGGGATGCCCGGGGCCCGGGGGCTGGCGGACTGCCTGGAGCGCGCCGCGCGGACGGGGGCTCCCGCGGCGGAGCCGGTCTCCCGGCTGGCGGCGGCCCTGAGGGCGGACCGGTCCCGGCGGGCGGCCGCCCGGGCGCAGCGGGCCGCGGTGCTCGTCACCGCGCCGGTGGGGCTGTGCTTCCTCCCCGCGTTCCTCGCGGTCGGGGTGGCACCGGTGGTGATCGGAATGGCGTCCGGCCTGCTGTCGGCCGGCTGAAATCCCGGAGCCCCCGTGCTCCGCCGGGGAGTTCCGGAATCACAAACCTGAAATCACATCAAGAACGTAATCCCACAGGAGGTTGTCATGAGGATCTTCGTGTTTCGTCTGCGGGCGGCTCTGAGGCGTCGCGGGAGCGACGCGGGAATGTCGACGTCGGAATACGCCATGGGCACGATCGCGGCCTGTGCGTTCGCCGCGGTTCTGTACAAGGTGGTGACGAGTGACGTGGTCTCGGCGGCACTCCAGTCGACCATCGGGAAGGCACTCGATGCGCCCTTCTGAGCGAAAGCCGCCGCCCTTTGCGGACAGGGGGTCCGCGGACGGGGGATCGGCCGACCGGGGCTATGTGACAGCGGAGGCGGCGCTCGTCATTCCCGCGCTGGTGCTGTTCGCGGCGCTGCTGGTGTGGGCGCTGATGGCGGCGGCCGCGCAGATCCGGTGTGTGGACGCCGCCCGGGCCGGTGCCCGGGCGGCGGCCCGGTCGGAACCCGTCGAGGCGGCGCTCGCGGCGGCCCGGCAGGCGGCCCCGCCGGGGGCGCGGGTGGAGCTGGAGCGGACCGGGGACCTGTGGCGGGTGCGGGTGGCGGCGCCCGCCCCGGGGCCGGCCGGGCTGCCGGTACGGATCGGGGCCCGGGCGGTGGCCCTGGCCGAGGACGGCGTCGGGCCGCCGCCGTGAGCCGGGACCGGGGTTCCGCGACGGTGTGGGCCACCGTGGTGGCCACGGCGCTGGTGGCGGTGTTCGGGGGCGTGCTGCTGCTCGGGCAGGCGGTGGTGGCCCGGCACCGGGCGGGCGCCGCGGCCGATCTGGCGGCCCTCGCGGCGGCGGCCACCTGGGCGCACGGCCCGCGGGCCGCCTGCGCGGCGGCCGGACGGGTGGCGGCGGCCCAGGGGGCGGCGGTGGCCGGGTGCCGCGTCGGGGGCGAGGTGGCCGAGGTCACCGCGGTCGTCCGGGCCGGCCCCTTCGCCCCCGCGGTCCGGGCCCGTGCGGGCCCGCCCCTGGCGCCCGTACGCCCGCTCCTGGCGCCCGTACGCCCGCTCCTGGCGCCCGTACGGCCGCCCGCGGCCCCCGTACGCCCGCTCCTGGCCCCCGTACGCCCGCTCCTGGCCCCCGTACGGCCGCCCGCGGCCCCCGGCGGGCGGTCAGGGGGCGGGGGCGAGGAGGCGGGTGAGGAGGCGGATCGCGCCGCGCTTGTGGAGGGGGTCGTTGCCGTTGCCGCACTTGGGGGACTGGATGCAGGAGGGGCAGCCCGCCTCGCACTCGCAGGCGGCGATGGCGTCCCGGGTGGCCGTCAGCCACTCCCGGGCCGTGTGGAAGGCCCGCTCCGCGAAGCCGGCCCCGCCCGGGTGGCCGTCGTAGACGAAGACCGTGGGCAGCAGGGTGTCGGGGTGCAGCGGGACGGAGACGCCGCCGATGTCCCAGCGGTCGCAGGTGGCGAAGAGCGGGAGCAGGCCGATGGAGGCGTGCTCGGCGGCGTGCAGGGCGCCGCCGAGGATCTCCGGGGAGATCCGGGCCTCGTCGAGCTGGTCCTCGGTGACCGTCCACCACACGGCGCGGGTGCGCAGGGTGCGCGGCGGCAGGTCCAGTTTGGCCTCGCCGAGCACCTCGCCGGTGATCAGCTTGCGGCGCAGGTAGGACACGACCTGGTTGGTGACCTCGACGGAGCCGTAGCAGAGCCGGGCCGTGCCCCACGGGACCTCCGTCTCGGTCTCCAGGATCGTGATCGAGGTGGTGTCGCGGGCCGTGGTGGAGAAGGGCGGGTCCGCCTCCTCGACCAGGGCCACGGACTCCTCCAGGTCCAGTCGCCGCACCAGGTAGGTGCGTCCCTGGTGGAGGTGGACGGCGCCGTCGTGGACCGCGGTGTGGGAGGCGGACTCGTCGACGGTGCCCAGCAGGCGGCCGGTCGCGGCCTCGACGATCTGGACCGGGCGGCCCCCGCCGCCGCGGATGTCGGCCAGGTCGCAGGCCCGCTCCCGGCGGGTCCAGTGCCAGGCCGCGGTCCGCCGCCGCAGCAGCTTCGCCGCCTCCAGCTGCGGCAGCAGCCCGGGCGCGGCCGGGCCGAAGAGGTCGAGGTCGGCCTCGGTCAGGGGGAGCTCGGCGGCCGCTGCGCACAGGTGCGGGGCCAGCACGTAGGGGTTGTCGGGATCCAGCACGGTGGCTTCCACCGGCTGCCGGAAGAGCGCCTCGGGGTGGTGGACCAGATAGGTGTCCAGCGGATCGTCGCGGGCGATCAGCACGGCCAGGGCGCCCTGCCCCGACCGGCCGGCGCGCCCGGCCTGCTGCCACAGCGAGGACCGGGTGCCCGGATAGCCGGTGATCAGCACGGCGTCCAGGCCGGAGACGTCCACGCCGAGCTCCAGGGCCGTGGTGGCGGCCAGTCCCAGCAGTTCCCCGGAGTGCAGGGCCCGCTCCAGGGCGCGGCGCTCCTCGGGCAGGTAGCCGCCGCGGTAGGCGGCGACCCGCCGGGGCAGGGACCGGTCGACCTCCGCCAGCCGTTCCCGGGCGATCACGGAGATCAGCTCGGCCCCGCGCCGGGAGCGCACGAAGGCCACCGTCCGGACTCCCTGGACGACCAGGTCGGTCAGCAGGTCGGCGGTCTCCGCCGTGGCGGTGCGGCGCACCGGGGCCCCCTTCTCGCCCCTGAGGTCGGTCAGCGGCGGCTCCCACAGCGCGAAGACCACCTCGCCGCGGGGCGAGGCGTCGTCGGTGATCCCGGTGACCGGTACGCCGGTCAGCCGGGAGGCGGCGGCCGCCGGGTCGCCGGCGGTCGCGGAGGCCAGCAGGAACACCGGCTCGGAGCCGTAGCGGGCGCACAGCCGGCGCAGCCGCCGCAGCACCTGGGCGACGTGGGAGCCGAATACCCCCCGGTAGCTGTGGCACTCGTCGACGACCACGTAGCGCAGGGCCTTCAGGAAGGAGGACCAGCGGGGATGGGAGGGCAGTATGCCGCGGTGCAGCATGTCGGGGTTGGTCAGCACGTAGTTGGCGTACTGGCGCACCCACTCGCGTTCCTCCACGGGCGTGTCCCCGTCGTACACGGCCGGTCGCACGGCGTTTCCGAGGGGTGCGGCCAGCTCCCGGACGGCGCGCCGCTGGTCGGCCGCCAGAGCTTTGGTCGGGGCCAGGTAGAGGGCGGTCGCACCCCGCCCGTTCGGCGCCTCGGCGCCGTCGGCGAGGGCGGACAGCACGGGGGCCAGATAGGCCAGGGACTTGCCCGAGGCGGTTCCGGTGGCGACGACCACCGACTCGCCGTCCAGGGCGTGCTCGGCGGCGGCCGCCTGGTGTTCCCACGGGTGTTCGATGCCCGCGGCTTGGATCGCCGCCACCACATCCGTTCGGACGCGGTGCGGCCAGACCGCATGACGGCCCTCCCGAGGGGGCAAGTGCTCCGTATGGGTGATGCGCGCAGCTCGGGAAGGCCCCCGTGACAGGCGGTCCAGAACGGCGCCGGGGGTGGGTCGTGGGTCCTCCGGTGCCGTGGCCGGACCGGGGCGGTGAGTGTTGGCCATTGGAACCGAGTGTGTCACCGGCGTGCGGGACAATGGTCTCAAGGCGTCGTGCGCGCCTGCCGGTAAGTGATTGAATGCCATCGCGGCAGCCGATCCCTCCCCTACCTTCGGGTGGGAGGCCCCTGGGGGGCGCCGCTCGATAGCAAGGTGCTGGAGGATCCGTGGACCTGTCCCTGTCGACTCGCACTGTCGGCGACCGCACGGTCGTAGAGGTCGGTGGCGAGATTGATGTGTATACCGCGCCCAAGCTGCGCGAGCAGTTGGTGGAGTTGGTGAACGACGGCAGCTACCACCTGGTTGTCGACATGGAGCGAGTGGACTTCCTCGACTCCACCGGCCTCGGTGTGCTCGTGGGAGGCCTCAAGCGCGTCCGCGCGCACGAGGGCTCGCTGCGTCTGGTCTGCAACCAGGAGCGCATCCTGAAGATCTTCCGGATCACCGGTCTGACGAAGGTGTTCCCGATCCACACCTCTGTGGACGACGCCGTCAGCGCCACCGACTGACGGCTCCCGGCGGGCGCCGCCCGGCGGCGCGGGAGCCGATGAGGAGCAGGGGGTACCGGACCACGGGTGGTCCGGGCCCCTGTCAAGGCACGCCTGTAGTCCGAGGGGGACGAACATGGCCACCGTGGAACTGCGTTTCAGCGCCCAGCCCGAACACGTCCGCACGGCCCGCCTGGTCGCGGCCGCCGTGGCGCGCCGGGCCGGGGTGGAGGAAGCCGTCCTCGACGAGGTGCGCCTCGCCGTGGGTGAGGCCTGTTCCCGTGCCGTCGGACTGCACCGCAGCAACGGGCTGACCGCGCCCGTCCGGGTGGTGCTGATCGAGGAGGAGAAGCAGTTCTCCATCGAGGTCGGCGACCAGGTGCCCGGGCCGGGCGGCGGTTCGTCCGAGCCGGTACCCGGCATGGACGCGGCCCTGGACCCCGACGCCGACGGCGAGGACGAGATGGGGCTCGCGGTGATCAGCGGGCTCGTCGACGACGTCTCGGTGACCAGTGGGGAATCGGGCGGAACGATCCGCATGCGCTGGCCCGTCTCCGGAGTCGCCGATCTTCCGTAAGGCCCGCCCGTCCTATCTTCCGATCTTTATCAAGGCCCTGCTGAGCAGGGCCTTTTTCATTTCCCGGGAAATCCTCTAGATCGCTGATCGCCCGTCAATGGCTTTGTCCCATTACTTCTTTCGGGGGTAAAGGAGTGACGCGATCTATTGCTGAGGAGCAGGAGCACGCCAATTCCGTTTCACGCCCACTGTTTTGATCCGGTCGCGCTCCCTACAATCCGTCCACATCTTGAGCTCATCACGTCAAGGAGGACGAATGACGGGGCTCTTCACCCCCAATGCCGCGGTTCCCGCCGATGATCTGGCGGCCGCAGTACTCACCGATGACAACCGGCTCATCGTGTTCGTCATCGCGGGCATCGCACTGGCGGCCCTCGTCGTCGCGCAGATCCTGGTCCGCCAGGTCCTCGCGGCCGACGAGGGCACCGCAAGCATGAAGAAGATCGCCGCGGCGGTGCAGGAGGGCGCGAACGCCTATCTGGGCCGCCAGTTGCGCACCCTCGGCATCTTCGCCGTCGTGGTCTTCTTCCTGCTCTTCCTGCTCCCCGCCGACGACTGGACGCAGCGCTCGGGGCGCTCCGCCTTCTTCCTCGTCGGCGCCCTCTTCTCGGCCACGACCGGCTACATCGGCATGCGCCTGGCGGTCCGCGCCAACGTCCGCGTCGCCGCGGCCGCCCGCGAGGCCACGCCCGCCGAGGGCGAGCCCGCCAAGGACCTCACCGAAGTGGCCCACAAGGCCATGAAGATCGCCTTCCGCACCGGTGGCGTGGTCGGCATGTTCACGGTCGGCCTCGGCCTGCTCGGCGCCTCCTGCGTCGTGCTCGTCTACGCCGCCGACGCCCCCAAGGTCCTGGAGGGATTCGGCCTCGGCGCCGCGCTCATCGCGATGTTCATGCGCGTGGGCGGCGGCATCTTCACCAAGGCCGCCGACGTGGGCGCCGACCTGGTCGGCAAGGTCGAGCAGGGCATTCCGGAGGACGATCCGCGCAATGCCGCGACCATCGCCGACAACGTGGGCGACAACGTCGGCGACTGCGCGGGGATGGCGGCCGACCTCTTCGAGTCGTACGCCGTCACCCTCGTGGCCGCCCTCATCCTCGGCAAGGCCGCCTTCGGCGACCTCGGCCTCGCCTTTCCGCTGATCGTGCCGGCCATCGGCGTCGTCACCGCCATGATCGGCATCTTCGCCGTGGCCCCCCGCCGCACCGACCGCAGCGGGATGACCGCGATCAACCGCGGCTTCTTCATCTCCGCCCTGATCTCCCTGGTGCTCGTCGGCGTCGCCGTCTACGCCTACCTCCCGGCCACCTACAAGGAGCTCGCCGGGGTCGAGGACCCCGCGATCCTGGCCCACTCCGGGGACCCGCGCATCCTGGCCGTGGTCGCCGTCGCCATCGGCATCGTGCTCGCGGCCCTGATCCAGCAGCTCACCGGCTACTTCACCGAGACCAGCCGCCGCCCCGTCCGGGACATCGGCAAGACCTCGCTGACCGGCCCCGCCACCGTCGTCCTCGCCGGCATCTCCGTCGGCCTGGAGTCCGCCGTTTACACGGCGCTGCTCATCGGCCTCGGCGTCTACGGGGCCTTCCTGCTCGGCGGCACGTCGATCATGCTCGCGCTCTTCGCGGTGGCCCTGGCCGGCACCGGCCTGCTCACCACCGTCGGCGTCATCGTCGCGATGGACACCTTCGGACCGGTCTCCGACAACGCCCAGGGCATCGCGGAGATGTCCGGCGACGTCGAGGGCGCGGGCGCCCAGGTCCTCACCGACCTCGACGCCGTCGGCAACACCACCAAGGCCATCACCAAGGGCATCGCGATCGCCACCGCGGTCCTGGCGGCCGCCGCGCTCTTCGGCTCGTACAACGACGCCATCACCAACGCGGTCAGGACGGTCGGGGCCAAGGCCGGGGAGATGAACCTCAGCCTCGCCATCGCCCAGCCCAACAACCTGGTCGGCCTGATCCTGGGCGCGGCCGTCGTGTTCCTGTTCTCGGGCCTGGCCATCAACGCCGTGTCCCGCTCCGCGGGCGCCGTCGTCTTCGAGGTGCGCCGCCAGTTCCGCGAGCACCCCGGGATCATGGACTACACGGAGAAGCCCGAGTACGGGCGCGTCGTGGACATCTGCACCAAGGACGCCCTGCGCGAACTGGCCACGCCCGGCCTGCTCGCGGTGCTCACCCCGATCGCCGTCGGCTTCACCCTCGGCGTCGGCGCGCTCGGCTCCTTCCTCGCGGGCGCCATCGGCTGCGGCACCCTGATGGCGGTGTTCCTCGCCAACTCCGGCGGCGCCTGGGACAACGCGAAGAAGCTCGTGGAGGACGGCCACCACGGCGGCAAGGGCAGCGAGGCCCACGCCGCGGTCGTCATCGGCGACACCGTCGGCGACCCGTTCAAGGACACCGCCGGCCCGGCCATCAACCCGCTCCTGAAGGTCATGAACCTGGTGGCCCTGCTGATCGCCCCCGCCGTCGTGCAGTTCAGCTACGGCGAGGACACCAGCGCGGTCGTACGGGCCGTCGTCGCCGCGATCGCGCTCCTGGTCATCATCGGCGCGGTGTACGTGTCCAAGCGGCGCGGCATCGCCGTCGGCGACGACGAGGGCGCGAACGCGACCGCGGAGCGCGTGGGCAAGCCGGCGGACCCGGCACCCGTCTCCTGACCCCGCGGACCCCTTGAGGGCCGTCCGCGGCCCCTTGGGCCGACCGGCCCGGGAATGCGCCCGAACGGCGGACGGGCGGCGCGTACTGACGCGCCGTCCGTCCGCCTTTGTGTGTGCTCGGATGGCGGGCGTGTATCTTCCGGCCGAGAGCCTTCGAAGGGACCAATCCGGTGAACAAGAAGCTTGCGACCGCGGTGTCCTGCGGCGCGGTACTGATGCTCGTGCTGTCCGGCTGCGGCGGGGACGACGACGGCGACAAGAAGGCCGACGCCTGGGCCAAGAAGGTCTGCGACAAGTGGGAGCCCGAGCTCACCAAGATCAAGACCACCAATGACGAGCTGAAGCGCGTCGCCTCGCAGAGCAGCCAGCCCGAGGAGGTCCAGAAGACCGACTCGGCCGCCTTCCAGACCCTGTCCGACTCGTACAAGAGCATGGCGGGCTCCCTGACGGCGGCCGGCACGGCCCCGGTCACGGACGGCAAGACCGCCCAGGACTCCGTGGTGAAGAGCTACGGCGAGATCTCCAAGGGCTACACCGATCTCAAGACGAAGATCGACGCGCTGGACCCCAAGGACCAGGCCAAGTTCGCGGACGGCCTCCAGCAGGTCGCCGGCGGCCTCACGGAGGTCGCGGCCAACGAGACCGCGAGCAAGGAGAAGCTCAACTCCACGGGCCTCAAGGTGATCTACACCCAGAAGGGCTGCCAGGTCTCGGCGCCCAAGTAGCCGCCCCCGCGCGGGCGGGCGTACGCCGTCCGCGGCGGCCGGGGTCCCCGACGGATCCGGCCGCCGCGCCCCGCGTGCCCAGCCGGACCGTCCCGTGCCCGGCCGGACCGTCCCGTGCCCGGCCGGACCGTCCCGTGCCCGGCCGGACCGTCCCGCGCCCCCGGGCCGGACCGTCCCGCGGGCTCGCGGACGCCCCGTCGCGCCCCGCGCTTCGCGCGGATCGCCGGGACCAGCAGCCACAATGGACGCGTGAGTACCACCAGCCTCCCCAAGCCCGATCGCGCCGCCGAGCTCCGCGAAGCCTTCCTCGCCGCCGGTTTCACCGCCGACGGGCTGCTCGACCTGCTCGGCGCCCCCGCCTACGCCGCGCTCGCCCGCAGCGAGACGGTCCCCGCCCTGCGCGCCACCCGCAGCCACGGCGACGGCCCCCTCGCCACGCTGGTCCGGCTGTTCCTCCTGCAGTGCCCCGTGCCCGGCGTGCACGCCGCCCGGGCGCTGCCCCTGGAGACGGCGCTCGCCGACGGCTGGCTGCGGCGCGAGGAGGTCGCCGACGGCGAGGACACGGTGCACGCCACCGTCGACGTGCGCCCGTACGGCGGCCCCGACGGCGAGGACTGGTTCATCGTCTCCGACCTCGGCTGCGCCGTCGGCGGGGCGGGCGGCATCGGCAGCCGCGAGGAGGGCGTCGTCCTCGGCGTCGGCGGCGCCTCCACCACCCTGGCCGGGATCACCGTCCGCGTCCCCGTCGGATCCGCCCTCGACCTGGGCACCGGATCGGGGATCCAGGCGCTGCACGCCGCCCAGCACGCGACCCGCGTCACCGCCACCGACGTCAACCCGCGCGCCCTGGAATTCACCCGGTTGACGCTGGCACTCTCCGGGGCCCCCGAGGCCGAGCTGCTCGCCGGGTCCCTGTTCGAGCCCGTCGGCGACGCGACGTACGACCTGATCGTGTCCAACCCGCCCTTCGTCATCTCCCCCCGCGCCCGGCTCACGTACCGGGACGGCGGGATGGGCGGCGACGACCTGTGCCGCACCCTGGTCCGGCAGGCGGGGGAACACCTCAACCCGGGCGGTTTCGCGCAGTTCCTCGGCAACTGGCAGCACGTCGAGGGCGAGGACTGGCACGACCGGGTCCGCTCCTGGGTGCCGCGCGGCTGCGACGCGTGGATCGTGCAGCGCGACGTACAGGACGTGACGCAGTACGCCGAGCTGTGGCTGCGCGACGCCGGCGACCACCGCACCGGGCCGGCCGAGTACGCCGCGCGCTACGAGGACTGGCTCGACGAGTTCGAGTCGCGGGGGACCAAGGCCGTCGGCTTCGGCTGGATCACGCTGCGCCGCACCGACGCCGCCGAGCCCTCGATCGTGGTCGAGGAGTGGCCGCACACGGTGGAACAGCCGCTCGGCGAGACCGTCCTGGCGCACTTCGCCCGCCAGGACTACCTGCGCGAGCACGACGACGCCGCCCTGCTGGCCGGGTACTTCCGGCTGACCGAGGAGGTCGTCCAGGAGCAGGTCGGCGCGCCCGGCGCGGAGGACCCCGAGCACGTGGTGCTCCGGCAGAACCGCGGGATGCGCCGGGCCACCAAGGTGGACACGGTCGGCGCGGGCTTCGCCGGCGTCTGCGACGGCTCGCTCAGCGCGGGCCGGATCCTCGACGCGATCGCGCAGCTGGTCGAGGAGGACCCGGTCCTGCTGCGCGACCGGACCCCGGAGGCGATCCGGATGCTGGTCGAGCAGGGCTTCCTGGAGCCCGTCCGGGAGCAGGGCCGGTAGCCGCCCGGGGCCGCCGCGCCCGGCGAACCCGTGATGTAACCCGGGGTTCGCCCGCCGTATCCCCACGGGTGGCAGGCTCCCGGGCAGCGGGGGATTCGGGGGGATCCCCCGGGCGGCCCGGGGTGAAGGGGGAACGGCATGGAACGCGGTCCGGCGGTCTTCGCGGCGGGCGTGTTCCTGCTGTTCGGGGCCGCTCTGCTGGTCTGGACGGGGGCGCGCGCAGGCCGTCGTGCGCCGGTGGCCGAAGGCGTGCGCCCCGCGGTGGCCGTACCGCTCGCCCTGCTCGCCGGCGCGGGGTCGCTGGCCCTGGGAGTCTGGTGCCTCCAGCGGTTCTGAGGCGCGGACCGGCGATGATCTCCACCGGGGTGTGAAACCCGACGTCGCGGCGGGTGCGGGGGTGGGGCCAGACGGCCCCCCGGCCACCCGGCCCGGTGACCGGGAGGGGTCCGGCGCGGCATCCGGGCGGCAGAAATGGCACTTGTCGGGTTACCGTTCGAGTGGCCGTTGCGGGCTTGTGCCGTTTGACACGGGGGCGGGTTGTACCGTCACACTCCGCAGCGTCGCCGTACCGCGACCGAGTGCCGACCGGAGAGAAGAGCCAAGTTGTCCCCGACTAGCGAGACCGCAAAGGGCGGCCGCCGACTCGTCATCGTCGAGTCCCCTGCCAAGGCGAAGACGATCAAGGGCTACCTCGGCCCGGGATACGTCGTCGAGGCGAGCGTCGGGCACATCCGCGACCTCCCGAACGGCGCCGCCGAGGTCCCCGACAAGTACACCGGCGAGGTGCGCCGCCTCGGCGTGGACGTCGAGCACGACTTCGCGCCGATCTACGTCGTCAACGCGGACAAGAAGGCCCAGGTCAGGAAGCTCAAGGACCTGCTGGCCGAGTCCGACGAACTCTTCCTCGCCACCGATGAGGACCGCGAGGGCGAAGCCATCGCGTGGCACCTCCAGGAAGTCCTCAAGCCCAAGGTCCCCGTCCACCGGATGGTCTTCCACGAGATCACCAAGGACGCCATTCGGGACGCCGTCGCCAACCCGCGCGAGCTGAACCAGCGCATGGTCGACGCCCAGGAGACCCGCCGCATCCTCGACCGCCTCTACGGCTACGAGGTCTCGCCGGTCCTGTGGAAGAAGGTCATGCCGCGGCTGTCGGCCGGCCGCGTCCAGTCCGTGGCCACCCGCCTCGTCGTCGAGCGCGAGCGCGAGCGCATCGCCTTCCGCTCCGCCGAGTACTGGGACCTGACCGGCACCTTCGGCACCGGCCGCGCCGGCGACGCCTCCGACCCGTCGTCGCTGGTCGCCCGTCTGAACACGGTCGACGGCAAGCGCGTCGCGCAGGGCCGCGACTTCGGCCCGAACGGGCAGCTCAAGGGCGAGGTGCTGCACCTCGACGAGGCCGGCGCGCGGGCGCTCGCCGCCGCGCTCCAGGGCGCCGACTTCTCCGTCCGCTCGGTCGAGTCCAAGCCGTACCGCCGCTCCCCGTACGCCCCGTTCCGCACGACGACCCTCCAGCAGGAGGCCTCGCGCAAGCTGGGCTTCGGCGCGAAGGCGACGATGCAGGTGGCGCAGAAGCTGTACGAGAACGGCTTCATCACCTACATGCGTACGGACTCCACCACGCTCTCCGACACCGCGGTGGCGGCGGCCCGGGCGCAGGTCACCCAGCTCTACGGGGCCGACTACCTGCCCGAGAAGCCGCGCGTCTACGCCGGCAAGGTCAAGAACGCGCAGGAGGCGCACGAGGCGATCCGGCCTTCGGGTGATCGTTTCCGCACCCCGGCCGAGACGGGCCTGACCGGCGACCAGTTCCGCCTGTACGAGCTGATCTGGAAGCGCACCGTCGCCTCCCAGATGAAGGACGCCACCGGCAACTCGGTCACCGTGAAGATCGGCGGCCGCGCGTCCGACGGGCGCGACGCCGAGTTCAGCGCCTCCGGCAAGACGATCACCTTCCACGGCTTCATGAAGGCCTACGTCGAGGGCGCCGACGACCCGAACGCCGAGCTCGACGACCGTGAGCGCCGGCTGCCGCAGGTCGCCGAGGGCGACGCGCTGACTGCCGAGGAGATCACCGCCGACGGCCACGCGACCAAGCCCCCGGCCCGCTACACCGAGGCCTCGCTGGTCAAGGAGCTGGAGGAGCGGGAGATCGGCCGCCCGTCGACGTACGCGTCGATCATCGGCACGATCCTCGACCGCGGCTACGTCTTCAAGAAGGGCACGGCGCTCGTCCCCTCCTTCCTGTCCTTCGCCGTCGTGAACCTGCTGGAGACCCACTTCGGCCGGCTCGTCGACTACGACTTCACCGCCAAGATGGAGGACGACCTCGACCGCATCGCGCGGGGCGAGGCCCAGTCCGTGCCGTGGCTGAAGCGGTTCTACTTCGGCTCCGAGAGCGCCGCCGAGGTCGTCCCGGCCGACGGCGACCACCTCGGCGGCCTGAAGGAGCTGGTCACGGACCTCGGCGCGATCGACGCCCGGGAGATCTCCTCCTTCCCCGTCGGCGACGGCATCGTGCTCCGCGTCGGCCGCTACGGCCCGTACGTGGAGAAGGGCGAGAAGGACGCGGAGGGTCACCAGCGGGCCGACGTCCCCGACGACCTCGCCCCGGACGAGCTCACGATCGCGTACGCGCAGGAACTGCTCGCCGCGCCGAGCGGGGACTTCCAGCTCGGCAAGGACCCCGTCAGCGGCAACGAGATCGTCGCCAAGGCCGGCCGCTACGGGCCGTACGTGACGGAGGTGCTGCCCGAGGGCACCCCGAAGACCGGCAAGAACGCGGTCAAGCCGCGGACGGCCTCGCTCTTCAAGTCCATGTCCCTGGACACGGTCACCCTCGAGGACGCCCTGCGGCTGATGTCGCTGCCGCGCGTCGTCGGCGCGGACGCGGAGGGCGTGGAGATCACGGCCCAGAACGGCCGCTACGGCCCGTACCTGAAGAAGGGCACGGACTCGCGGTCCCTGGAGACCGAGGACCAGCTCTTCTCGATCACCCTGGACGAGGCCCTCGCGATCTACGCGCAGCCGAAGCAGCGGGGCCGGGCCGCGGCCAAGCCGCCGCTGAAGGAGCTGGGCACCGACCCGGTCAGCGAGAAGCCGGTGGTCGTCAAGGACGGCCGCTTCGGCCCGTACGTGACGGACGGCGAGACGAACGCGACGCTGCGGCGGGACGACGACGTCGAGACGATCACGCCGGAGCGGGGCTACGAGCTGCTCGCGGAGAAGCGGGCCAAGGGGCCGGCCAAGAAGACCGCGAAGAAGGCCGTGAAGAAGGCGCCCGCGAAGAAGGCGCCGGCGAAGAAGGCGACGACCGCGGCCAAGAAGACGGCCGCGAAGAAGACGACGGCTTCCGCGGCCAAGAAGACGGCGGCGAAGAAGACGACGACGGCCGCCGCCGCGAAGAAGGCGGCCGCCGCGGCCCCGGCGGACGAGTAGGCGCCCCGCCCCGTCCTCCTCCCCGGCCACCGCCGGGGAGGAGGACGGGACCGGCTCCGCGCAGCCGCCCCCGGAAGGTGGGTCCGGGGTCACATGCGGCGGCGTCCACAGGCCACGGCGACGGCCCATCACAGCGGATAGGCTGGGCGGATGACGCGAGCCGAGCAGCCACCGGTCGTGACCGCCTCCGAGAACCCCGCCTACGACGAAGCCCTAGCCGCGGACTCCCGCGAGCGAGCGGTGCGCGCCCTGCTGCGCACGCCCGGGCTGCGCCGGCTGTGGAGCGCCCAGCTGGTGAGCGGCATCGGCGACGCCCTCGCCCTGCTGGTCCTCGTCCTGCTGACGCTCCAGGCGACCGTCACGACCACCACCGGCGGCCTCTTCGGCACCGGCTACCGGGGTGCGGCCTTCGCCGTCGCCGCCGTCTTCGCGGTGCGCGTCCTCGCCACCGTCCTGTTCGGCGCGGTCCTGCTCGGACCGCTGGCCCGGTTCACCGCCCCCGACGGGAAGCTGGACCGCCGCTGGACGATGGTCGGCGCCGACGGGCTGCGGATCGTGCTGTTCGTCGTCGCCCCGCTCTGGCTGGACTGGATCCCGGCGCACGCCACGATCGCCCTGCTGGCCACCGTCTTCGTCTCCGGCGCCGCCGAGCGCGTGTGGACCGTGGCCAAGGAGAACGCCGCGCCCGCGCTGCTGCCCGCGCCGCCGCCGGAGGGGGCGACCGTCCGCCCGCTCCCGGACCACCTCGACGCCCTGCGCCGCCTCAGCCTGCGCACCGCCTTCGCGGCGATGCCCGCCGCGGCCGCCGCCCTGCTCGCCGCGACCCTGGTCGGCCGGGCGCTGGGCCTGGGCGTGGACTGGTTCGCCGTGAACCAGTCGGCGCTGGGGTCGTACGTCGCCGCCGGCCTGTTCGCCGCGTCCGTCTCGCTGCTGCTGCCGCTGGCGCTGCCCGCCGTGAAGACCTCGCGGCCGCGCTCCCCGCTGGAGGGGCTGCGGCCCCCCCGGGCGGGCGACCGGACCGAGAAGGGCCGCACCGGCGCGATCCCGCTCCTCGTACTGGCCTGCGCCGCCGTCTCCGGAGCCGTGGCCTGCGCGGCCTCCGTCTCCGTACTGCACGCCTTCGACCTGGGCGGCGGCCCGTCCTCGTACGCCCTGATGGTGCTCGCCCTCGTCGGCGGCACCGGCGTCGGCATCCGCGCCTCCCAGGCCGGCAGGGTGCTGCCCGGCCTGTCCCGGCGCCGGCTGCTGGCCCTGGCCATGGCGGTCGCCGGGCTGGCGCTGCTGCTGAGCGGCCTGGTCCGGGACACGGCGACCGTGCTGTTCCTGGCGCTGCTCGCGGGCACCGCCGCCGGCGTCGCCGCCAACACCGGCCACACGCTGCTCGACCAGGAGACCGAGGAGTTCCGCCGGGCCCGGGTCACCGAGCACCTCCAGGCCGTGGTCCGGGTGGCCGTGGCCGTCGGGGCGGTGGCCGCCCCCCTGCTGGCCGGCGCGATCGGCCCGCACCGGCTGGACGCCGGCCGGATCGTCCTCACGCACGGCGGCGCCGCCTACACCCTCATGCTGGTCGGCGCCCTGCTGCTGCCCGCCGCCGTCGTGGTCCTCACCCAGGCCGACGACCGCGGCGGCGTACCGCTGCGCCGCGACCTGCGCGACGCGCTGCGCGGCGGGGAGCCCGTACAGGCGCCCTCCGCGACCGGGTTCTTCATCGCCCTGGAGGGCGGCGACGGCGCCGGCAAGTCCACCCAGGTCGAGGCACTGGCCGACTGGATACGGAGCAAGGGCCACGAGGTCGTCGTGACCCGGGAGCCGGGCGCCACCCCGGTCGGCAAGCGGCTGCGCTCGATCCTGCTCGACGTCTCCTCCGCCGGGCTGTCGAACCGCGCCGAGGCACTGCTGTACGCCGCCGACCGCGCGGAGCACGTCGACACGGTCGTGCGGCCAGCCCTGGAGCGGGGCGCGGTGGTCATCTCCGACCGCTACATCGACTCCTCGGTGGCCTACCAGGGCGCCGGGCGCGACCTGTCCCCGACCGAGATCGCCCGGATCTCGCGCTGGGCCACCGACGGCCTGGTCCCGAACCTGACCGTGCTGCTGGACGTGTCCCCGGAGACCGCCCGGGAGCGGTTCACCGAGGCGCCCGACCGGCTCGAGTCCGAGCCGACCGAGTTCCACCAGCGGGTGCGGGCCGGCTTCCTGACGCTCGCCGCCGCCGACCCCGGGCGCTACCTGGTGGTCGACGCCGGCCAGGAGCCCGGCTCCGTGACGACCGTCGTGCGCCACCGCCTGGACCGGATGCTGCCGCTGTCGGAGGCGGAGGTCGCCGCACAGCTGGAGGCCCGCCGCCTCGCCCAGGAGGAGGCCCGGCGCAAGGCCGAGGAGGAGGCCGCCCGCAAGGCGGAGGAGGCCCGGCTGAAGGCCGAGGAGGAGGCCCGCCTGGCCCGCGAGGCCGAGGAGGCCCGGATCAGGGCCGAGGAAGAGGCCGCGGAGGCCCGGCGCAAGGCCGAGGCGGAGGCCGCCGAAGCACGCCGTCTCGCCGAGGCGGAGGCCGCCGAAGCACGCCGTCTCGCCGAGGCGGAGGCCGCCGAAGCACGCCGTCTCGCCGAGGCGGAGGCCGCCCGCAAGGCTGCGGAAGCCCGGCGCAAGGCCGAGGAGGCCCGGCTCAGGGCCGAGGAGGAGGCCCGGGCCCGGGCCGAGGCCGAGCGGCTGCGCGCGGAGGCCGAGGAGCGGGCCCTGGCCGCCGAGCGGGAGCGGATCCGGCTCCAGGAGGCGGAGGAGGCCCGGCTCAGGGCCGAGGCGGAGGAGCGCCGGCTGGAGAAGCAGCGGCGGGCCGAGGAGGCCCTGCTGCGGGCCGAGGAGGCGCGCAAGCTCGCGGAGGCCTCGGCTGCCGCCGCTGCCGCCGCCGCGCCGAAGGCCCCCGAGGCTCCCGCGCCCAAGGTCGTGATGAGCAAGGACCCGCTGCCGGCGGACGATGCCGTCACCGTCGAGACGCCGGTGGTGCGCCGGTTCGTGCAGCCCGACGACGTGACCCAGACGGTCCCGGTGCCCAAGATCGACCCGGCCGCGGCGCGCGCGGCGGACGAGACGGCGGTCCTGCCCGCCGTACGGCCCGACGGCCAGGCCCCCGCCGGCCCGGGCGGCCGGACCCGCCCGGCGGAGCGGCCGACGGCCCCGCACACGCAGGAGCCCCCGGCCGACCGCGTCCCGCCGGAGATCTTCCGGGACTCGGCGAACGACGTGACCCGCGAGCTCCCCGTCTTCGACGAGGGCGGCCGGCCGCGCGGCGGCACGTCCGACCGCGCCGGGGCGGCCCCGGCGGAGGACGACCAGCCGACCCTGGCGGACGAGCTGCTGGGCCCGCGCCCGGACGGCGGGGACGACCGCGGCGACGCGGGCGGCCGCGGCGGCCGGCGCCGGCGCCGCTGACCCGGCGGGCGGGCGCTCCCCGTGCCGGGGACGGATTGTCGGCGGCGCGCGCCACAATGTGAGCAGACGGGTGCGCGGCATCCGCGGACGGTGAAAGGCGGTGGGCGGGATGCCCGTGTGGGACGACCTGGTGGGACAGGAGCGCGTGCACGCGCAGCTGGCCGCCGCCGCCCGCGACGCCGACGCCCTGGTCACGGCCGCGGCCGAGGGCGAGCCGCTGCCTCCCGGCTCCAAGATGACCCACGCCTGGCTGTTCACCGGCCCGCCCGGGTCCGGGCGGGCCACCGCCGCCCGCGCCTTCGCGGCGGCCCTGCAGTGCGTCAGCCCGGACCGCGCCCTCGGCGGCGAACCGGGCTGCGGGTTCTGCGACGGCTGCCAC
Organism: Streptomyces sp. NPDC093801; assembly: GCF_040701585.1. Classification (NCBI taxonomy): domain Bacteria; kingdom Bacillati; phylum Actinomycetota; class Actinomycetes; order Kitasatosporales; family Streptomycetaceae; genus Streptomyces; species Streptomyces sp. NPDC093801. The sequence goes on along the minus strand of NZ_JBFBDP010000003.1, from coordinate 125,688 downwards.
ACCACCCTGGCCGGTACCCACGCCGACGTGGAGGTCGTCCGCACCGACCTCCTGTCGATCGGCGTGAAGGAGACCCGCGACCTGGTCCGCCGGGCCCAGCTCTCGCCGGCCGTGGGCCGCTGGCAGGTCATCGTCCTGGAGGACGCCGACCGGCTCACCGAGGGCGCGGGCAACGTCCTGCTCAAGGCCGTGGAGGAGCCCGCCCCGCGCACCGTGTGGCTGCTGTGCGCGCCCTCCCTGGAGGACGTGCTGCCCACCATCCGCTCCCGCTGCCGGCACCTCACCCTGACCACCCCGTCCGTGGCGGCGGTGGCCGAGGTGCTGGTGCGCCGCGACGGCGTCGAGCCGGCCGCCGCCGCGGCCGCCGCCCGCGCGACCCAGGGACACATCGACCGGGCCCGCCGGCTCGCCACCGACGAGGCCGCCCGCTCCCGCCGCGCCGCCGTGCTGAAGCTCCCCCTGCGGGTCGATGACGTGGGCGGCTGCCTCAAGGCCGCGCAGGAGCTCGTCGACGCCGCCGCGGAGGACGCCAAGCAGGTCGCCGAGGAGGTCGACGCGAAGGAGACCGAGGAGCTGAGGGCGGCCCTCGGCGCCGGAGCGGGCGCCGGAGGCCGGCTGCCGCGCGGTACCGCGGGGGTGATGAAGGAGCTCGAGGACCGCCAGAAGCGCCGCCGCACCCGCACCCAGCGCGACAGCCTCGACCTCGCCCTCACCGACCTGACCGGCTTCTACCGGGACGTCCTGGCCCTCCAGCTGGGCTCGGCCCTGGCCATCGCCAACGAGGACATACGCCCCGACCTCGACCGGATCGCCCGCGCCTCGGGCCCCGAGCGGACGCTGCGGCGCATCGAGGCGATCATCGCCTGCCGCGGGGCCCTCGACCGGAACGTGGCCCCGCTCCTGGCGGTGGAGGCCATGACGATGGCGCTGCGCGCCGGCTGACCGGTTCACCCGTACGAGCGATCCCGGGCCCGGCGCCGGGCGGACGGTACGGTCGCCGCACCCGGGGCCGGTCCCCGGCCGGCGGTCCGCCGCCCGGGCGGCGGCCGACGGACAGGCGCCCCGGCAGGACGTACGCTCGCCGCATGGACACCAGGCGACTGCTGCGCACCACCGGGATCGTGATCGCAGCCGCCGGGCTGCTGCTCTCCGGCTGCACCTCCGGCAGCCCGGACGTGGCCTCGGCCTCGGCCGAGCCGTCCTCGGTCCCCGCCGGGCTGCGCCCGTACTACGAGCAGAAGCTGACCTGGCGCGACTGCGGTGTCCAGGGGTTCCAGTGCTCCACGATGAAGGCGCCGCTGGACTACGCGAACCCGGGCTCCGGCCAGGACGTGGACATCGCGGTGGCCCGCAGGACGGCGACCGGGCCGGGCAAGAAGCTCGGCTCCCTGGTGGTCAACCCGGGCGGTCCCGGCGGTTCCGGCATCGGCTACCTCCAGGCGTACGCCGGCATCGGCTACCCGGCGCCCGTCCGCGCCCGCTACGACATGGTCTCCTTCGACCCGCGCGGGGTGGCCCGCAGCAGCCCCGTGGAGTGCCTGAGCGGCCCGGCGATGGACCGGTTCACCCAGGTGGACCAGACGCCGGACGACCAGGAGGAACGGGCCCGGCTCGTGGCGGCGTTCAAGGAGTTCGCGGCGGGCTGCGAGCAGCGCTCCGCGCGGGTCCTGCCGCACGTCTCCACCGTGGACGCCGCCCGCGACATGGACATCCTCCGGGCGGTCCTGGGCGACGGGAAGCTGAACTACGTCGGCGCCTCCTACGGCACCTTCCTCGGCGCGACGTACGCGGACCTCTTCCCCGGCCGGGTGGGCCGACTGGTCCTGGACGGGGCGATGGACCCCTCGCGGCCGGCGCTCGACCTCAACCGCGACCAGACGGCGGGCTTCGACACGGCCTTCCGCTCCTTCGCGAAGGACTGCGCCCAGCAGGCCGACTGCCCGCTGGGGCAGGGCGGCCCGGAGGCGCAGGGCCAGCGGCTGAAGGATTTCTTCCGCAAGCTGGACGCCCAGCCGGTCCCCTCCGGCGACCCGGCCCGCCCGCTGGGCGAGGCCCTCGCGACGACGGGCGTGATCGCCGCGCTGTACGACGAGAGCGCCTGGCCGCAGCTGCGCCAGGCCCTCACGGACGCGATGAACGGGGACGGCGCCGGCCTGCTGTCCCTCGCCGACAGCTACTACGAGCGCGAGGCGGACGGGAAGTACGCCAACCTCATGTTCGCCAACGCCGCCGTGAACTGCCTCGACCAGCCCCCGGCCTTCAGCGGCCCGGAGGCGGTGGACGCCGCTCTGCCCTCCTTCGAGAAGGCCTCGCCGGTCTTCGGCGCGGGACTGGCGTGGGCCTCGCTGAACTGCACGTACTGGCCGGTCAAGGCCACCGGTGCGGCCAAGCGCCTGGAGGCCAGGGGAGCGGCCCCCATCGTGGTGGTCGGTACCACCCGCGACCCGGCGACCCCGTACAAGTGGGCCCGGGCCCTGGCGGAGCAGCTGGACTCGGGCACCCTCCTCACGTACGACGGCGACGGCCACACGGCGTACGGCCGGGGCAGCGACTGCATCGACACCGCGATCAACCGCTACCTCCTGGAAGGCCAGGCCCCACCCGCCGGCAAGCGCTGCTGACCCCGGCGGCGACCCTGGTTCGGGGCATCCGGTTGAACCCTGTAGACTTGGCGACGCTGCTGATGAGAGGCTCCCTCCGGGGAATTTTTCTCGTCTTCCCAGCGGTGCCGCCTTAGCTCAGTTGGCCAGAGCAACGCACTCGTAATGCGTAGGTCTCGGGTTCGAATCCCGAAGGCGGCTCCAGCGAAGCCCCAGGACTCACTCGCCGTGACCTGGGGCTTTTGCTTTTTGACCGTGAACGCCCCTGAAGGCTCACGAAGGAACCCGTGAGGCCCGACGCTTCCCCGACCCCGGCGTAGACGGCGCGTGCGGGTCTCGAGGCGGTATTCACGGTTCTCCCAGAACGCCGGTTCCGGCGGTTCCGGGAAGTCCGGTGCGTCCCAGGCGCCGTTCCAGGCCGCAGGCCCGAGCACGCTTTCGGCTGCCTCGGGGAACTCGGGCCACTCGTCGGCCGAGCGGACCAGGAGACCGGGGTTCTCGGACGCCTCGTCCGCCTTGAGGTGCCACGCCCAGTGGGTCAGGCGGCGTACGGGACGCCAGTTGCCGCCCGCTTCGAACGTCCACCTGCCGCCGGCCCCGCTGCGTACGGCCGGATTGCGGTCGTCAGTACGGGGCGATCCCCGGTACCAGCAGGCAGACGGCCACCGCGCCTGTGGTGAAGCGGACCCGCGCGTCCCCTTCCTCGAACTCGGCTGAAACATTTTCGGACCGCCGTCGCGTCGAAGGAGTGAGACGGGCGCGAGGGGGAGTGGATGCGGCAGGGGCGCAGGGACGGGTTCCGGGAGTTCGCGGCGGGCCGGTCGGGGCCGTTGTACCGGTCGGCCTGCCTGCTGGCGAGCGGTGACGTGCACCTCGCGGAGGACCTGGTGCAGGAGACCCTGGGGCGGATGTACCTGCTCTGGGGGAGGATCTCCCGCATCGACAATCCGGCCGCCTACGCGCAGACCGTGCTCGTACGGTCCTTCCTGACGCACCAGCGGCGCCGCTCGGCGGGGGAGCGCCCGGTCGGGGAGTTCCCCGAGTCGGGTGTCCCGGAGGCCGGCGCCGCCGACCCGGAGCTGCGGGTGACCCTGCTGCAGGCGCTGGGGCAGCTGGCGCCGAAGGACCGGGCGGTGCTGGTGCTGCGGTACTGGGAGGACCGCAGCATCGAGGAGACCGCCGAGGCGATGAACGTCAGCTCGGCGGCGGTCCGGACCCGGAGCACGCGGGCGCTGACGCGGCTGCGGCAGCAACTGGGCGGCTCGCTGTCCGAGCTGGTCGCCCGCTGAGCCCTGTGGGCCGTCCGCGGCGCCTTCTTTCGTTGTCATTCCTCGTTCCTCCTCGCTCCTGAGTGGAAGGTCTGGGTTCGCATGTCCTTTGAAGATGAGCTCGGTGAAGCCCTGCGGCAGGCGGGGGACGGTTTCACGCCTGACCGGCAGGCCCTCGTTGCCGGGGGTGAGCGGCGCGGACGGAGGCTGGTGTTCCGCCGCCGGGCCGCCGTGATCGGCGGATCGGCGGTGGGGCTGGCACTGATCGGTACCGTCGGCGCCTTCGCGGGCGGCCTGCTGAGCGGCTCCGGCGGCTCGGGCGGCTCGGGGACGGCCGACGTCGCGGCCCCGCCGGCCCTGTCGAGCCCCCCGCCGGCGAAGGGGGTTCCGGGGTCCGGCACCGGTGCCGTCTCCGACGAGCAGATGGTCGCCTGGCTCACGCAGCTGCTGCCCGGCGGGCGGCTGACCGAGGCCAAGGGGCACGGAACGGGTGCCGGACCCGCGGGGATGACGGGGGCCTCCGGCGTGTACGACGACGGCAAGGGCAATGCGGCCATCGGGGTCGGTCTCAACCGCGTGGACCCGAAGGGCGCCAGCAACGCCGAGCTGATCACCTGCCCCGACAAGAACAAGTTCGACTACGACGGCTGCACGTCCGAGACGCTGGCGGACGGTTCGAAGATCATGGTCTACCAGGGCTACGAGTACCCCGACCGGCACGTCCTCACGAAGGCGTGGCGGGCCACGCTGGTGACCCCGCAGGGCTACCTGGTGGACGTACAGGAGTGGAACGCGGCCGCGGAGAAGGACGAGCCCGTCTCGCGGCCCAATCCTCCGCTGGACCCGGCCCAGTTGAAGGCCCTGGCGCTCTCACCGCTGTGGCGCCCGGCGCTGGAGGACCTGCCGCCGGCCCACCCGGAGTCGCCGCGCTCGGCCCCGCGTCCCGGCGCCCCGGTCGGGCCGGTCCTGGACGGCCTGCTGGCCGGGTACGGCATCCCGGTCGTCGCCAAGGGGGATGAGGGCCGCAGCGCCTACGCCGTGCTCGACGACGGCAAGGGCAAGTCGATGGTCAGCGTCGAGGTCCAGTCGGTCGGGAAGGCCGGTCCCGTGGACAGCCTGTTCGCGGGCGCCACGGTGATGCCGGACGGCACGAAGGTGGTGGCCCGCCAGACGCCCGGGGAGAAGGGCGGCAAGAACGTGGTCTGGTGGAACGTGGACACGCTGCGGACGGACGGCACCCGCGTGATCGTCTCGGCCTTCAACTCCAAGAACCAGGAGAGCGACGCCTCCCGGAAGGAGCCGGCGCTGACGATGGCGCAGCTGAAGGAGATGGCGACGAGCGGCAAGTGGGCGGAGTACGCCGGGTAATACGGGGAAACCCCAGGTCGCGATGCTCGTGACCTGGGGTTTCCCGTACGGGTGGGGTGCTCAGTGGGCGCCCGGGTCGTACTTCGACAGGGAGGCCTTCACCTCGCCGGCGTGCTGGCCCTCCCACCAGGGGATCGTCTCCACCAGGACGGGCTTGGTGCCCGAGGCCAGGACCAGGGCCCGGCCCGGGGGCATCGAGCCCAGGTCGGAGACCTGGAGGACGCGCTCGCGGCGGACCGACTGGTTCACGGTGCGGTTGCCGGACCAGCGGCCGCGCTCCGACTCCTGCGTCGCGGAGTACTCGCGGAGCTCGTACTCGCCCGCCAGCTCCGAGAGGTCGCCGAGGAAGCGGGTGTCGGAGACGCCGCCGCCGTAGACGCGGACGTTCGCGGCGGACCAGAGCTTCTCCATGCCGCGGTCGCCCCACACCTCGACGCCCTGGGCCCAGGACTGGAGGATCGTCATCAGGATGATGCCGCGCGAGCCGTAGTGCGAGTAGAGGTCGGGCAGGGCGCGCCAGCGGCAGACGTTCGCCGCCTCGTCCAGGACGCCGACCATCGGCAGCGAGAGGCGGCCGCCGCGCTGGCTGGTGGCGTACTCCTCGGCCGCCTCGACGACGGCCACCGTCAGGGCGGTCACCAGCGGGCCCGCGGAGTCGGTGCCCTCGCGGGAGAGCGAGTAGAGGGTCGAGCGGGTGCGGACGAACTCGTGCGGGTCGAACTCGGGCCGCCCGTCGGTCGGGCCGAGCGGGGACACCCACTTGTTGACCTCGGGGTTGATCAGGCAGGACGCCATCTGCAGGGCGACGCCATAGATACCGCCGCGCTGCTTGTCCGGGGCCGTGATCACACCGTTGAGGGCGTCGGCGGGCATGTGGTGCCCGGCGCCGCGCAGGATGCGCTCGGGGGTGTCGTCCTTCGGGTTGGTCAGCCAGGTGTAGATCTGGGTGATGGGCATCTTGCCGGTCGCGGCCGCGAACAGCAGGTTGGCGAGGAGGTCCTGGCCCGCCGGGTCGAAGTACGCGTCGCCGGAGGAGTCGGGGTCGCGGGAGCCCGAGGCGAAGTGGTCGGCGAGCTTGCGGGCCTTGGCCACGTCCGTGACGTAGGACAGCGGGTTCCACCACCAGGCCGGCGCCTCCTGGGCGACCTGCTGCGGATCGAAGACCCACACCTGCCCGTGGGCCTGGCGGGGTCCGCGGGTGGCGTCGACGATGTCCCGCTTGTTGGAGGTGACGAGGACCGCCCCGGGGCCGTCGAGGATCGCCGGGATGGCGCGCCGGGTCGTCTTGCCGGTACGGGGGCCCCAGATGTCGACGTGCATGTCCTCGAAGGAGCCGAACAGCGGCTGGCGGCCCTTGACCGACCGGCCGATGAACACGCCGGGAACGCCGGCCTTCACGCCGAGGCGCTCCGCGGTGGCGGCCGCGCCCTTCATGGTGAGCTTGCCGAGGTCCGCGCCGTCCACCATGTGCTTGGCCGCGCGGTCTACCTCGGGCTTGTTGCGCATCCGCTGGCGTATCCGGTACCCGGCGGTGATCAGGCCGGCGAGCAGCAGCGCCTCGGCGGCGGCGATCGCGCTGGCCGCGCCGCCGGGCCAGGCGTAGTCGCCCTTGGCCAGGGCGATGGCGAAGGAGAAGGGGTTGCCCGGGGGTTCCGGCTGGTCGGTGAACGACGCGCCGAGGCGGGCCGCGAGCCAGGCGGCGGACAGGAGGGCCAGGACGCCGACCACGAGGAGGACGATCTCCGTCGTCCAGTCGTCTTCGGCGCGTGGCTTCTTCTGTGGTTCTTGGGCCATGGTCAGGGCGTTCCTTCCGCCGGGCCCGGGATGGACGTCGGCATTGCGTTGTTCCGGTGGGTCGCGCGCCGTAAGCACCGCTGGGTTAGGGGAAGTTGCCGCCCGTCGGCACCCGGTAGACGCCCGTGATCTGCCCCTGCCACTCCCAGTTGCTGAACTCGACGTTCTTGCCCGGCCTCGGGGCGTGCAGGATCGTGTGCTTGGCCGGGTCCCAGACGATGCCGACGTGCTCCGAACCCGCCGCGCTGGGGTGGAAGAAGATCACGTCGCCCGGCTTGGACTGGCTCAGGTCCACCTTGTACTTCGAGAGGTTGGGCTGCTGGTCGTAGGTGGTGGAGCCGATGTTGATCTTGCCGCCGCTGGCCTGGTAGTACATCCACTGCGTGAAGCTGGAGCAGTCGAAGGACGTGGGGTTGTCGCCTTGGAGGCGCGTGGCCCCCCAGACGTAGGGCTTGCCGATGCCGCGCTGGGCCCAGCCGAGCGCCGCGCGGACCACCTGGTCGTCGACGTCCGGCAGGGGTCCGGTCGAGCCGGCGCCGTCCGGCGGGACGGGGGTGCCCTTGCCGTTCTTGGCGCAGGAGCGGTAGTCGGCGTCCTTGCCCTTGCCGTTTCCGTTGCCGCCGGGCACGCCGCCGTAGTCGGGGCTGGCCGTGATCTTGCCGGCCAGCCAGGCCTCGGGGTCGATCTCGCCGGGTCCGTTGTCCTGGCCGCTGCGGAAGGGGTCGTCGACGCCCGGCATCAGCACCTCCCAGTGGAGGTGCGGGCCGGTCACGTTGCCCGTGGCGCCGACCAGGCCGATCTGGTCACCGCGCTTGACGGTGTCGCCCATCTTCACGGCGACGCTGCTCTGGTGGGCGTAGAGGGTGATGACGCCGCCCGCGTGCTCGATGCGGGTCTCGTTGCCGTACGCGCCGCCGCTGCCGACCTTCACGACCTTGCCGTCTGCCGGGGCGTAGATCGGGGTTCCGGTGGAGGCCACCAGGTCGAGGCCGGTGTGGTAGCCGAGGCTCCAGTGCGGGCCTTCCTGGTGGTACTTGGTGCCGATCGTGTAGGTGCCCTGCTTCAGCGGCCACTGCCAGTCCTTGCCGCCGGTCGTCGCGGGCGGGTCGTCCGGGCGGAACGGGGCTGTGAGCGGGCGGGAGAACCCCATCGGCGCCATGGCCGTGGTCGTACCGCCCTGTCCGCCTCCGCCGTCGAGGGGCGGGGTGGACCAGCTGTGGGGGCCCTTGGAGCGGATGCTCAGCGCCTCGCTCGGCTGGGCGTCGTTGCCGACGGGCTCGGGGATGTCCGAGCTCTGGCCCAGGACCGGGAAGGAAGGATTCTTCTCGACGGTGGTCTTCAGGTGCGCGTACCAGCGGTTGATCAGGTCCTTGTCGCCGGTGAGGGTGCCGCGGTAGCGGGCTGCCTGGGTGAGGACCACGCGGGGGTAGACGGTGTTGGTCTTGGTCGAGCCGGAGTAGCCGAGCAGCGCGTCCCAGGCGTTGGTCTCCACCTTCAGGGCGTGCATGTAGTTGGCCGCCGCGAAGGCCAGGTCGTCGATGCCGTAGCGGTCCTTCTGGCCGTCGCCGTTGCCGTCCTCGCCGTATTGGCCCCAGGCCCAGTCACCGAACTGCAGCAGGCCCTTGTATCCGAGGCCGTTGTCGCCGCCGGGGGCAGCGGACTTGTCCTGGCCGTACCTCGTCTCCTGGTACATCTGCCCGGCGATGATCGTCCAGTCGAGGCCGTCGTAGCGGGCGGCCGCGCGCATCGAGGCGAGGATCATCTTCGGGGGTATCTCGTCGCGGGCGGTGTCGCTCGGCATGTACATCTTGCCGGCGGGCATGATCGGGTTCGTGGCCGCCTTGTCGCCGGTGTTGCCGGCTCCCGCGGTCTCGCCGTAGTTGCCGCAGGCGGCCTGGGCGGCGCCACTGCCCAGGCCGCCCACGAGGGAGATGAGGAGGATGATGAGGACGAGCCCGATGCCGAACATCGGCATCCCGCCGGCGGCGGCGATGAGCAACACCCACTTGAGGTTGTTTTTCTTCTTCCCCCCGCCTCCGCCCCCCTGTCCCGAGGCGAGTTGTGCCGCGCCCTTGGCGGCCTTCGCCACTTTGGCTGCCTTCGAAGCGGCTGCCAGTACGGCAGGAGCCACCACGGGCGTTCACTCCCCCTTCGGCTCGGGCGCGCCCACGTTGCCCAGCCCGTAGATGTCGAAGCCGGACACCTGCCACTCGTTGCCGGTCTTGCGTGCGTTCACGAGCCAGGTGTTCGTCTCCGTTTCGTTCTTGCTGCCCCCGTTCGAGCGGGTCGCGGTCACTTCCACCACGCTCGAGATCGTCTGGCCGCTGCCCCGCGTGAGTTCGTCGGCGATCAGCGCGTCACGGCGCACGACCGCCTTCCCTGCGGAGGAGCACTTGGCCTGCTGGCACGTCGCCCACGCCTTGCCCGACGGCAGCACCGTCAGCTTCTTCATCTCCTCGTTGCGCGCCGTGCGGTCCAGCAGCGGGGGCGCCCAGGAGGCGGCCGTGTCGGTGTGCGTGTAGGTGTTCAGGCCCGACATGTACTCGGCCATCACGCGGTGGGCCGCGGCCAGGTCGTCCGGCTTGACGATGGAGGGCACCGCGTCGGCGGCGCCTGACTGCGGCGCGGGGGCGCCTGCAGCACCTGTGCCTGCTCCTGTGCCCTTTGCCGCGCCTCGCGTGGCCGTCGGCGTGGGTGCGGTCGAGGCCTTGGGGTCGTCCTCGCCGTCGAAGACGGTGAGGACGACCAGGCTGCCGACCAGCAGGGCACCGAGCAGTGCCAGGGCCAGTACGGCACTTCGCTTGTTCTCGGCAGGTGATTCCACCGTCCCGGGCCTCCCTCAGTCAGGTCGCCGAGCCACCGTAGGTGGCGGGACGGCCGGGGGAGCGCGCGATTTCCCCGTGGGGAAAGTCGAGGAAACCGCGGGGGCGGAGCGAGGAAAGCGGCGCGGTCAGTGGGTGGTTGGGCTGTGTGGGGAAACGGTGAGGAACGCGTCGCGCGCCCTCACCGATCCCTTACAACGGCTGCGCCTCGGGGTCGTACTCCTCCAGCGGGAGCGGGTCGAAGGGGTACGCCGTGTGCCCGCCCACCTTGGGCGAACAGGCGGCGAACGGGCCGAGGTCCGTGTCCATCAGCACCCGCAGGTGCGGGTCGGCGTGGTGCAGCCACCACGTCGACAGGCCGAGGGTGGGCTCCAGGCGCAGCTGCTCCCAGGCCAGCCACAGCGCGGAGAGCCGCGCGCCGGCCTCGGGGTGCTCCCACCAGCGGGGGCACCAGGTGGCGGAGGAACCGTTCAGCCGGCGGCGCACGGTCGGGGCGAGGAACTCGCTGACGAAGGCGAAGACGTCCGAGAAGAAGAGCTCGACCTCCTCGCCGGGGGCGGGTACCTCTTCGCGGCCGGTCACTGTTCGATCCCAGGGGACTTCGGGGCGGCCTCGACCACCGGGTTGATCACGCCGTGCGTGCTGACCACGGCGGGAGCGGGGCGGGGCGGGACCGTCATGGTGCGGGGGATGGTGGCCCCGTGGATGAAGGAATGGCCCAGTGCGGGCTTCGGGGGCTCGGGCTGTTCCCGCTCCGGTGGGGTTGCGGTCAGCTCCTCGTAGCCCTGGGCCGCCGACAGGGTTCCGACCGCCGCTTCGAGCGCGGTCCGCTGCCGCTCGGGGGCGTCGATGGCGGCGAGTCTGGCGGCGAACTGCGCGGGGGTCGTGTCCTTCGCGTCGTAGTCCTCCATCCGCACCTGGCACCGCACGGCCTCGTCCGACATCAGCTCGTCGATCTCCGCGGGCAGATGTTCGTGGCGGGGGAGCGGGAGGGGGAACCTCACCCCCTCCTTCCCGACGTTCGGGTGGTCGAGAAGCTGCGGCATCTCGATCTCACCGAGGACGGAACCGGCGCCGAGATCGGCGGCGAAGGCCACGACGGGCCCCTGGGACTCCTGGGCGTAGCGGAACGACGCCGCCCGCCAGACCTCCGGAGCCAGGTCCTGCAACTCCTTCTCGGGCAGACCGAGGTCCTGCGCCAGCGCCTTCTGCACTTCGGGCTGCCACAAGTGGTAGGAGTCCAGGGTCCGGCCCGCTTCGGTGTCCTCGAGCACCTGGTAGCCGCGGCTCTCGCCGCACGCCTGCGCGACGAACCGGTGTCCCACGTCCTGCGGGGCGCCCTCCGGCTGGGACCTCCAGGACCAGAAGGCGCGGGTCTCGCCGCGGTCCTCGATGGTGACCGCCTGGGTGTTGGCGACCTCCCTGATGAACGACAGCAGGGACGGTCGCCCCTCTGCCTCCGGGTAGGCGGCGGCCCAGTCCCCCCATATGCGGGACGTGACCTCCTCCACCCGGTCCGGGGTCCGGGGCTTCGACGCCTCGTAGGCGGCCTCGAGCGCGATGGCGCGTGCGAGCTCGTCAGGGGTGGGGTGCCTCGCGTCCGTCATCGGACGGTGCCCTGGAACTCTTCAGGTGCGTACACGTCAAGGGTGATTGCCGATGCGCCGGCCATGTCGGCGGTCCAGGTCGGGAAGGCCACGGACTGGCTCAGCACGACGAACGGCTGTCCCGGCACGTCTCCGCCCGGCGCCCAGTACGCGAACTGGTAGGGGCGGCGGGACCGCATACGTGCCTCACGGCCGTGCCAGTAGGACGGGTGCGGCGGTTCCGGGAAGTCCGCGGCGTCCCAGGGGCCGGTCCACGTCGGCGCTCCGAGGACGTCCACGGCTGCCTCCAGGTGCGCCGGCCAGACCGCGGCGGCGGTCGCGAGGACCTCACCGTTCTCGGCCGCAGAGCCGGCCTTCACCTGCCACGGGTAGTGCGTCAGGCTCACCAGCGGGCTCCACTCGCCGCCGATGCGGTCGTAGAACGTCCACCGCCCCCCACTGCGCGTCCGCACGATCAACTGCCGGTCGAGCGTCTGCGGATCCCAGCCGTACCGTCCGCACCACTCGTTGAACATCCCCGAACCGCCCTGGGGCGGGCCGGACCAGACCGAGGGCCAGTCGTCGACAGCCCGCATCCCCGCCAGTTCGGCGGCGAGGTCCTGGGGCGTCCGGCCGGTCGTCTCCGTCAGCATGCTTGGCTCCTTCGTCCGTGGTGAGTTGAACGTATCCCGTCAGGAAAGCAAGATCCCCAACAGGAACACGGCGACCACGACCGCGCCCATGGCGAGGCGGACCTTCGGGTCCTCGCGCTCCCACAGTTCGTGCACCACGGCCCAGCCGGTCAGGCGCGCGGCGCGGCCGTTGTGGATGTTCGTGGGCACTGCCGGGCCGTCAGGTTCGGCATCGTTGTCGGCTTCCTCGGCTTCGGGGTCGTACAGGTCCGCCCCCGTCACCCCCTGCTGCTCCTGCGCGACCACCACCAGGCCCTCCAGCAGGTCCGGCATGGTGTGCGGGGTGAGGGGGTACGCGACCGTGCCGTGCGGGGTGCGCAGGCAGAGCTTCGACTGCCAGGGGTTTCCCGGTTCGTAGCCGGAGATCCAGGCGTGCTCGGCCTCCACCAGCGGCGGCTCGGGGGCTTCGGGGGCGGTGCCCGCGTCCTGCCACGGGTGGACCTTCTGATCGCTCAACTCTCGTCCTTCGGGAGGTCGGGGACGGCTCCGCACCCGCAACCCGGGCACAACCCGGCATTGTGACGGAGCCGCCGACAGGTCGCCGCGCCACCGGCCCCCCGGTTTTCCCCACGGGGATTCCTTACTTTTTCCTCACCTCTCCCCGCGAGGAAATCCGGGAGGGGAATGTCAGCTCGATTTGCCACACTGCCGACCGCACCTGATCTCACCAGGGCCCGCCGCACGCCCGACCGGCGGACGGGGAACACATGCGGGGAGAGAGCCGAGCCGATGACGGACCACAGCAGTTCTGCGGACGCGGTCGGCGAGGGCCGGCCCGCCGGGCACCCCGCGCAGCAAGCGCCGGGTCCGTACGAGGCCCCCGTCGCGCCGCAGCTCTCCGCGGAGGCGGCCCGCAGCCAGGTGGCCGCCGCGTGGGTGCGCGTGGCCCCGCAGTCCAACGTCCCGCCGGGCCAGACTGCTGTGCCGAGCCTTCCGCCGCGCGCGGACCAGTCCGCCGCCGAGTCGAAGAAGGACAAGCGGGAGCAGGCGAAGGCCGAGCGCAAGGCCGAGTACGAGCGCAAGAAGGCGGCCCGCAAGGCCGACTACGAGAGCAAGAAGGCCGCCCGCGAGAGCCGCAAGGGCGGCGGGAAGGCCTCCGCCGGAGCGGCACCTGCCGGGACCCCGGCCGCGGACGCCGCCCCCGCTGCCGGCGCAGAGTCTTCCGCCGTCCCGGCGGCACCCGCGCGGAGCGGCACCAAGGGACCGGAAGCCCGGTTCGACGTGCCGCGCCCCGGGGGCCGGCTGCCCTCCAACGGCAAGAACACGCACGTGGCCCTGCGCGCCACGCTCCTGATCACCACCTGTGTCTTCGCGCTGGGGTCCTGCGGTGTCACGGGCCTGGTCATCGGCAGGTCGTCCGTCACCGTGAAGCCCGCCGCCCTGGACGGCCAGGACCTGACCCGCTACCGGCTCACCGACTTCCCGGTCCAGGCCGCGGCGGTCTTCGCCGAGGAGTACGCCTCCCTCTGCATGACGTACGCGCCGGAGAACGCCGACAAGCGCCGCGAATCCCTCTCCCGCTACATCTCGTCCGGTGTCGACCGCGACTGCGGCTGGAACGGGAAGGGCAAGCAGCAGGTCAAGCAGGCGAACTGGGACGGGACCGTCGAAGAGCTCCCCGAGTACGGGAAGAACGGCCGGTACCTCAACATCCAGGTCACCTACAACGGCGGCCGCACCACCACCCTCTCCGTTCCGGTGTACGTCAAGGACCTCGCCGGGGCCTCGGGGCTGCGGGTCGTCGGCAACGTCGGCGAGATGCCGCTGCCCATCCGCGACACCGCACCCGCGCTGGAGAAGGGGGACGAGGTCGTCGACCAGGAGCTCTCCAACCAGCTCAGGGACCAGGTCCTGGCCGGCTACTTCAAGGCGTGGGCCGCGTCCGACACCACCGCCCTGACCCGCTTCACCACCCCCGACGCCACCCCGGCGGCGGTCTCGGGCCTCGCGGGCGCGCTGACCGCACCGGTGGTCCAGGAGGTCCAGGCGCTGGCTCCCGAGGGCACCGAGTCCGGCAAGAAGGTCACGTACGGCCAGGGACAGGCGGTCCCGGCGCGGGTGACCGTCGTCTGGGGCGGCGGAGGGGATGACGCCAAGGCGGAGGTGGCCCTGAAGCGCTCGTACCGGGTGACCGTGGTGAACACGGCACAGGGCTGGTTCATCAAGGACATCCACGGCGGTGTCATGGACCCGGCCGGCGGGCGGGCGGACACGCCGGGCACGGCCTCCCCGAGCCCCTCGCCGTCGTCCGGGGCGAGCGGCTCGCCCGCCCCGTCCGGTTCGCCCTCTGCGTCCGGCTCGGCCTCGCCCGGCCCGTCCCCGTCGCCCAAGCCGTCCGCTTCCAAGTCCAACTGACGCGGCATCCCGCGGAGCGGCATGCCGCTGCTCCGCACGACGCGTCACCCATCCGTACGCCCCTCATCACGAAGGACACACCATGATCCTTGCAGCAACCACCCTCGACAGCATGTTCAACAAGGTCCAGGACATCCTGGCCGGCCTCGGCGGCACGGTCGCGGCCTGCGCCCTCCTGATCCTCGGCATCCGGATGCTGCTGTCGATGAAGCGCGGCGACGGCATGCGCGAGGCCTTCCAGGGCTTCGGCATGATCGCGCTGGCCGCCTTCATCATCGGTGGCGCCGCCGGCCTCGCCGGCATGCTCATCAGCCTCGGCGAGCAGATCGGCGGCAAGGGCTGATCCCGGGGAACGGGCCGCGACGAACGGAACGCGGCCCGCTGCCGTAGACGTGCCGTCCGCGACCGCGACGCGCGACACGCAACCACGCCAGAGAGGGGGACCGACTGATGACGCAGGAAACGCCGGAGGCACCGGCGCCCATGGTCGCCTACGACCACACGGACCTGCTGAACCGGCCCAAGCGCATCTGGAACTGGGGCAACATCCCGCTTCCCGGTCTGCTCCTGCCCGCCCTGGGCGCCGCCTTCGGCTTCGGCGTGCTGTGGCTTGTGCTGTTGCTGTCGCTCTCCGCCTTCCTCCCCTTCCTGGGCCTGTCGCTCATCACCTCGGTCCTGTACCTGGGGCCGCCGGTCGGCGTCTACTTCGTCTGGGGCCGACCGCTGCCTTCGGCGCTCACCCTCAGCCAGCAGATCGTGGTGTTGGCCGACTACTGGGTCCAGCCCAAGCGCCTCCAGGGCCTTGCCGCCGACCGCGAACCGGAAGAGCTGCACTGGCAGGTCATCCTCTGGCAGCCGCAGGCGGGCCGCTGGCACAAGCGGTACGACGCGGCGCTCGTGACGGCGGCCCGGCACGGCTCCTCGTACGCCGCCTCCGCCCCGTACCCGAGCGTGTCCTCGCCGAGCGCATTGGCCGAGACCGCAGACTCCGAGACCGCAGGATGACACCTCCATGTTCGTGCTGATCTTTTTTGGCGGGGCGGTCGCCTTCTTCCTGATCGCCATGCTCCTCGCGTCCACTTCGTCCAAGAAGAACGCCGGGGCGAAGAAGGGCGGCTCGGGCAGCCCGGCGAAGTCGGGCAGCCCGGCGAAGTCGGGCGGTTCCTCCTCCCGTGGCCAGGCCACGCAGGCCAAGCGGCGCGAGGAGATGCGGCTGCCCTACCGGTACGCCGACGACATGATCTTCGTCCACGGCGACTCCGTCTGGACGGGCATCGCCCTGCCCACGGCCATCGACGAGTACCTCAACGCCGTCGAGCTCCAGGCCATGGCCGAGGCCCCCGCCCGCGCGCTGCTCAACCTCGCCCGCGGTGACCGCAACGTGGAGTGCCACTACCGCAAGGTGTACCGGCCGATCACCGCCCAGGACTGGGCCGAGCAGCTCAACGCCGTGGCCTGGGACCCGACGGAGAACTACAAGGCGTACAACTTCCGCAAGGCCGAGTACCAGGAGCGCATCGGCGCGCAGCGCGAGCGCAACATCCTGCTGGTCAAGCTGGGCTCGATGAAGCGGAAGTCGGGCGGCGACAGTGGAGTGCTCCCCGGCGGCGACGACCCGGTCGAGGAGTCGGGCGTCACGCGCTCGGTGCGGGACGCCGCCGACGCGGCCGCGGCCGGCGCCACGGGCGTGCACGACGAGTACCTGTCGCCGGAGCTGCTCGCCCAGTGGACCCAGGTCGCCCGCGAGGTACACGAGAGCCTCGACGGCCTCGGCGGCACCCCGCTGAGCCGCGAGGAACTGGTCTGGCTGATCCGCAAGCCGCTCCACGGCGACCTGCCGATCCCGGCCGAGCCGGTGCTGGGCAGCCGGGCCTGGGGCCCCGACCAGTTCGACCTCGTCGTCGACTTCTCCGGCGAGAACCGCAAGACGCACATCGTCCTGCATCAGTACGACGAGATGACCGGCGAGCGGCGCACCAGCTACACGACGACCCTGGTCGCGGCGAGCTGGCCCACCGAGACCCGCTTCCGGCAGTCCACCGCGTGGGCCCGCTACGCGGCGCAGCACGTCGACTTCCCGGTCGAGATCGACATGCGGTTCACCCTCATCCCGTACCTGAAGTTCCAGGACCGGGCGAAGAAGATCAGCGGCAACCTGATCGACGAGATGAACGACATGGCCAACTCCGGCCGTGCCCCCGGCACCCAGCTCGCCGCCCAGGTCACCCGTGCCCAGAACCTCGTCGACGACGTGGAGGAGCACAAGATGCCGGGCATGGAGGCGCAGATCCGCTTCACCATCTCGGCCCCCGACCTCGCCGAGCTGGAGCGCCGCCGCCGCGTCCTGGAGATGCAGTTCAAGCAGGACCTGAAGGTCACCCTGCTGCGCCCGAGCCGCCAGCAGTGGCGGCTGCTGCAGTCGCAGCTGCCGGGCGACGCGCCCAAGCTGCCCGTCGCGCCCTACCTGCGCCTCCAGGAGGTCGAGCAGCTCGGTGCCGGACTGCCCACGGCCGGCACCGAGCTCGGCGACAACCCCGAGCGCCGGTCCGGGAAGCAGCTGGGCTGGGTCGGCAACCTCGTCGGCTGGGCCGGCAAGACGCCCGTCCACTACTCGCTGCACGTCGGCCCCGCCCGCAACGACGGCGGTGGCGTGGCCATCGTCGGCGCCTCCGGCGGTGGCAAGTCCTCGCTGGCCCTGCAGAAGTTCTACGAGGAGTCGGAGTCGGGCGTGCGCTGCCTGGTCATCGACCCCAAGACCGACTTCGCCCAGCTCTGCTACTACCTGGCCTTCGGGTCCCAGGTGAACGACCCCGAGTTCCCCCTCGACGCCGAGGCGGGCCTCCTCGGAACCCCGCAGAGCCGCTTCCAGCCGGTCAACCCGGAGTTCTGGGCCGAGACCGAGGTCGTCGACCTCCTCAAGGGCCAGGCCGGCGTGCTCGACCCCTGGGTGGTCGCCCGCGACGTCCCGTCCGGCCGGCTGCTCGCCGAGACCATGCTGCGCGGCTTCCTCGGCGACGAGGACTACCAGCGGGTGCGCCTGCCCGTCATCGAGGCCATGGCCACGGTGGTCGGCTGGTACAACTCCGCGATCCGCCAGGCCACCGAGCAGGGGCTGAGCGCCCGCGACGCCGAGCGCCAGGTGCCCAGGCCGACGCTGTGGCAGGTGGTCGACGAGGTCGTCCGCGCGTACGACGAGGCGGTTGCCTCCGGCGACCGCGAGGCCGTGAAGGACCTCAAGCTCGCCCAGATGCTGCTCACCGAGCTGCGCACCCTGCCGTACGCGCGACTCGCCTTCGCGGAGGAGCCGCAGACCCTGTCCGCGATGCGCAAGCGCCGCACGGTCATCACCCTGCGCGGTTTCCAGACCCCGGCCTCCTCCGACCCGCGCAGCTGGAACCCGGCCGAGCGGCTGGCCGCGACCGCGCTGATGGCGGTCGTGGAGCTGGGCAGCCAGATGCTCGACGTCGGCTACGAGAAGAACCCGGTGACGGGCGAGATCGGTCTGCGGCCCAAGGCGCTGTTCGTCGACGAGGCGTACGTGGTCACCGCGACCGAGAGCGGTCGCGACCTGATGCGGCGCGCGCTCAAGCAGGGCCGTTCGTACCTGGCGGTGATCGTGCTGATCACGCAGCAGGCCATCGACCTCGTGCAGATCGAGGACTCCGAGGCCCGCAGCGGTGGCGCCAACCAGATCCACACGGTCTTCGCCTTCAAGCAGAAGTCCGCGCAGGAGGCCTCGCTGGTGGCCCCGCTGCTCGGCCGTCCCGAGAGCGACACCAAGGTGTCCAACTCCCTCCAGGAGCTGCGGACGGGTGTCTGCCTGCAGCGGGACGTGGACAAGCGGGTCGGGACGGTCGCGGTGGACCTCGTCTTCCAGGAGATCCTCGCGGCCACGGACACCAACGGCACCACCCGGCCCGGCCGCCAGTCCGTCGACGCGCCGCTCAGCGTGTGGGACTGGACCTTCATGCAGGAGGCCGCCGCCCAGGAGCGGAAGGCCGAGGCCAAGGCCGAGCCGGCTGCCTCGCGATAGTGGCGCGCCCTCGCGCTCAGCCGGTTCCTCACCTCGTACTCCAGGAGAATTCGTGCGACTGACCAAGACCCTTACCGCTGTGACCGCCGCCGTCGCCCTGACGGCGCTGACCGGCTGCGGCAGCGACGCGAAGGACGACGGCCTCGGCCTCCCCTCAGCCGGTGACATCGCCGCCGTCGAGAAGTTCGTCAACCAGCACGCCCAGTGCACCAACATGAGGAAGGCCGGCGCCGAAGGCACCGAAGGCATCCTGACGGATGAGGCCAAGGACTCCGAGTGGGCCATCAAGGACCGCGCGGTCTGTGACGACGGCGCTCACCAGGTCGTCACGCTGCTGTCGATCTCCGACATGGCGAAGTTCCAGGCGGCGAACCTAAAGGGCTCGCAGAACGGCAAGAACTACGAGGCGCTGGTCGGCAAGGACTTCGCGGTCGTGCCCATGGGCGACGAGACCGTCAAGAAGCTGATGGATGCCAAGCTGCTCCTCCTGACGTGCGGGGGCAAGTACGAGATCCCGGGTGGCTACAAGAAGCACGCCGGGCTGGCCGATGGCTGCGTCCTGACGGACTACGTCCGCTCGTAGCCGCCGACTCCTCACATTCCCCTGCCGCGGAAATCCCGAAGGAAGCCGATGCTCGTGCGCCGTAGCGCCAAAACACGCGGAACCGCCGCCGGTACGCCGTCGCTCCGCGACCGCGCGGGGGGTGTCGGGCGTGCCGTGCGTGCCGGCGTCTTCCTCGTCCTCGCGTTGATCGCACTGTCGCTCGCGGTCCCCGGCACGGCGCGTGCCGAGGACTTCGCGTGCAGTTTCACCGGCAACGACAGCTACAGCCGGGACAACCCGGGGGCCAGTGGCGAGTTCCTCATACCCGCTGTCAACCAGTGGGAGAACGAGTCGAAACGCGCCAAGAACCTCAATGACACGACGGGCATGGTCACCGGCGCGGTCAGGATGCCGGAAGCTCCCGAGAAGTACACCTTCTACGAGCTCAACGGCATGCGCGGCATGAACTGGTCCATGACCTTCAGGGGCTCGGGCAACGCCTCTGATGAAAACGGCACCGTGGGCAGCGGTGCAGACCACTGTTCGATCATGGACATGATTAACAACGGCGTGGCCAACATGGTCTTCATGGGGACCAAGTACCTGGCCCGTACGGCGATCTCCATCAAGGAGCTCGCCTCCAACCCGAGTCCGCTCAGCGGCCTCTACACGGGTCGCAACAACGTCGTGGACACCATCAAGAACCACGTCTTCATTCCCGCCGTCCCCGTCATGATCATGCTCACGGGCTACTGGGTGTTCGCCAAGTGGCGCAAGGGCGAAATGCGCGAAGCCTGGTCGGGCGTCGGCTGGGCATCGCTGACGACGATCGCCGTCGTAGCACTCCTCACCGGTGGGAATTACGTCAACGTCATCAACCAGGCGGACGCCGGTATCGCCCAGGCGAACTCGCTGTTTTCCGAGGCGGTGCTCTCGGGCGCATCGGGCAAGTCGCAGTCTCCCTGCGACCTGGAGGGGGACTACAACCGGGGCCTGCGCATATCCAGCTGCTCGATGTACGACACTCTCGTGTTCCGCCCATGGGCCCTGGGGCAGTTCGGTGAGAACGGAACGAACTGCATCTTCAAGAAGAGCGGCGGCGGCCGGATCGACGGCGGTGCCTGCGTGCCGGCGAGCACCGGCACCACGTGCAACTTCGGAAAGGGCGCGCGCTGCGAGGACGTCCGGGTCAAGCAGGCGGTGTCGCAGTCGACGACGAACAAGGACGCCTTCCCCGGGGGGGACGGTGAGGAGAAGAGGATCAGCAGCAGCGACAAGGAGGTGAAGGAGTGGATGCCCATCCGCCAGGACATGGCGGGTGGGCCGGGCAAGGGGTACCCCTCGGACTTCAAGGACCAGAGGATCTACCCCGTGTCCTTCGACGAATGGGCCGGCAAGAATTCCGGGGCCCGGGTCGGGCTCGCCGTCTACTCGGTCTTCGCGGCGCTGATCGTCGGCATCATGGTGATCGTGCTCAGCGCTCTCACCCTGCTCTGGCACGCCGTAACCCTGATCATGATCATCATGCTGCCGCTGATCGCCACGCTGGGCATCCATCCGGCCCAGCAGAAGCTGCTCAAAGGCTGGCTGCAGACGTTCATCCACAGCTTTGTCCTCAGGGCCGGCTTCGGCGTCATCCTGACCGTGCTCCTGGTGCTCTACCAGATGATCCTTCCTGCCAAGATCTCCATCGGTATGCAGCTGCTGATGCTGCTGCTGGTCACCGTCGCCGTCGTGATGATGCTCAAGAAGCTGCTGTCCGGTGCCTACAGCCCGCAGATCGCCGGCGCGCAGGACGCCCTGGGCGTCGGGGACATGGCGAACACGGTCGGCGGCAAGCTGGGCCAGTTCGCCCCCGGCGCCGTGGCCGGCGCCGCGAAGACGACGGGTCGTGTCGTCGGCGGCACGGCGAAGGTGGGCAAGAAGGGCACGCTGGCCGCTCTGCGGACCTACGACAACCGCAAGAACGAAGGCCGGTGGCAGAAGGAAGGCAAGCTCTCCACCCCCCCTCCCTCCAAGCGTGAAGAGCGCAAGATGGCGTACCAGGCTGCCGAGGTCCACAAGGACCAGGTCGAGACTCAGTACAAGGAGCTCGAGGAGAGGCGCCGAGTCAGTGCCGTCCCGCCCCCGCCGCCTCCGCCGCCCGGGCCCCCGCCGGCCGCCCCCGCTCCGGCCCGCGCTCCGGCCGCCGATCCGGCGCCGGCTCAGCCGTCGGCGCCCACCCTCCCCGCGCAGCAGGGTCCTCCGCCCTCCAGAAGCCGGGTCAACGTGCCGGACAACGGACCTGTGCCGACGCAGCCGCGTGTGCCGGCGCCCGACCCGCGCGCCACGCAGACGTCGGTCCCGGCGCCGCAGCCTTCGCAGCCCGCACAGCGGGAAGGTGACGGTGGCGGTGGCGGTGGCCGCCGGGTGTCCGGTGGCTAGGAAGGCCTGAGCCATGGCAAGCGTCATCGCCGACCATCCGCCGCAGGAGCTCGCCGCCGAGCTGGCCGGGCTCCTGCGCGTGGACTGGCGGGCCGTGTGGCCCGGGGTGCCGGACGGTGAGGCCGGGCGGGACGAGTGGTGCACGGGGTTCGGGTGGCGGCCGCTGTGGTCCCAGTCGGGGCTGTGGGTGCGGACGCCGCAGGGCGGCCGGCTGCACCTGGCCGCCTCGCCCGGCCCCGGCCGGCCCGTGACCCGGGCGTCGTACGACCTCTGGAAGGCGGCGGCGGGCGGGGCGTCCGACGGGGATGCCGTCCTGGCGGCCGGCCTCGACCGGTACGCGGCCCACCTCGCCCGGATGTCGGCCGTGCTGGGCGCGCCGGGCCGGGAGGGTGCCTGGGACAGCCCGGACTTCCCGGAACCGCCGGCCCCGGGCCGGTGGGGTGACGCCGACGAGCGGCGGGAGCTGCGGGCCCCGTACCGGCTCGCGCAGTGGAGGTACCCGCATCCGCTCGCCCCGGTGTTCGTGCTGGCCCTGGACTGCCGGGACACGGGGTACGCGGCGGGTGGGACGATCACTCTCACCTTCCACGGACCGCCCGACCCGAACCCGATGGGCGGCCCCGGCTGGCTGCTGTGACGTAACGAGACGCGAGAAAGAGAGAGCACGACATGGGCACGCCCTTCGAACCGCCGGTGGACCGCACCCCCCAGGAGCTCGTCACCGAGCTGCGGGGGCTGGCGGACGTCCACTGGGAGACCGTGTGGAACGGCCCGCCGCTGCCCAGCCAGGGGCTGGACGAGTGGTGCGCGCAGTTCGGGTGGACGCCGACCCAGTTCGAGTACGTGCTCAACGTGGTCACGCGGACGGGGGGCCGGATGACCCTGAACGCGCTGGGCGGGAGCTGGGCGCCCGTGCAGAGCCTGCGCCACTGGGTGTGGGGCGCGGCGGCAATCAGCCCCGAGGGCAACGCGCAGGTGCTGGCCGAGGCCGACCGGGTGTGGCCGCTGTACCGGGATGCCGTGACCTCGGTGCTCGGCGCACCTGCCTGGGAAGGCGCCTGGGACTCCACCGCCTTCCCGCAGGGACTCGGCGAGTACGAGATCCCCCAGGACACAGACCGGATCGAGGAGAAGGACCCGTACCACATGGCCTACTGGGAGCTCGCCTCGGCGGGGGGTGCCCTGGTGAGCCTGCGCATCACGCCCGCTCTGGGCACCGCCGACGCGTCCGACGCGGGAGCGGTGAACATGAGCCTGCGGGTCTATCCCCGTCCGCTGGGGGTCTGACGGCGGTGAGCCCGGAACCGATACCGAAGGGCATGGAGCAGGGCGCCTTGCGTCGGGCGAACGAGCGTCACGCCAAGGCCCAGGAGGCCGCGCTCAGGGCGAGGTCCGTGGCGCGGGGCATCAGGGCCGCAGCCAAGGCGGCGGGGCTGGAGGACAGGCTCTCGGAGGACGGTACGTTCACCGTCTCCAAGGAGCGGCAGTACATCGACGCCCTGGCACGGGACAAGGCGAAGCGCACGCCGCCCGAAGGCACGAAGCCGATCAGCGCCTTCTGGTCATATGGCATCGAGCACCCGGACGCACCGGAGAACGGCCGGGGCGTCCCGTTCCTGTCCCAGCAGTTCATCGCGGAGGAGTGGGCCGCGCGGCAGAATGAGGCCAGCCCCGGTACGGCACAGACTCTGGAAACCACCCGGGGCGGTCGTGAGCTCGACGGCATGTTCCTCTGGGAGCCCAAGGTCATCGAGGCCCTCGGTGGCGAGGCGAGGGGCTTCCACGAGGGCTACGCCCAGGAGACCTGGGACAAGATCTCCGAGACCTACGGCAGCGTCGCCGCAGGCCGCGTGATCATCTTCGCGGATACCGCCAACACCCGCGCGGTTTTGTACCGGAAGGAACTCGGCGCGCTCTGCAGCAACCCGGACGTCGGCCTGCACAACATCAACTTCGCGTACGAGGCCCCGCAGTCCTGGCCCGAGGTCACCCGTGCCGAGGCCGGTACGAACGCCGCGCGCGTCGCCGCGCAGTTCGACAACAAGGACCTCCCGCGCTACATCGATCCGCACGCCTTCGCCGCCGACGCGCCCGAGGTCCGCAAGGCGAAGATCGACGCCGCCCTGGAGGCCATCGCCCCCGCCCAGGCGCAGGCCCCGGCCGTCGAGGCCCCCGAGCAGCAGGCCTCGCCGAAGAGCCTGCCCAGCCCGCTCTGGCAGATGGGCTTCCAGCAGCCGCGCACCATCGTCCGGCCGGCGAACCCGGGGCCGGCCCAGACGGCCGGCCCCGCAGCGGCTCCGCCTCCCCGATCTCTCGCACCAGGTATGGACGGTCCGTAATGCCCCCTCGTCCCACCCTCGAATCCGTCCGCCGGCTGCTCCGCCAGGAGCGGGACGACGCCTGGGCCGTGCGGATGCTCCCCCGCCTGGTCCTCGGACTGGCGGCCGCCTACACGCTGTTCGTGCTGGCCTCGTCCGGGATGGCCGAGTTCATCGCGGTCTGCTCGGTGCTCGTGCTCGCCGGGATCCTCTGGCTGCTGCGCCGGCGCGGTCAGCTGCTGCTCGCGCTCGGGTCGACGGCCGTCACCGCCGCCATGACCGGCTACCTGGCCGCCGCGGGCGACATCGCGCGCGGGTCGGCCGGCGGGCTGCTCAGTGGGCAGGCCGTGTTCGGGTACTGGGCGCTCGGCGGGATGGCGCTGCTCGGGGCCTGGATGCTCAAGCGGCCGCGCGGCCGGCGCGGGGTCACCGTGGTGCTGGCCGACCTCCTGCTCGTCGGCGCGTCCGGGGTGGGAATGCTCGCCCCGCTCTTCGGCGTTCCCCTTGGATTCCTTTGCGTGGTGGGGGTTCTGACGGCACGTAGTAAATTCACTTCCCCCGTGAGCGGGCGCGAACAGAGGGTGAAGCGCTGGGGCTTCCGGCGGTCCGCGGCAGTCACCGACACGGATGCGCGGTGAGGTGGTGCACCGTCAGTTTCGCTGTGTAATAAACGCTTCACAGTACAGGGGACGGCTTTGCCGCTGCCAATTCGCCTGTTCTAGAGTCCCCGTTGGTTACAGAAAACATCGGGGGACTTCTTCCATGGCGAAGACAGCACTGAGAACCCGGCCGGCAGGCGTGCTGCCGGCCACCACGGCGCTTCTGCCCTGCCAGCGGCGGCCCGACATATTCGAAGAGCCGCTCCTGGAGCACCCGCCCGCGGGGGCTCCGGAGCTTCCGTTCCGGATGCGCCGGAGCCAGGCCCTCACCCATGCCGCCCGGCAGCTCTGCTTCTCCTGCCCCCTGTGGGCCGAGTGCCTGCAGGACTCCGTCGTCCGCTCGGATCCGGGCGGGTACGCCGCCGCCACCACCGAGCAGGACCGGCGGTGGATCCGCAGGTGGCTGCAGATCGGCGACAGTCTGGGGCGGCTCACCGCCACCGCGCCGGCCGCGGGCGGGCGGGGCGAGGCGGCCTCGGCCGCCGCCGTGCTCGATGCGTTCAGCGCCCTCCAGGAGCACCGGACCCGCCGGTCCTACGGGCCCGGCGGTGGGGCGGTGCCCGCCCAGCGGCAGGATCCGCCACAGCACTTCCCAGCAGACCGCCGACAGCGCGCCGACACAGACGAGGTACCGAAGATGGCCGCTCCGGGCCTGTCGGGAGAACGGATCGCCTACTCACTGGACGATCCGGCCCTGGCCATACAGAAGACCGTGCTCGGTCCGCTGGCGCGCGCCACGCTCCTCGTCCTCAAGGCCGCCGAGCAGCTCGCCGGCATGCTCGCGCTCACGCCCTCCGCCGCGGTGGCGCCCGAATTCCTCACCGCCGTGGGACGGACCCGGCTGAGCCTGGAGGCCTGGCGGGCGGCGGCCGACGACGAGAGCGTGTACGAGGTCGCGGACAGCGGCCTGACCGGGTCCGTGAGCGTGGAGCTCGCGACCAGCGACCCCGTCGCCGCGCTGCGGCAGGACATCTTCGAGCCCCTGCTGGGCCGCCTCGCGGACTCGCTCCGGCGCGTCGAGGCCATCACCGCCGTGCTCGTGCCCGACGCGGACGCCGCCGACCCGGCCGCCGTCCCGCACGGCCGGGAGCTGGCCGCCGTACGCGAAGCGGTGCGCGAGCTCGGCCCCCACCTGGAGCGGTACCAGACCGCCGCCCCGCGACCCCAGGACCACGGCGGGGGCCCCGCGGCCGGCCTGCGCGACGCGTACCCGCAGCACACCGCCGCCGGTGCGGCCGGGGGCGCGGGCGGGGCCGGTTCCTGGAGCGCCCCCAGCCTGCGCCGGGCCGTGGAGACGGCGGTGGCCTCCTTTCCCGGCCACTTCACCGGCCGCGACGTGGTGCGGGCCCTGCCCGCGGGTGCCTACCCGGACGCGGGGAAATCGGTCAGCAACGCCCTGTCCGCCATGGTCAAGTCGGGCCGGCTGCTGCGGATCTCGCGCGGCACCTACACCGCCGGCCCGACGCCCACCGGCGAAGCCGACCCGAACCCCTGAAAGGCAGTCGCGTGCAGCCCACCTCCCCGGCCGCGGAAGTCCGCGTCTTCTCCCACCACGCCGGTCTGATCGACGGTGTCCCCGTGACGGCCCCGCCGTTCGGCAACATCCAGGACGTCGTCATCGGGATCCTCCAGCAGCGCGCCCAGCAGCTCGGCGCCCCGACCGCCGCGGTCGTCACCGACGACCGCTACGGCGGCGCCGTGCGCCTGCTCATCCACCCCGACGGCAGGACCGAGAGCCTGCCCGAGCCCGACGCCGCCAGCTGAGGCGGGCGAGAGGCCGACGGTCCGGGAAGGCCCAGGTCGCGTGCGTGCGACCTGGGCCTTTCGCATGCCGTCGGACGGGGCCCGGCGGGGCGGAGGGCTCCGGTCGCCGGGGGTGGGGGCGCGGGCTACGTTGGTGGGGAGGTTCGTGGAGGTCACAGGCCTGGGCGGCGGGCGGTAGGCAGGAGGCCGGGCATGGCGGCACGGTGGCGCAGTGCGGCGGTCGGAGCGGCCGCGGCGGGGCTGGTGGTGGTTCCGCTGGGGTTCGGGGCCGGGTACGCGGGGGACAGGCCCGCGCCTCCCTCCGCGTCCGCATCCGCATCCGCGACCCCGGCGTCCGACGGGTTCCCGCGGCTGACGCCCGCCGTCGCCGCGGAGCTGGACCAGGCCGTGCTGAAGGTGCTCAAGGAGGCCCGGGTCCCCGGGGTGATCGTCGCGCTGTCGGCGCCCGGCAAGGGGGAGTACGTACGGGCCTTCGGGGTCGCCGACAAGGCGACGGGCGCGCCGATGAAGACCGACCTGAACATGCGGATCGGCAGCGTGACCAAGACCTTCACCGTGACCGCGCTGCTGAAGCTGGTCGACGAGGGGAAGGTCGGGCTGGACGACCCCATCGGCAGGTACGTGAGCGGGGTGCCCAACGGGGGCGGGATCACCCTGCGCCAGCTGGCCTCGATGCGGAGCGGGTTGTTCAACTACTCCGAGGACGAGGGGTTCTTCAAGGCCCTGACCGCCGACCCCCGGCGGCCGTTCACCCCGCGGGAGCTGCTCTCGTACGCGTTCAAGCACCCCGTGCTCTTCGCGCCGGGCGCGAAGTTCGACTACTCCAACACCAATCTGATCCTGCTCGGGCTGGTCGTCGAGAAGGTGAGCGGGAAGCCGCTCGACCGGTTCGTCACCGAGCAGGTGATCGCCCCGGCCGGGCTGCGGCACACCCTGTTCCCCACCGGCGCGGAGTTCCCGAGACCGCACGCGCAGGGCTACACCGACCAGACGGCCACCGGGAAGGTCGAGGAGTCCACCGACTGGAACCCCTCCTGGGGGTGGGCGGCCGGGGCGATGATCTCCGACCTGGCCGACATGCGGAGCTGGGCCAGGACCCTGGCCACCGGCACCCTGCTGACCCCCGCCACCCAGGCCGAGCGGCTCGACGTGACCCGGGCCGCGCCGGACGCCGGCTACGGGCTGGGCGTCTTCGACGTCGCCGGGTGGATCGGGCACAACGGCTCCCTGCCCGGCTACCAGGCGCTGGTGGTCTACCTGCCCGAGTCGCGGGCCACGCTGGTGGTCCTGCTCAACACCGACATCTCCTCCCAAGGGGTCGAGCCCAGTACGCGCTTCGGTGAGGCGATCACGAAGGTGGTCACCCCGCAGCACGTCTTCCGGCTGCCCGCACAGCCCGTCACCGGGTCCTGAGGAATGCCGGTGGTGCGCGCCACCGGTCGCGCGCACAATGGACCGCCGGTGCGGTGCGAGTGATCGAGGGGTTGCGGATGGCAGAGCGGGGCGGGGCGTCGGTCCGGGTGGCGGGGGAGGCGGACCTCGATGTCGCCGCCGAACTGTTCCGGGGGTACCTCGACTTCTACGAGGTGGACGTCGAAGACCCGGGCCGGCCCCGGGAGTTCCTCGCGGAGCGGATCGCCAAGGACGAGTCGCTGGTGCTGCTCGCCGAGGTGGCGGGGGCGGGCACGGTCGGGTTCGCGCAGGTCTACCGGACCTTCTCGTCGCTCACCCTGCGGCCGGCCTGGGTCCTCAACGACCTGTACGTCGCCCCGTCCGGCCGCCGCACCGGCGCCGGGCGGGCGCTGCTGCGCGAGGTGCTGGAGCGGGCGCGGGCGGCCGGGGTGGCCGGGGTGCAGCTGGAGACCGCGTACGACAACCACGTCGCGCAGGGCCTGTACGAGTCCGAGGGGTTCGTGCGGGAGGCGTTCCACCTCTACTTCCACGACCTGGGCTGAGTCACTTCGCGTCCGCGTAGCACTCCACGACCGCGGTCGTGAACGGGAAGCGGACCGGGGTGTCGCCGAAGGCGAGCCGGCCCGCGCGGTCGCCCGCCGCCCGGATCGCCTCGGCGACGGCCCCGGCCTCGTCGGCCGGGCAGTGCACGATCACCTCGTCGTGCTGGAAGAACACCAGCTCCGCGCGCATCCCGGCGGTGGCCTGGCGCAGCGCCGCGAGCATGAGCAGCGCCCAGTCGGCGGCGCTGCCCTGGACGACGAAGTTGCGGGTGAAGCGGCCCCGGGCGCGCGTGTCGGTCGAGGCGTAGGACGGGGGCCGGCCCGGGCCCTCGTCGTCCCCGTCCTGGGGGAGGCCCGCCTCCCCGTCCTCGGCCGCGCCGGCCGGGGGCGGGCAGGTGCGGCCCAGCCAGGTGCGCACGAGCCGGCCCTCCTCGCCGGCCCGGGCCGCGTCGTCCACGTACGCCACGGCGCGGGGGAAGCGCCGGCGCAGGGCGGCGAGGTTCTTGAGCCCGTCGCCGGAGGTCTGTCCGTAGACCGCGCCCAGCACGGCGATCTTGGCCTTCTCCCGGTCGCCGGAGAAGGTCTGGCGGGAGACGGCCGTGTAGAGGTCCTCCGGCCGGCCGGCCACCTCCATGAACGCCGGGTCGCGGGAGATCGCGGCGAGGACGCGCGGCTCCATCTGGTCGGCGTCGGCGACGACGAGCCGCCAGCCCGGGTCGGCGACGACGGCCCGGCGGATCACCTTGGGGATCTGCAGGGCCCCGCCGCCGTGGGTGACCCAGCGGCCGGTGAGGGTGCCGGCGGGGACGAACTCGGGGCGGAAGCGGCCGTCGTGGACCCAGTCGGTGAGCCAGGACCAGCCGTGGGCGGTGTAGATCC
The DNA here is from genome assembly GCF_040701585.1 of Streptomyces sp. NPDC093801. Taxonomy (NCBI): domain Bacteria; kingdom Bacillati; phylum Actinomycetota; class Actinomycetes; order Kitasatosporales; family Streptomycetaceae; genus Streptomyces; species Streptomyces sp. NPDC093801. The sequence continues at coordinate 96,627 of NZ_JBFBDP010000003.1, read as the reverse complement.
GGTACAGCTTCTTGTAGAGGAGGAGCGGCTCGACCGCCGGGTGGTCGACCTCCTGGAGCTCCCAGCGGCGGGTCGAGCGGAGTGTGATCCCGGCCCCGGCGAACGCCTTCACCACGTCGGCGGGCAGGTCGGGGCGGACCCGGCGGCCGAACGCGGCGGAGATCTCGTCGGCCAGCTGCGCCAGGCGGCGGGGTTCGCCGCGGCCGGCGTAGCGCTCGCCGAGCAGCTCGGTCAGCAGGGCGCGGTGGACGTCGGCCCGCCAGGGCATGCCGGCGTGCTGCATCTCGGCGGCGATGAGGAACGCCGCCGACTCGGCGGCGGTGAGCAGGCGGAGCCGGTCGGGACGGGCGGTGGCGGCGAACCGGCGGGCCTGGTCGGCGTGGACGGCGAGGAGGGCGTCCAGGGGGAGGGGGGTGGCGGGGCGGTGGTGCGGGTCGGCGAGCCCGGCGGCGTCGAAGAGGGAGTCCTGGGCGCGGGCGGGGGCCGGGGCGGCGGTGCGCTGCGGGGGGTCCGGGGGGACCGGGGCGCCGGTGAGGCGGGCCCATGCGGCGGCGGCCGAGCGGGGCTCGCCGGAGCGGCCCTCGTGGCCGAGGAGGAGCAGCTCGGCGTCCTCGACGTCGTAGCAGCGGTCCACGCGGACGCCGGCGGCGAGGAGGCGGGGGTAGACGGCCTGGGTGGAGCGCCAGATCCAGCGGGTGGCGGGGGGTGCGGAGCGGATCGCCTCCGCGGGGGTGGCGGTGACGAGGGGGCCCGTGACCCGGCCGGTCGGGGGTACGGGGGTGGCGTGCCACCGGCCGTCGGGGGCTTCGGTCAGGGCCCAGGGGGTGGGGTGGTCGCTCACGGGTGCGAGTGTCCCACCGGGGGCTGACAGGGGGCCGCCCCGACCACCGGCGGGGCCGGGGATCCCGGGGCCGGGCCCCGCCCCCGCCTCGGTCGCCGTCGGGCCGGGGATTCCGGGGCTGCTCGCCGGGGCTTGCGCCTCGGTCGTCGGCGGGCTGGGGGTTCCGGGGCCGGGCCCCGCGCCCGTCTCGGTCGCCGTCGGGCCGGGGATTCCGGGGCTGCTCGCCGGGGCTTGCGCCTCGGTCGTCGGCGGGCCGGGGATCCCGGGGCCGGGCCCCGCGCCCGTCTCGGTCGCCGTCGGGCCGGGGATTCCGGGGCTGCTCGCCGGGGCTTGCGCCTCGGTCGCCGGCGGGCTGGGGGGGGTCCGGGGCCGGGCCCCGCGCCTCGACGGGCGGTGGGGCTGGGGATTCCGGGCTGCTCGCCGGGGCTTGCGCCTCGGTCGTCGGCGGGCCGGGGGTTCCGGGGCCGGGCCCCGGTCATCGGTGGGGCTGGGGATTGCGGGCCGGGCCCCGGGCCCTGCGCCCCGATGGGCGGCGGGGGCCCGGACCCTGCGCTTCCGGCGATGGTGGGGCCGGGGTTCGTACATGACACCCTGAAGGGGTGAGTGAGATCGCCGAGCTCGTCGACCGGGCCTTCGCCGCCGCCTTGTACGCCCAGGACGATGCCGGGCTCGACAGCGGGGCCTCCGTGCTGGCCGCCGACGGGGCCCTGTGGGGCGGGGTCGGGCGGGAGCTGCTCGGGCGCGGGGAGGCCTACGTCCGGCAGGCCTGGGAGCGCGGGTGGCGGCCGGCCGACGTGGCGCGGCTGGTGCGGCGGGACCTCGGGGAGGTGCACCTGAGGCTCCTCGGGGACGTGGTCGCCGCCGAGGCGCGGCGGTACGCGCGCCTGCCCGACGGGTGGGGCGCCGGGGAGGTGTGGTGGTCCGGGGACGAGGCGTACGCGCAGGAGTGCGCGCGGCGCGAGCGGGCCGACCGGTTCACCCTGGCCACCGCCGTCCTGGAGGTGTACCGGCTGCTGATCCGGCTGCCGTCCGTCGAGCCCGTGGGGCCGGTCCCGGGTGATCCGGCCGGGGACGCCCTGGAGCACGCGCACATCGAGCCGCGGATGCTCGGGCGGATCCGGGCGCTGCTGGCCAAGGCCGAGGCGACCACCTACCCGGAGGAGGCGGAGGCGCTCAGTGCCAAGGCGCAGGAGCTGATGGCCCGGCACACCGTGGACGAGGCGCTCCTCGCCGTGCGCGGAGGCGGGCCGGCGCAGGTGCCCGGGGCCTGCCGGATCGGGGTGGAGGCCCCGTACGAGGAGGCCAAGGCGGTCCTGCTGGACGCGGTGGCCACGGCCAACCGCTGCCGGGCGGTGTGGAACAGCGCCTTCGGGTTCTCGACCGTGGTCGGGTTCGAGAGCGACCTGGAGGCCGTGGAGCTGCTGTACACCTCGCTGCTGGTCCAGGGGACGGCCGCCATGACGCGGGCCGAGGCCGCCCAGCGGGCCGGCGGGCGCAAGCGCACCAAGACCTTCCGGCAGTCGTTCCTGCTCGCCTACGCCAGCCGGCTCGGCCGGCGCCTGGCCGAGACCGCCGAGCACACGGCCGCCGAGACCCCGGACAACCTGCCCGCGCTGGTGGCCCGGGACGTGGCCGTCACCTCCCGGGCCGACGAGATGTTCCCGCGGACCACCACGACCCGGCTGCGGGGGGCCACCGACCACGCGGGGTGGGAGGACGGGACCGCCGCCGCGGACGCGGCCCATGTGGGAGGGAAGCGGCCCGCCCTGTCGTAGCCGGGCCCCGGCCCCTAGGCCGTGTCCCGGGTGCTGTTCTCGGAGCGCATCGCGCGGGCCTCCGACTTCAGGATGCGGGCCGACTTGCCCAGGGAGCGGGCCATGTCCGGCAGCTTCTTCGAACCGAACAGCATCAGGCAGACCACCAGGACGATGATCAGGTGCCAGGGCTCCAGGCCGTTGCGGAGCATGGAATACCTACATTCGGGTGAGGGGCGGAGGACAGGGGACGCACCGATGATTCGGGGTCATCGAACAGCGCGGCAAGGGTCCCGTACAAATCTGAAGAAATCCTGAAACCGCCAGGGCCGTTAGGCTCGGCGCCATGGGCTGGCTCCGTGCGCTGAAGGACACCGCGCGGGCGGCCGTGACCGTCGAGCGGCGCCGGCTGGAGCCGCTCGTGGCGCTCCGGGCCGCCGCGGGCCTGGCGCTCGTCATCGGGGCCGGGCTGGCCCTGCTCGGGCCGGGCGCGGCCGCGAGTTCCGCGTTCGGGGCCTTCATGGCCGCCATCGCCACCTTCCAGCAGAGCTGGCGCCCGCGTCCCGTACTCGCCCTCGCCTCCGGGCTGACCCTGGCCGTCTCCACCTTCCTCGGGTACCTGGTCGGTTCGGCCGACCTGGGGCTGTTCCTGCCGATGCTGGCCCTGTGGGCCTTCGGGGCGGGGCTGCTGTGGGCCGCCGGGCCGACCGCGGGGATGATCGCCTCGGGCAACGTCGCGATCATGCTGGTCACCGTCACCCTGCCGACCTCCGTCCCGCAGGCCGCCGGGCACGCCGCGATGATCGCCGCGGGCGGGGTGGTCCAGGCGCTGCTGATCGTGCTCTTCCCGGTCCGCCGCTGGGGCGCCCAGCGCGACGCCCTGGCCGACGCCCTGGCCGCCGAGGCGGACTACGCCCGCCGGCTGCGGCACGACCCCGTCTGCGCCTTCGACCCGGCGCCGCTGATGAAGGCCCGCGACGCGGCCGCCGTCACCGCCCGGCAGGCCCGGCGGCGGCCCGCCGAGCTGCACGGGGCGCGGGGGCTCGCCGAGCGGATCCGGCCCGTGCTGGCCTCGCTCGCCGACCCGGCCGTAGGGGCCCCCGCCGAGGGGCCGGGGCGGGACCGGGTGCGCGCGCTGCTGGACGCCGCCGGGACCGTGCTGGACGCCGCCGCGCACGCGATCCGCCACGGGGACCCCGTACGGCTGCCCGGGCCGGCCCTGGAGGTGCTGAAGGCCCCCGACCCGCCGGAGGTGCTCCGCGGGGCGCCGCTGCGGGCCGCGCGCCGGCTCGCCGCGCTGCTGGAGGACGTCCTGGAGACGGCGGAGCCGGGCACGGGCACGGGGCGCACCGCCGACCCCGGTGAGGCCCGGCTGCGGCCCACCGTGCCGGCCCTGGTGCCGCTGGCGCTGAAGGCCGTACGGGCCGAGCTGCGATCGGACTCGCCCGTCCTGCGGCACGCCGTACGGGTGACGGGGGCGGCGTGCGCGGGGTACCTGCTCGGGCAGGCGCTGCCGTTCGGGCACGGCTACTGGGCGCCGATGACCTCGGTGATGGTGATGCGGCCCGACTTCACCCAGACCTGGTCGCGGGCCGTCGCCCGCTTCGCCGGCACGCTGGTGGGGGTGGGCGCGGCCACCGGCGTCGTGCAGCTGTTCCATCCGGGGACGTACCTGTCGGGGCTGCTCGCCGTGGTCAGCGCGGGGCTGATGTACGCGCTGATGCGCACCGGGTACGCCGTCACGCAGGTGTTCGTCTCCGCGTACGTCGTGTTCCTGCTGGGCATGGGGGGCGTCGGCTGGGACCAGACGGTCCCCGACCGGATCGCTCTCACCCTGGTCGGCGGGGTCCTCGCGATGCTCGCGTACGCCGTCTACCCGGCCTGGGAGACCCCGCGGCTGCGCACCCGGCTGGCCGACTGGCTCGCCGCCGACGGGCGGTACGCGGCCGCCGTGCTCGGGCCGTACGCCGATCCGTCCGGAGCCCGGCGCGTGGAGGTGCGGGAGGCCCTGCTGGCGGCCCGCGACGCCCGCATCGCCTGGCAGGAGGCCCTGGCGCGGGCGGAGGGGGAACCGGTGCGCCACCGGGGCCTGTCCCGGGCGGCCGCCGACGGCGCCGGGGAGGCGGTGGCCGCGTTCGGGCGGGGCGCCATGCTGCTGGAGGCGCACCTCCCCGACCGGGCCCACGCCCCCGTGCCGGGGGCGGCCGAGCTCGCGGAGGCGCTGCGCGGGGCGACCGCGGCGGGGGCGAGGGCGGTGCGGGAGCGCCGGGTTCCGGAATGGGAGCAGGTACGCGCGCTGCTGGACGGGGGGAACCGCCTGCCGGAATCGGGCGTCGTACGCCAGGCGGCGGAGCGGCTGCTGGACTCCCTGGACGAGGTCGCCCAGGCCCTCCGCCCCTGACAGTGATCATTGCGGGACTCCGCGTGCACGTGCATCTGCCCATGCATGCGGTGGTGAACACAGCTATGATCCGGTGGAGTTGACATCTGCACTATCGGGGGCTTCCTGTGGACCACGCGTACAACGGGACGGCAGCTGCAGAACTCACTTCCCTGTATGAGCTGACCTGGCAGAAGAGCAGACACAGCAACTCGCAGGGATCCTGCGTGGAGTTCGCCAAACTGCCCGGCGGCGACGTCGCCATGCGCAACTCGCGGTTCCCCGACGGTCCGGCGCTCGTCTACACGCCGGCCGAGATAGAGGCGCTGCTCCTGGGCGTCAAGGACGGCGAGTTCGATCATCTGATCGGCTGAATGGAACAGCGCCACAGCGCCAAGGATCGGGCCATGCACGTGCACTGGCCGGGACTGATCGAAAGGATCAGTCCCGGCCAGTGGTGCGTCGGGTGCGTCGCGCGGCGTGCGGTCAGTCCTGGAGCAGGAACAGCGCCCAGACCACCTTGCCGGTGAGCCGTCCCGCGAGCGGGTGCCAGCCCCAGCTGTCGCTGTAGGAGTCCACCAGGAACAGTCCGCGCCCCGACTCCAGGTCGCAGTTCTCGTCCGTGCGCTCGGGCGCGAACGAGCCCCCCGGCCGGTCCTCGCTCGGGTCCCGTACCGCGCACACCAGGCGCGTGCTCCACCGCATCAGGTGCAGCCGCACCGCCGCCGACTCCGGCTGCTCGCCCCCGCAGGGCCGCGCGTCGTCGGGAAGGGCGTGGCGCAGCGCGTTGGTGACGAGTTCGGAGACCACCAGCGCGACGTCGTCGAAGCGGTCGTCCAGGCCCCACTGGGACAAGGTCGATCTGGTGAAGGAGCGGGCGCCCCGCACCGCTTCGAAGCGGGCCGGCAGGGCGCAGGAGGCGGACCCGGAGACAGCCGTGGGGTCGACCGGGGGCAGCCCCTGCCGTAACGGCTCGAGCATGACCGATCCAATCGTCCCCATGCGAGGCACTCCCGGGATTCGCGGACGAAGCGGTCGGCTCCGGCCAAAGAGAACTGCGGGGTGGGTCCGGCGCCGGCGCGAAGAGCACGCAGGTGCGCGGCACCATCGTTCCGAATGCCGAAGCCGGATGCAAGGGCAGATGCACGTGCACGCGCCGGACCTGTCCACTCCCGTGACGGTTCTTGCTCATTTCTTCCTACGCATACTTACGGACTTCTTTTCCGGGACGCCGGATTCCGTTACAGAACGAGTACGGGCCGATGCGTTTTGGTGGCAGACTGCGGCACCGGGGATACGGGGGCCCCGACGAGGCACGCGCACACCACGCGCACACCATTGCGATGGGGAGGGCAGGACTAGTGACCGCAGAAGCCAGCGGTTCTGTGGTGCGCCGCATCCTCCTGGGCTCACAGCTCAGGCGACTCCGAGAATCCCGCGGCATCACCCGTGAGGCGGCCGGCTACTCGATCCGCGCATCCGAATCGAAGATCAGCCGCTTGGAGTTGGGAAGGGTGAGCTTCAAGGCCAGGGACGTCGAAGACCTGCTGACCCTCTACGGGGTCACGGACGGCGCGGAGCGGGAGTCCCTCCTGGGGCTGGTCCGCGAGGCGAACGCGGCGGGCTGGTGGCACAGCTACGGCGACGTGCTCCCCGGGTGGTTCCAGACCTACGTCGGCCTGGAGGGCGCCGCCTCCCTCATCCGCATCTACGAGGTCCAGTTCGTCCACGGCCTCCTCCAGACCGAGGCCTACGCCCAGGCCGTCGTCAAGCGCGGCATGCCCCACGCCTCCGCCGCCGAGATCGACCGCCGCGTGGCGCTGCGCCTGGAGCGCCAGAAGGTCCTCGTCTCCGAGAACGCGCCCGTCTTCCACGCCGTCCTCGACGAGGCCGCGCTGCGCCGCCCCTACGGCGACCGCGACGTGATGCGCGGCCAGCTGGAACACCTGATCGAGATCAGCCAGCGGCCCAACGTGCAGCTCCAGGTGATGCCCTTCTCCTTCGGCGGACACGCCGGCGAGAGCGGCGCCTTCACCCTGCTGCGCTTCCCCGAGTCCGACCTGCAGGACATCGTCTACCTGGAGCAGCTCACCAGCGCGCTCTACCTGGACAAGGAGGAGGAGGTCGGCCAGTACGCACGGGCGATGGAACGGCTCCAGGCCGACTGCCCCGACCCCGGCCAGACCCGGGATCTCCTGCGCGGACTGCTCCAACTGTCTTGAACCGCACGTACTATGACGTCTGATCAGTGCTCGACGAAGAACGATCGGTCTCCGGTGCAGCGCAAGGGTGCGCGCTCGCAGTAAGGGATGGCATGTCCATATTCACCGACCTGGCTCACCAGTACATAGACGGCGAATGGCTGGCCGGCACCGGTTCGTGGGACATCATCGACGTCAACCCCTACAACGGGGAGAAGCTCGCGGCCATCACCGTGGCCACCGTCGAGCAGGTCGACCGGGCCTACCGCGCGGCCGAGCGGGCCCAGCGGGACTGGGCCGCCACCAGCCCCTACGCGAGACGCAGCGTCCTGGAGCGCGCCCTGCGGATCACCGAGGAGCGCCGCAAGGAGATCGTCGAGGCGATGATCGACGAGCTCGGCGGGACCCGTCCCAAGGCCGAGTACGAGGTCCACCTCGCGATGGAGTTCCTGCGCGAGGCGGTCCAGCTGGCCGTCCGGCCCGAGGGCCGCATCCTGCCCTCGCCGGTCGCGGGCAAGGAGAACCGCGTCCAGCGCCTGCCCGTCGGCGTCGTCGCCGTGATCAGCCCCTTCAACTTCCCGCTCCTGGTGACCCTGAAGTCGGTCGCCCCCGCGCTGGCCCTCGGCAACGCCGTCGTCATCAAGCCCAACCAGAACGCCCCGGTGTCCGGCGGCGGGATCATCGCCAAGATCTTCGAGGACGCGGGCCTGCCGGCCGGGCTGCTGAACGTGCTGGTCACGGACATCGCCGAGATCGGCGACGCGATCCTCACCCACCCCGTCCCGAAGGTCATCTCCTTCGCCGGCTCCGACCGCACCGGACGGCACGTCGGCGCGGTCGCCGCCCGCCACTTCAAGCGGACCGTCCTGGAGCTCAGCGGCAACAGCGCCCTGGTCGTCCTCGACGACGCCGACGTCGACTACGCGGTGGACGCGGCCGTCTTCAGCCGCTTCGTCTTCCAGGGCCAGGTCTGCATGGCCGCCAACCGGATCCTCGTCGACGCCTCCGTCGCCGAGGAGTTCACCGAGAAGTTCACCGCCCGGGTGCGCGCCCTGAAGACGGGCGACCCGCGCGAGGCCGACACCCACATCGGCCCGTTGATCAACCCCTTCCAGGCCGACGCCCTGACCGCCCTCGTGGACCGCGCCGTCGAGTCCGGGGCGCGGGCCCTCGTACGGGGCTCTACGCGCGGCAACCTGGTCGAGCCGACCGTCCTGGCCGGGCTTCCGGAGGACTCGCCGCTGCTGGGCCAGGAGATCTTCGGCCCCGTCGCGCTGCTGGTGGTCTTCGACGGGGAGGAGGAGGCCGTGCGCCTGGCCAACGCCACGCCGTACGGGCTCAGCGGCGCGGTGCACACCCGCGACGTCGAGCGCGGGGTCCGCTTCGCCCAGCGCGTCGAGACCGGGATGTTCCACGTCAACGACTCCACCATCGGCGACGAGCCGCTGACCGCCTTCGGCGGGGAGAAGGCCTCGGGGCTGGGCCGCCTGGGCGGCGAGGCCACGGTCGAGGCCTTCACCACCCAGAAGTGGATCTCCGTCCAGCACGGCCGGACGACTTTTCCCTTCTAGGGCGCCATCAAGGACAGAGGCTGACCGCAATCATTTGTAGCGTGGTGGGTGTCGGCGGGGGAGACCCCGGACACCATCACGGCAAAGGCGGTCGGTCATGGCACACCCCACCCAGGAAGTCGCGGGAGACGAGCGCGGCACGCTCCTGCTCTTCGTCGAGGACCAGCGCGAGGCCCTGCGCCGGGCCGCGTCGGGCCTGACGGGGGAGCAGGCGGCGAGCCGGCCCACGGCGAGCGAGCTGTCGCTGTCCGGGCTGGTCAAGCACGCGGCCGAGGTCGAGCTCAACTGGCTCCGCCTGGCCCAGCAGAAGCCGAACGAGCACGGGCGCGCGCCGGAGGAGTGGCACGAGGGCTTCCGGCTGGCCGAGGGGGAGACCCTCGCGTCCGCCCTCGCGTTCTGGGACACGGTCAAGGAGCAGACGACCGACTTCATCAAGGCGGTCCCCGGTCTGGACGACGAGTTCCCGCTGCCGCCGGCCCCGTGGTTCCCCGAGAACGCCACGGTCTCCATGCGCTGGATGCTCCTGCACCTGGTCCGCGAGTTCGCCCGGCACGCGGGCCACGCCGACATCATCCGCGAGACCCTGGACGGCACGAAGGCGATGGGCTGAGCGCGTCTCCGGGCGGGGGCTTGCACCTCACGCGGCGTGAGGAACCACAGTGGAGGGCGTACCCAACCGGAAGGAGCGGAAAGCGATGGGCTACTCCGTGGGCCAGGTTGCCGGTTTCGCCGGAGTGACGGTGCGGACCCTGCACCACTACGACGAGATCGGCCTGCTCTCCCCGAGCGGCCGCAGCGGCGCGGGCCACCGGCGTTACGACGACGCCGACCTGGACCGGCTGCAGCGGATCCTGTTCTACCGGGAGCTCGGCTTCCCGCTCGACGAGGTCGCGGTCCTGCTGGACGACCCGGATTCGGACCCGAGGGAGCACCTGCGCCGGCAGCACGCCCTCCTGACCGAACGGATCGCCCGGCTCCAGCAGATGGCCACGGCCGTGGAGCACGCCATGGAGGCGCGGAAGATGGGCATCAACCTCACGCCCGAGGAGAGGTTCGAAGTGTTCGGGGACAAGGACCCGGAGCAGTACGCGGAGGAGGCCGAGCGCCGCTGGGGCGGCACGGAGGCCTACGCCGAGTCGCAGCGGCGGGCGGCCTCGTACACCAAGGCCGACTGGCAGCGGATCCAGGACGAGGTCGCCGACTGGGGCGCCCGCTACGCCGCCCTGGTGGCGGCGGGCGAGCCCGCCGGGGGCGAGGCGGCCATGGACATGGCCGAGGAGCACCGGCAGCACATCTGCGACCGGTACTACGACTGCCCCTACGAGATGCACGTCTGCCTGGGCGACATGTACGTCGCCGACGAGCGGTTCAAGGCGTTCTACGACGGCATGGGCGAGGGCGTGGCCGAGCACCTGCGGGACTCGATCGCGGCCAACGCCGTGCGCAAGGCGTAGCCGGTCCCTCACCCGTACCGCCCCCTCCGGTCCCTGGAACCCGGTGGGGGCGGTGTGCGTTCATAATTGAGACCGCCTGCATCGTCGCGTCCCCCACCGCAGACGTCCCCCCTGCTGATCCAGGAGAGCCCGGAAACGTGGAACCCCTCTACACGCTTGCCCTCGGCCCGCAGTGGCTGTCGCCGGACTACCTGATCGGGCAGTTCGGCCTGATCGGCATCCTGGTCATCGTCTTCGCGGAATCCGGTCTCTTCGCCTTCCTGCCCGGCGACTCCCTGCTGTTCACGGCCGGCCTCTTCACGGCCAGCGGCAGCATCAAGGAGCCGCTGTGGCTGGTGTGCACGCTGATCGCGGCCTCCGCGATCATCGGCGACCAGGTCGGCTACCTGATCGGCAAGTTCTTCGGCCCCAAGCTGTTCAACCGGCCGAACAGCAAGGTCTTCAAGCGGGAGAACCTGGACGCCGCGCACGACTTCATGGAGAAGCACGGCCCCAAGGCGATCGTGCTCGCCCGCTTCGTCCCGATCATCCGCACCTTCGCCCCGATGGTCGCGGGCGCCGGCGCGATGAAGTACCGCACCTTCCTGATCTACAACATCATCGGCGGCATCGCCTGGGGCGCGGGCGTCACCTGCCTCGGCTACCAGCTCGGCCGGTTCGACGTCATCAAGAACAACATCGAGGCGATCTTCATCGTCATCGTGCTGATCTCGGTGATCCCGGTGATCTTCGAGGTGCTCAAGGCCCGCAAGGCCAAGAAGGCCGCCGCCTCCGCTCCGGTGCAGTCCGTGTACGCGCAGGAGGAGCAGCCGCCGGCCCCCGGCCAGCGCGGCCGCCACGCCAAGCGCTGACGCCGGGCGCCCCGGCGCCCGCAGACGTCCACCCGCGCCCCGGAGACGGCCCGTCTCCGGGGCGCCGGTGCGTCCGGGGGCCCAGGCCCCGGCGGGGCCTCAGAAGCCGCGGGTCCGCTTCGCCGCCGCCCGGCGCTTGGCTTCGGTGCGCGCCCCCGGGATCCGCATGAACAGCCGCGAGGTCTCGGACCCCAGGTTCACCCCGATCGCGATCGCAAGCGCGATCGCGGCGGCGTTGGTGAGCGAGGCGAGTCCCTTGTCCAGTCGGCCCTCGGCGATCGACAGCAGCCCGAAGTACGTCACCGAGCCGGGCAGCAGCGGGCCGATGGCGGCGGTCACGTACGGCAGCGCCGAGGCGAACCGGTACCGCGAGAACAGCTGCCCGAACAGGCCGACCAGCCCGGCCGCGATCGCCGTGGACGGCACCGGCGGCAGCTCGGCGGCCCGCAGGGCGCCGAAGGTCACCCAGGCGACCCCGCCGTTCAGGGTCACGATCCACACCGTGGACCGCTCCTGCTGGAGCAGGATCGCGAAGGTGAACACCAGGACCATCGAGGCCAGGGTCTGCAGCACCGGCCGGTGGGGGATCTGGAGCACCTCGTCCGGGTTCGGCGAGGAGCCGATCTGGAGGCCGACGTAGATCACCGCGAGCACGCCGATGATGATCCCGATGAAGAGGTACATGACCTCCAGGAGCCGGGCGGAGGCGGTGATGTAGAAGCCGGTCAGGCCGTCCTGCACGGCCGCGACCAGGGCCCGCCCGGGCAGCAGGGCGAACAGCCCGCCGGTGATCACGGCGGAGGCGCGGACGTCGGAGTCGGCGAACTTCAGGGCCACCCCCAGCGCGGCCGGGGGCATCGCCGCCACCACGAACTGGTAGAACTCCGGCATCCCGCGGTCGGCGAAGTACCAGGCCAGCCGGTCGCCGAGGACGGCGCCGAGGGCGGCGCAGAGGAACACCGTCACCCCGCCGCCGACCAGGACGGAGGCGGCCGCCGCCAGCAGCCCGGCGGCGCCGGTGAGCACCCAGGTGGGATACGGGTGGCGGTTGCGGCGGATCACGGCGAGCCGGCGGTAGGCCTCCTCCAGGGAGATCTCCACCTCCGGCGTGCTGATGTCGGCCACCAGCCGGAAGACGGCGGCCAGGCGCGTGTAGTCGGTGCCGCGGCGGCGCACGGTGCGGCTCGCGGAGACCGGGTTGCCGACCAGGGAGGGCTGGTGGGTGATCGACAGCATGGTGAACGTGACGGTCGGCTCGGCGCGGTCGAGGCCGTACGAGCGCGCCACGGCGAACATCGCGGCCTCCACGTCCTCGGCGCCCTCGCCGCCGGCGAGCAGCAGCTCCCCGATGCGCAGGGTCAGGTCGAGGACGCGGCCCACGGCCGGGCCGGCCTCGCTCTGCCGCTGCGCGGGCTCGGGCACGGGACGGACGTCCACGGGCATGCGCAGCATCGTGCGCATGCGGTCCTGCCAGGGGGAGGAGGCGGGGAAGGAGGGGGTGGGGGCCGGGGTGTAGGCGGGCGGGGAGTGCTGGGCGCTGTAGGTGGCCGTGGCGGCCGGCGGGGTGAAGCCCTCCGGCAGGGCGAACTCCGAGGTGGGCTGGTCCTCGGCGACCTCCGGCTCCATCCCGGGCGGCGGCGTGAAGGCGCTGTGGGCCTCGTCGGACTTCGGCTTCCGGTCCTCGGGACCGGGTTCTTCGGCCTCCGCCACGCATCCTCCCACCCTTGATCACTGGCGGTATCAGTATGCGGAATCGTTTCGTCCGTGGCGAGGCCGGGAGGGCGGGAGACGCCCCCGGGAACGCGACGGCGGGCGGCACCCCGCGTGGGGGTGCCGCCCGCCGGCTCTAGCGCTTACCGAGCGGAGCTCAGTGGTGGCCGCCCTGGGCCTCGAGGCGCTTGTACGAGGCCTCGATCTCGGCCTCGGCCTCGGCGCGGCCGACCCAGTTGGCGCCCTCGACCGACTTGCCCGGCTCCAGGTCCTTGTAGACCTCGAAGAAGTGCTGGATCTCCAGGCGGTCGAACTCGGAGATGTGGTGGATGTCGCGCAGGTGCTCGACACGCGGGTCGGAGGCCGGGACGCACAGCAGCTTGGCGTCGCCGCCCGCCTCGTCCGTCATGTTGAACATGCCGATCGCGCGGCACTTGATCAGGCAGCCCGGGAAGGTGGGCTCGTCCAGGATGACCAGCGCGTCCAGCGGGTCGCCGTCCTCGCCGAGGGTGTTCTCGACGAAGCCGTAGTCCGTCGGGTAGCTGGTCGAGGTGAAGAGGCGACGGTCCAGACGGATCCGGCCGGTCTCGTGGTCCACCTCGTACTTGTTCCGCGAACCCTTGGGGATCTCGATGGTGACGTCGAACTCCACGTCCTGCTCCTCCATGATCAGCTCCGGCCCGGTGCCGGAGCTTGACTGCTCCGAGTGATAGCGCGTCCGGCCCATCCCTGGGGTGGGGTGCCATGCTCGCGGCAAGACGCAGTGGTTAAGTGTCCCTCACGCATATGTGTGATCGCGAAAGGGGCTGGTCCGAGGTGCCATTGGTCAAGACGTGGCAGCTCATCGCGGGGTCGGCCGTCGCCGGCCTCGCCCTGTCGGCGGTGGCCGTCGCCTCCGCAGGTCCCTGGGACTCCGGCCAGCGTAAGGCCGAGCGGGACAAGGCCGCCTCCTGGAGCCGGACGGGTGGCGCAGATCACGCGGCCGGATCCGTGCCGCAGGCCGCGCCGAGCGCCCCCGGGGTGCTCCAGGGCATCGCCCCGCGCACCGCGGACGCGCCCTCCGCCGCCCTCGCCGGGGTGCTCGGGCCGCTGCTCGCCGACTCCGCGCTGGGCACCGTGCGCGGCGCGGCCGTGGTCGACACCGCCACCGGCCGGGTGCTCTACGAGTCCGGAGCCGGCGAGGCCATGACCCCCGCCTCCACCGTCAAGATCGCCACCGCGAGCGCCGCGCTGGCCGCCCTGGGCCCCGAGCACCGCATCCGCACCACCGTGGCCCCCGGCCCCGGACCCGGCCAGATCGTCCTGGTCGGCGGCGGCGACCCCTCCCTCACCGCGAAGAAGAAGAGCCCGGCCGGCTCCGGCGGCAGCCTCGTGGCCCTCGCCGCCGACACCGCCCAGGCCCTCAGGGCTGCCGGCACCGACACCGTCGCCCTCGGCTACGACGACACCCTCTACACGGGCCCCGTCCGCCACCCCATCGGCCGCAACGACAACCTCGCGCCCGTCACCGCCCTCACCGCCGACGAGGGCCGCCCCGACGACTCCACCGCCGGACCCGTCGAACGCAGCGAGGACCCCTCCAAGGACACCGCCCGGGCCTTCGCCGGCCTGCTGCGCGACCGGGGCATCACGGTCACCGGCGAACCGGCCCCGGCCCGGCCCGCCCCCGACGCCCGGCCGCTGGCCACCACCCTGTCCACCCCCCTCGCCGGGCTCGTCGAGCGGATGCTCACCAACAGCGACAACGACATCGCCGAGGCGCTCGCCCGCCAGACCGCCCTCGCCTCCGGCAAACCGGCCAGCTTCGAGGGCGGCGAGAAGGCCGTCTCCGAACGGCTCGGCTCCCTGGGCGTCGACCTCGCCGGCTCCCGCTTCGCCGACGGCAGCGGCCTCAACCGGGCCGACAAGGTCAGCGCCCGCCTCCTGACGGGCCTCCTCGCCAAGGCCGCCGACCCCGGTCACCCCGAGCTGCGGCCCGTCCTCACCGGTCTGCCCGTCGCCGGCTTCACCGGGACCCTGCGCACCCGCAACGCCGGCACCTCCCCGGCCGCCGGCCTGCTCCGGGCCAAGACCGGGACCCTGACCGGCGTGAACTCCCTCGCGGGCACCGTCGTCGACCCGTCCGGGCGGCTCCTCGCCTTCGCCTTCCTGACCGCGAACGCCCCCGACGGGTCCGCAGCGGAGAAGGGCCTCGACAAACTGGCCGCCGCCGTCGCCACCACCCGCTGACCCGCAGGGCCCGCCGCCGGGGGGATCCGCAACGGCGCAGGTCCACGTACCGTTGACGCATGACGAGCATCGGTGGTGCGGAGATGGTCGACTGGAACCTCGCGGTGGCGACCGCGACCCGCCTCGTACGGCCGGGTCCGGAGGTCAGCCGCGACGAGGCCCGGGCCGTGGTGGCGGAGCTCCGCCGGCACGCCAGGACCTCCGAGGAGCACGTGCGCGCGTTCACCCGGATGACGGCCGGCGGCACCCCCCTCCCCGACACCCCCGTCCTCGTCGTCGACCGGGCCGGCTGGGTCCGGGCCAACGTCGCGGGCTTCCGCGAACTGCTCGGCCCGCTGCTCGCCAAGATGCAGGACCGCCGCGCCGGCGCCCCCGCGGGCGCCGTCCTCGGAGCCGTCGGCGGCAAGGTCACCGGCGTCGAGCTCGGCATGCTGCTCAGCTTCCTGGCCTCCCGCGTCCTCGGCCAGTACGAGACCTTCGCGCCGGTCGGCGCCGACCTGCCCGGCAACCCCGGCGGCGGCCGGCTGCTGCTCGTCGCGCCCAACATCGTCCACGTGGAGCGCGAGCTGGAGGTCAGCCCGCACGACTTCCGGCTCTGGGTCTGCCTGCACGAGGAGACGCACCGCACCCAGTTCACCGCCGTGCCCTGGCTGCGCGCCCACCTGGAAGGCGAGATCCAGGCCTTCCTCGGCGCCACCGAGGTGGAGCCGGGAGCCCTCCTGGAGCGGGTGCGCGAGGCCGTCCAGTCCTTCGCCGGGGCCCGCCCCGACGGCGAGCGCGGCGACGACGCCCACTCCTTCGTCGAACTCGTCCAGACCCCCGAGCAGCGCGAGGTGCTCGGCCGGCTCACCGCCGTCATGTCCCTGCTGGAGGGCCACGCCGACTTCGTCATGGACGGGGTCGGCCCCGAGGTGGTCCCCTCCGTCGCCGAGATCCGCGAGAAGTTCCAGCAGCGCCGCGCCAGCGGAGCCGGGCGGCTCGACGTGGCCCTGCGCAAGCTGCTCGGCCTCGACGCCAAGCTGCGCCAGTACCGCGACGGCGAGCGGTTCGTCCGGGCCGTCGTCGGCGAGGTCGGGATGGACGGCTTCAACCGCGTGTGGACCTCCCCGAACACACTGCCGACGAAGGCGGAGATCGCCCGGCCCGCGGACTGGGTGGCGCGCGTGCACCGCAGGGGGAGCGCGGGGCGCGAAGAAGGGTGACTCGGGAGGCGTAAACATGTCCCACTGGGGGAAGCAGCATCACCCTTCCGAGGGACCGTGGGCCGTAGAAGGGCGTGCGATGCTCGGGGAACGGCTCGCTTCTGTCACCATCAACGCACTCTGAGTGACCACCCGCGCGCAACACCCCGAAGCCTCCGAGCATCCGAACTCCACGAAGGGCACCGGACATGGGTCCCCATCCTGCGGTCGCGGCGATACGCCTGGCGGTCCGCCGCGTACTCCACGACGTCCTCACCGACCTCACCGACCTCCCCCGGACCCCGTCCGCGGGGCCCGCCCCCACGGGCCCCCGCGCCGCGGCCGGCACCCCGCCGCTCGTCCTCGTCGCCTGCTCCGGCGGCGCCGACTCCATGGCGCTCGCCTCCGCCCTCGCCTTCGAAGCCCCCAAGCTCGGCATCCGGGCCGGCGGCATCACCATCGACCACGGCCTCCAGCCCGGCTCCGACCTGCGCGCCGCGGAGGTCGTCAGCCGCATGGCCGCGCTCCGCCTCGACCCGGTGGAGTCCGTCGCCGTGCGCGTCGGCCGCGACGGCGGACCCGAGGCCGCCGCCCGCGACGCCCGCTACGCCGCCCTCGACGAGGCCGCGGACCGGCTCGGGGCCGCCGCCGTGCTGCTCGGCCACACCCGCGACGACCAGGCGGAAACCGTCCTGCTGGGCCTCGCCCGCGGCTCCGGCATCCGGTCGCTGTCCGGCATGGCCGAGGTCTCCGGCGGCCCCGGCCGCACCCGGCGCTACCGCCGCCCCTTCCTCCAGGTCGACCGGCAGACCGCCCGCAAGGCCTGCATGGTGCAGTCCCTCCCCGTCTGGGACGACCCGCACAACATCGACCCGGCCTACACCCGCTCCCGGCTCCGCCACGAGGGACTGCCCGCCCTGGAGAAGGCGCTCGGCAAGGGGGTCGTGGAGGCGCTCGCCCGCACCGCCCAGCTCTCCCGGGACGACGCCGACGCCCTCGACGCCTGGGCCGCCGACGCCGAGGCCGGCGTACGCGACGCGGACGGCCGCCTGGAGTGCGCCAAGCTGTACGCCCTGCCGCCCGCCGTGCGCCGCCGCGTGCTGCGCCGGGCCGTGGTCGCGGCGGGCTCCCCCGCCGGCTCCCTCTTCGCCCGCCACATCGAGGAAGTCGACCGGCTCATCACCGGATGGCGCGGCCAGGGGGCCATCAACCTGCCCGGCCGCGTCGAGGCCCAGCGGCAGGGTGGCAGACTTGTCATCCGGCAGGGCTGATTGGTGCTGAAGCACGGCTGAGTCCTCCGGGGACGCCCTCCGGAGCCCCGGCCGACAACGAAAGTGATGCGGGTGGACGAGAAGGACATGGGCAACGACCTCCAGTCGGTGCTCATCACCAAGGAAGAGATCGACGCGAAGCTGGCCGAGCTGGCCGCGAAGATCGACGCGGAGTACGCGGGCAAGGACCTGCTCATCGTCGGTGTGCTCAAGGGCGCCGTGATGGTGATGGCGGACCTGGCGCGCGCCTTGTCCACCCCGCTCACCATGGACTGGATGGCGGTGTCCTCCTACGGCGCCGGAACCCAGTCCTCGGGCGTGGTCCGGATCCTCAAGGACCTGGACACCGACATCAAGGACAAGCACGTCCTGATCGTCGAGGACATCATCGACTCCGGCCTGACCCTGTCGTGGCTGCTGTCGAACCTCGGCTCCCGCCAGCCGGCCTCCCTCAAGGTCGTCACGCTGCTGCGCAAGCCCGAGGCCGCCAAGGTCGCCATCGACGTCGAGTGGGTCGGCTTCGACATCCCCAACGAGTTCGTCGTCGGCTACGGCCTCGACTACGCGGAGAAGTACCGCAACCTGCCGTTCGTCGGGACGCTCGCCCCGCACGTCTACGGCGGCTGAACCCCCGCCGTCACCTGGATCGCCCCCGGGGGGAACCCGGGGGCGATTCCCGCCGTTGGAGGAGAAGGCGGGTCTGTCAGCCGTCCCACGGGGCGGCGGGTGACAATACAGGGGTACATTCCGAAGAACAGTCTTTACTCACAGCAGCATTTACCTACGGGCAGGAGGGACGGGGTGCCCGGCACCCCGTATGGATGGACGTGAAGCGATACTTCCGTGGGCCGGTCATGTGGATCGTGCTGGCCGTCCTCGCCGTGGTCGTGTTGATGAACGTCGTCGGCTCCGGCGGCGGCTACAAGTCGGTGGAGACCAGCGAGGTCATCAAGGCGATCAACAGTGGCCAGGTCGAGAGTGCCAAGCTGACCACCGGCGACAGCCAGATGATCAAGATCGAGCTGAAGAAGGGCCAGAAGCTCGGCAACAACAGCGGCACCAAGTTCCAGGCCAACTACATCGGGGACCAGGGCGTACAGCTCGCCCAGAACCTCCAGACCAAGTACGAAGCCGGTCAGATCCCGGACGGCTACTCCGTCACGCCGGACAAGACCAGCCCGTTCCTGAGCGTGCTGCTCTCGCTCCTGCCCTTCGTCCTCATCGTCGTCGTCTTCCTGTTCCTGATGAACCAGATGCAGGGCGGCGGCTCCCGGGTCATGAACTTCGGCAAGTCCAAGGCCAAGCTCATCACCAAGGACACCCCCAAGACGACGTTCGCCGACGTCGCGGGCTCGGACGAGGCCGTCGAGGAACTCCACGAGATCAAGGAGTTCCTCCAGGAGCCGGCGAAGTTCCAGGCCGTCGGCGCCAAGATCCCCAAGGGCGTGCTGCTCTACGGCCCGCCCGGCACCGGCAAGACCCTGCTCGCGCGCGCCGTCGCGGGCGAGGCCGGCGTTCCCTTCTACTCGATCTCCGGTTCCGACTTCGTCGAGATGTTCGTCGGTGTCGGCGCCTCGCGCGTCCGCGACCTGTTCGAGCAGGCCAAGGCCAACGCCCCGGCGATCGTCTTCGTCGACGAGATCGACGCCGTCGGCCGCCACCGCGGCGCGGGTCTCGGCGGCGGCCACGACGAGCGCGAGCAGACCCTCAACCAGCTGCTCGTCGAGATGGACGGCTTCGACGTGAAGGGCGGCGTCATCCTGATCGCCGCCACGAACCGCCCCGACATCCTCGACCCGGCGCTGCTGCGCCCGGGCCGCTTCGACCGCCAGATCGCGGTCGACCGCCCGGACATGCAGGGCCGTCTGGAGATCCTCAAGGTCCACCAGAAGGGCAAGCCGGTCGCACCGGACGTCGACCTCTCGGCCGTCGCCCGCCGCACCCCCGGCTTCACCGGTGCCGATCTGTCCAACGTCCTGAACGAGGCCGCGCTGCTCACGGCCCGCTCGGACAAGAAGCTGATCGACAACCTGATGCTGGACGAGGCGATCGACCGCGTCGTGGCGGGCCCGCAGAAGCGGACCCGGATCATGTCCGACAAGGAGAAGAAGATCACCGCGTACCACGAGGGCGGACACGCCCTGGTCGCGGCGGCCTCCCCGAACTCCGACCCGGTGCACAAGATCACGATCCTGTCCCGCGGCCGGGCCCTGGGCTACACCATGGTCCTGCCCGACGAGGACAAGTACTCGACCACCCGCAACGAGATGCTCGACCAGCTCGCGTACATGCTGGGCGGGCGCGCGGCCGAGGAACTGGTCTTCCACGACCCGACCACGGGCGCCGCGAACGACATCGAGAAGGCCACGGCGACGGCCCGCGCGATGGTCACCCAGTACGGCATGACCGAGCGCCTCGGCGCGATCAAGTTCGGCGGGGACAACACCGAGCCGTTCCTGGGCCGCGAGATGTCGCACCCGCGGGACTACTCGGAAGAGGTCGCCGCGCTGGTCGACGAAGAGGTCAAGAAGCTCATCGAGACCGCGCACAACGAGGCCTGGGAGATCCTGGTCGAGAACCGGGACGTCCTGGACAACCTGGTGCTGGCGCTCCTGGAGAAGGAGACGCTGGGCAAGGAGGAGATCGCCGAGATCTTCTCCACGATCGTGAAGCGCCCGGCCCGCCCGGCGTGGACCGGCTCCGCCCGCCGCACTCCCTCCACCCGTCCGCCGGTGCTCTCGCCCAAGGAGCTCCAGCTGACGAACGCCGCCAACGGCACCTCGGCCTCGGCCCAGACCGCCGTGTCGGTGGAGAAGTCCTCCGAGTCCTCCCCGGAGGACCGTCCGGAGGCCTGATCAGGTCCGGAATGGATGCCGCGCCCCCCAGGTTCTAGCCTGGGGGGCGCGGCACATTTGTACGCCGTACGCGCACACAGGAACGAGGATGAGATGACCGACCCAGTGACCCTGACCGGTGGCGAGGGCACGATCGGCGAGTTCGACGAGAAGCGCGCCGAGGCGGCCGTCCGCGAGCTCCTGATCGCGGTCGGCGAGGACCCGGACCGCGAGGGCCTCCTGGAGACCCCGGCGCGCGTGGCGCGGGCGTACAAGGAGATATTCGCCGGCCTGTACCAGCGGCCGGAGGAGGTCCTGACCACGACGTTCGACCTCGGCCACGACGAGATGGTCCTGGTGAAGGACATCGAGGTCATGAGCTCGTGTGAGCACCACCTGGTCCCGTTCCACGGCGTGGCCCACGTCGGCTACATCCCGTCCACCGACGGCAAGATCACCGGTCTGTCGAAGCTGGCCCGCCTGGTGGACGTCTTCGCCCGCCGCCCCCAGGTCCAGGAGCGGCTGACCACGCAGATCGCCGACTCCCTGATGGAGATCCTGGACCCGCGCGGCTGCATCGTGGTCATCGAGTGCGAGCACATGTGCATGACGATGCGCGGGGTCCGCAAGCCGGGCGCCAAGACCATCACCTCGGCCGTCCGCGGCCAGCTCCGCGACCCCGCGACCCGCAACGAGGCCATGAGCCTCATCATGGCGCGCTGAGCCGGTGGCCGGGCCGGCCGGCTGGGAGCCCCTGAGCGAGGACGTCCGGCGCACGCTGGAGTTGCTGCTCGACGGTCCGTCCGCGCTCCACCGGCGGCTGCGGGCGCAGATCCCGAACGCCCAGATGCGCGACAGCGGCTGCTCCTGCCCCTGCGTGTACCTGAGGGTGGCCACGGAGGCCCTGGAGGCCGCCCCGACGGCCCGGGGGCTCGGGCCGGTGGCGTCCGCCCCCCTGCTGGCCGCGGACGGCGGCTACGACGGCGAGGCGACGCTCTTCGCGTACGACGGTGTCCTGGAGGACCTCCAGTTCTGCGACTGGGAGGACCACGGGCCCGGGCCGCGCCCGCTCTGGGAGTGGCTGGGCCCCCGCCGCGCCTGAGCCCCGCCGCCTCCCAGGGGCTGTCCGTACGTCCAGTACGAGGTCTTCCGCCCGGCACGCCGAGAGCACGCACCGGACGCCGCGGGGCCCGCGCCCTCCGGGCGGCCGGCGCTGCTGTGCGGATCCCCCTAGGCCGCCGCGCGGGCCTTGGCCGGGTCCTCGTCCTCCGGGAGTTTCAGGACGTGTTCCAGGAAGAGGGCGGCCGCGACGACCGCGGCGCCCGCCAGGACCGAGCCGCCCGCGTACCAGGCCTGGTCGCGGCGGACCGGCACGTCCAGGGAGTCGGTCAGCAGGAAGACGCCGACGCCGCCGTACATGCCGGCGACCAGGGCCGCGACCAGGGCGCTGGCCTGGGCGAAGACCAGCGCGCGGGCCGCCATCAGCGGCTCCACGCCCTTGGCCCCCGGACGGCGCTCGCGCTGGGCCTTCAGGCGGGCGCGCAGCGACAGGGCGGTGGCGAACAGCACGGCGGCGATGACCGCCAGCACGATCGGCGCGGCCAGTGGGACGCCCGGCAGGGTGCCGTAGGCGTTCCACAGGCGGGCGCCGGCCCAGGACAGCACCCCGGCGATCAGGAAGGTGCCCGCCAGGACCGCCGGCCTCAGTTGCTTCACGTTGCCCGTCCCCTGTTCAGTGCAGTCGGCTACCTGAACACGCTAACGGCTATTCCGGCAGACGGAGTTCCAGGTCCGTCCGCGGCGTGACACCGCTCAGGCCGATCGCGGCCAGCAGGCCGGAGACCGGGCCGCGGCCGGGGAGCTGGGCCTCGGGGTCGATGTCGTTCCAGGGGGCCAGGACGAAGGCCCGCAGGTGCGCCCGCGGGTGCGGCAGGGTCAGGACGGGGTCGTCGGAGACCACGTCGGCGTACGCCACGATGTCCACGTCGATCGTGCGGGGGCCCCAGCGCTCCTCGCGGACCCGGTCGAAGGCCTCCTCGACGGCGTGCGCCCGCTCCAGCAGCGAGGACGGCGGCAGGGTGGTCTTCAGGGCGATGACCGCGTTCAGGTACGAGGGCTGCGAGCCGGGCTCGACGCCCCACGGCTCGGTCTCGTAGACCGGCGAGACGGCCTTGACCCGCAGCCCGGGGGTGTCGCCGAGGGCGTCGATGGCGCCCTGGAGGGTCTCCAGCCGGTTGCCGAGGTTGGCGCCGAGCGCGATCACGGCCCATTTGGGGTTGGAGAGGGTCACGTCGGCGGCGTCCACCGCCTCGACGACGGACGCGGGGACGGGCTGGACCGTGGGGTCGCTCTGGGCGTTCTGTCCGTTGTTCACACGCGGCTCCGGGTGATCGTGATGGTCACGTCGTCGAAGGGGACGGTGATCGGCGCGTCCGGCTTGTGGACGACGACCTCCACCTGGGCGACGGCCTCGTGCTTGAGGCACTGCTGGGCGATGCGCTCGGCGAGGGTCTCGATGAGGTCGACGGGCTCGCCCTGGACGACGTCGACGACCTCTTCGGCCACGACCCCGTAGTGCACGGTCTTGGCCAGGTCGTCCCCGGCCGCCGCGGGGCGGGTGTCCAGGTGCAGCACGAGGTCGACGATGAAGGTCTGGCCTTCTTCGCGTTCCCGGGGGAAGACGCCGTGGTGCCCGCGAGCCTTGAGGCCGCGCAGCGCGACACGATCCACGCGAATCACTCCTGCTTTCGTAGGTGCTTCCGGTCCCGGGACTCCCCGGGCCCTTGGGCCTACGCCGAGTGCGGTCGGCGTCGTCCACCTTCGAATTTACCTGCGATAAACCTTCGCCCCCGCCCTTGGGGTCAGTCGGAGGCCTCGTCTTCCTCGTCATCGGAGTCCGTGAGCACCGGAGAACCGTGGTGGGACCAGAGCCGCCACCCCTCCGGTGTGCGTCGGAACACATTCGTGGCGACGACCAGCTGGCCGACGAGCGGGCCGAGCTCCCCGGCCTGTTCGGCGGGGCCCCCGCTGAGGATGTTCTCGGTGCAGGTGACCAGGGCGGTGTCGCCTATGAGGGCCACCTTGGTGTCGGTGAGGAAGAACTGGATGTACTCGGTGTGCGACATGATCAGCGCGTAGGAGCGCAGCACCTCGCCCCGTCCGGAGAGCACCGGCCACCCCGGGTGGACGCAGGAGATCTCGTCGTCGAGCCAGAGCGCCGACAGTGCGTCGAAGTCCCCCCGCTCCATGGCCTCGTAGAAGGCCGCGTTGACCTCTTCGACGGCTTCGATGTCGGTACGGCTCACCGTTCCCCTTCCCTGTGCGTCCGGTCGGTCCCCTCGGTCCGGCGGGTCACAGAGCCCCTTCCACGGCACGGGCCACCCGAACCGCGTCGGCGGTCGCCCGTACCTCGTGCACCCGTACGGCCCAGGCGCCCTGGTGGGCGGCGATGGCCGAGACGGCGGCCGTGGCGGCGTCCCGCTCGCGGGCGGGCGGCGGGGCGGCGTCGGCGGCGCCGGCCAGGACCCGGCCGAGGAAACGCTTCCGCGAGGCGGCGACGAGGAGGGGGAAGCCGAGGGCGCGCAGCTCCGGGAGGCGGGCGACGAGGGCCAGGTCGTGTTCGGCGTTCTTGGCGAAGCCGAGGCCCGGGTCGACGACGATCCGCTCGGGGGAGATGCCTCCGGAGACGACGGCGTCGATGCGGGCGCGGAGTTCGGCGGTGACCTCGCCGAGGACGTCGTGGTAGACGGCGAGGCTGTTCATGTTGTCGCTGAAGCCGCGCCAGTGCATGACGACGAAGGGGACGTCGGTGGCGGCGACGGCGGGGATCATGCGGGGGTCGGCGAGGCCGCCGCTGACGTCGTTGACGAGGCGGGCGCCGGCGGCGACGGCCTGTTCGGCGACGGTCGCGCGCATGGTGTCGACGGAGACGGCGACGCCTTCGGAGGCGAGGCCGCGGACGACGGGTACGACGCGGCGCAGCTCCTCCTCGGCGTCGACGCGGGTGGCGCCGGGGCGGGTGGACTCGCCGCCGACGTCGACGAGGTCGGCGCCCTGCGCGACGAGGTCGAGGCCGCGCTTGACGGCGGCGGTGGTGTCGAACCAGCGGCCGCCGTCGGAGAAGGAGTCGGGGGTGACGTTGACGACGCCCATGACCGCGCAGCGGTCCCAGTCGGGGAGCCCGGCCACCAGGCCCCGGGGGGCGGGCCCGCGGTTCGTGTTCATGGGGTCCAGGGTAGATCCCGCGCAGCGGAACGCCCCCGGGCCCTGGCGGGCACGGGGGCGTGGGGAGCCGTGACGGCTACGCGGCCTGGACCTCGCGGTCCTGCTGGGCCGGGATCGCCGTCTCCTGGTGGGCGCAGGGGCGGACCGGCTTCGGGCGGCGGCGGCTCTCGAAGAGGCGGGGGAGGGCCAGGGTGACGAAGCCCTCGGCCTGCATCACGGCGAAGCCGATGCGGGGCAGGTCGCGGTGGTGGCGGTAGACCATGAAGCGCGGCTCCCAGCGGGGGCGGAACTTCTCGTTGAACTTGTACAGCGACTCGATCTGGAACCAGCGCGAGAGGAAGACGAGCAGGCTGCGCCAGGCGCGCAGGACCGGGCCGGCGCCGATCTTCTCGCCGCGGGCCAGGGCGGCGCGGAACATCGCGAAGTTCAGGGAGACCTTCTCGATCTTCAGCTCGGGGGCCTGCTGGAGGGAGGCGACGATCAGCAGCTCGTTCATGCCGGGGTCGGCGCCGCGGTCGCGGCGCATCATCTCCAGCGACATGCCGTCCTTGCCCCACGGCACGAAGTGCTGGATGGCCTTCAGGTCGCCGAAGGGGCTGCTGTCGCCCTCCTCCACGCGGTGCGCGGTGGCGATGATGCAGTCGCCGTCGCCCGGGTCGCCGATGCGGCCCAGGGCCATGGAGAAGCCGCGCTCGGTGTCGGTGCCGCGCCAGGCCTCGGCGGCGCCGCGCACCTGGGACAGCTCGAACTCGTTCAGCTCGCTGACCCGGCGGACCTTGGTGGTGTAGCCGTTGCGCTCGATCCGCTTCACCATCTGGCGGACGTTGCGCATGGGGCGTCCGGCGAGGGAGAAGTCTTTGACGTCGACGATGGCCTCGTCGCCGAGCTCCAGGGCGTCCAGGCCCGTCTCGCGGGTCCAGACCTCGCCGCCGGTCTCGCTGCAGCCCACGACGGCCGGGGTCCAGGAGTGGGCCTTGGCCTCCTCCATGAAGCGCTCGATGGCGCCGGGCCAGGCCTCGACGTCGCCGACGGGGTCGCCGGAGGCGAGCATGACGCCGGAGACGACGCGGTAGGTGACGGCGGCCTTGCCGCTGGGGGAGAAGACGACGGCCTTGTCGCGGCGGAGCGCGAAGTGGCCGAGCGAGTCGCGGCCGCCGTGCCTGGCGAGGAGCTCGCGCAGCTTCTGCTCGTCGTCCTCGGTGAGCTGTGCGGCCGGGTGCTCGGGGCGGAAGGCGAGGTAGATCGTGGTGACGGCGGTCAGCATGCCGAGGGCGCCGAGGGAGTAGCCGACGGTCCAGCTCACCCGTCCGGCGTAGTCGACGGGGCCCTCGAAGCCGAAGAGGCCGTAGACCACGTGGGTGATCTGCTCGTAGAGGCTGGGGTGGCCGACGACCTTGTTCGGGTGGACGTTGACGATGACCAGGCCCAGGCCGATGGAGCCGGCGCTCATCAGGACGAAGTTCGCGAGCGCCTTCCAGCGGCTGCGCGGGTCCGGGAGGGCCTTGAATTCACCCTGGTGGCGTACGAGCAGCGCGAGGAGCACCGCCGAGATGACCACGCTGATGATCGAGTGCCGGTAGACGAACTGCGCGACCGCACCGGCCGGCAGCAGGATCACGGCGGCGCGCCAGGCGCGCCGCTTGCGTCGCTTGAGTCCGTGCGCGAGCAGCAGGATCAGGACGCCCGCGCTGATGGAGAGGGCCGCGGCGAAGGGGCCCAGGGAGCCGGGCAGCACCTCGGTGACCGCGTGGAACCGGCTGTGGCGGAATCGCGGGAAGACGCCCGCCGCGATGTCCAGAAGGCCGACGATCATGACGGCCGTACCTACGAGACCGGGCACCGACTCCGGCTTGGGTCCGCGGAAGATTCGCCGGACCTTACTCGGAACCTGTCCCGACTTATCGCCATCTATCCTGCTAGACATCGCTTCCCGTTGCTCCGCGAGAGATCATGTGGCCGAAGGCCGCGACAGCCTCCGGAGTGTGGTGCGTCCACTAGGACGACATCGAGGAGGAGCGGGTTCACTCTTCCGTCGGAAAAATCCAGCCCTGCCATCAGAAAGTCGACTGACTGCTCATGGGTCTCACCAGTAATGCCGTTCTGGTCCTGGCCATCATCGCGGGTGTAGCGCTGTTCGCGGTGACGGTCTGGCTCTGGCCGAAGCTCTCGGGCCGCACCTGGCGGTCGGTCCTCGGCCGGGTCGGCCTCCTGCTCGCGACCCAGCTGGCGCTGTTCTCGGCAGTCGGTCTCGCCGCCAACAAGTCCTTCCTCTTCTACGGTTCCTGGGCCGACCTGTTCGGTCAGCAGACGGCCATCGGCAAGGTCGTCGACCACTCGATGAGCAGCAAGGACATCAAGGTCATCGACAAGCAGAAGCTGGACGTCCCCGGCGGCGGCCAGCCGCAGGTCGGCGGCCAGATACTGAAGGTGGCCATCACCGGGCAGAAGTCGAAGATAACGAGCCCCGGCTACGTCTGGCTCCCGCCGGAGTACTTCCAGCCGCAGCACAAGGACAAGAACTTCCCCGCCTCCATCGTCCTCACGGGTTACCCGGGTACCGCCGAGAACCTCATCAAAGGGCTGAACTACCCCATGACGGCCTTCAAGCAGGCCAAGCAGGGGAAGATGAAGCCGATGATCCTCGTCATGCTGCGCCCGACCATCGCGCCGCCGCGCGACACCGAGTGCGTGGACATACCGGGCGGCCCGCAGACGGAGACCTTCTTCGCGCAGGACCTGCCGCAGGCGATCCAGGGCACCTTCCGGGTCGGCAAGAAGCCGCAGAACATGGGCTTCATCGGCAACTCCACGGGCGGCTACTGCGCCCTGAAGATCGCCGCGCACCACCCGCAGGTCTTCGGCGCCGCTGCGGGCCTGTCCGCCTACTACAAGGCGGCCGACGACCCGACGACCGGTGACCTCTTCCACGGCGACGAGAAGCTGAAGAAGGCCGCGGACGTGCTGTGGAGCATGGAGAACAAGAAGCCGACCGGCACCTCCTTCCTCGTCACCACGAGCGAGAAGGGCGAGGACAACCTGAACGACACCAAGAAGTTCATCAAGCTGGTCAAGGGTCCGGACCGGGTCTCCTCGATCATCCTCGACAGCGGCGGCCACAACTTCAACACCTGGCGCCGCGAGATCCCGCCGATGCTGGTGTGGATGAGCAGCCGCATGCAGGCCTGAGGCGGGGCACGCGGTTCCGGCAGTCCGGCAGTGCGGCAGTCCAGCAGTCCAGCAGTACCGAGCCCCTCGTGCTCGCGCGTGGTCAGGGCCCGACTTCCGTCGGGCCCTTCGTCATGCCGCGGGCGGTTCGGCCCGGCGCAGGGCCCGGTGGACGCCCTCCGGGGTCAGGACGCCGACCAGCGCGCCCGACTGCGGATCCGTGACCCCGATCCGCCCCGCGTCCTCCTGGAGCAGGGCCGCCAGGGCCTCGCGCAGCGACGCCCCCAGCGCGACCGAGCCGGCCGGGGCCTCGCCCTCCCGCGCCGCGGTCAGGTCGGCCTCCCCGACCGGGGTGACCGCGAGGCGGCGCAGCCCCCGGTCGGCGCCGACGAAGGAGGCCACGCAGTCGGTCGCCGGGGCGCCGAGCACCGCCGCCGGAGGGGCGAACTGCTCGATGGTGCCCGCCCCGTAGACCGCGATCCGGTCGCCGAGCCGGACGGCCTCCTCCAGGTCGTGCGTGACCAGCAGGATCGTCTTGCGGACCGTCCTCTGCAGGGTGAGGAACTCGTTCTGGAGCCGCTCGCGGACCACCGGGTCCACCGCGCCGAACGGCTCGTCCATCAGCAGCACCGGCGGGTCGGCCGCGAGCGCGCGGGCGACCCCGACGCGCTGGCGCTGCCCGCCCGACAGCTGCTCGGGGTAGCGGTCCCCGTACACGGCCGGGTCCAGGCCCACGAGTTCGAGGAGCTCGGCCGCCCGCGCGCGGGCCTTCGCCTTCGGGGTGCCGATCAGCTGCGGCACGGTCGCCGTGTTCTCCAGCACGGTCTTGTGGGGGAACAGCCCGACCTGCTGGATGACGTACCCGATGCGGCGGCGCAGCTCGACCGGGTCGGCGGCGGAGACGTCCTCGCCGTCGAGCAGGATCCGGCCGGAGGTGGGCTCGATGAGCCGGTTGACCATCTTCATGGTGGTCGTCTTGCCGCAGCCGGACGGGCCCACCAGCGTGACCAGCTCGCCCTCCGCCACCTCGAACGTCAGGTCCTCGACGGCCGTCGTCCCATCGGGGTAGCGCTTGGTCACATGCTCGAATCGGATCACCGGGCCATCCTCCCCCACCGCTGCTCACGGATGGGCGAAGGCTTTGTGAGGGGAGTGTTGCACCTGTGCGAATGAATCCGGCCAGTGCGGGCACCCGGGGTTATGGTCGCACTGGCCGGGTCTTCGGGTACGCGTGTGCGAGGGAAGAAGGGGGTGGGCGGGGTGGCGGTACGGAACTGCCTGGTGGCGAACGACTGGATCTGCTGGGACTACGTCAGCTCCCGCGCCCCCGAACTCGCCGACGCCACCCTCGAACACGTCTGGATCACGGCCGTCTCGGTACTCATCGGCGTCGCCGTCGCCGTCCCCCTCGCGCTCCTGGCCCGCCGCGGGCGCCGCTGGGCGGCCCCCGTGCTCGGCCTGACCACGCTGCTCTACACGGTCCCCTCGCTCGCCATGTTCTCCCTGCTGCTGCCCTTCTTCGGGCTCTCGGCGGCGCTCGTGGTGACCGGGCTGGTGCTGTACTCGCTGACCATCCTGGTCCGCAACGTCCTGGCCGGCCTGGAGGCCGTCCCCGAGGAGGTGCGGGAGGCCGCGCGCGGCATGGGCTACGGCCCGGCGCGGCTGCTGTGGCAGGTCGAACTGCCCCTGGCGCTGCCCGCGCTGCTCGCCGGGGTGCGGATCGCGACCGTCTCCACGGTGGCGCTGACCACCGTCGGCTCCATCGTCGGCAAGGGCGGGCTGGGCAACCTGATCGCCCCGGCCGTGAACAGCTCCTTCAAGGCCCAGGTGCTCACCGCCTCCGTGCTGTGCGTCCTGCTCGCGCTCGCCGCCGACCTGCTGCTGCTGGGCCTCCAGCGGCTGCTGACCCCGTGGACCCGCGCCGGACGCCCCGCGCGGGCGGGGAAGGGGGGCTGAGGCGTGGGGGTCCTCGGAAAGGCCTGCGGCTGGCTGGCCGACGGCGCCAACTGGTCGGGGGAGAGCGGTGTCTGGCATCGCCTGGCCGAGCACCTGCTGGTCAGCGGGATCTCCCTGGGCGTCGCCTGCGCGGTGGCCCTGCCCGTGGGCCTGTGGCTCGGACACGTGGGCCGGGGCGGTGCGCTCGCCGTGAACGTCTCCAACGTGGGGCGGGCCGTGCCGGTGTTCGCGGTGCTGGCCCTGTTCATGGTCTCGCCGCTGCGCAGCGCCGGCTACCTGCCGACCGTGGCCGCGCTGGTGCTGTTCGCCGTACCGCCGCTGCTGACCAACGCGTACGTCGGCGTGCGGGAGGTGGACCGCGCGGTGGTCGAGGCGGCCCGGGGCATGGGCATGTCCGGCCGGCAGCTGTTCTGGCGGGTGGAACTGCCCCTCGCGCGCGGCCTGGTGATGACCGGGCTGCGCTCGGGCGCCGTCCAGGTCATCGCCACCGCCACGATCGCGGCGATGGTCGGCCAGGGCGGCCTGGGCCGGATCATCACCGCCGGCTTCAACACGTACGACACGCCGCAGGTGGTGGCGGGCGCCCTGCTGGTCGCGCTGCTGGCCCTGCTGGTGGAGGGCCTCCTGGTGGCGGCGGACCGGCTGCTGCTGCGCCGCGGCCGCCCGGCGCCGCGCTGAGCCCGTCCCCTTTCCGACGCTTTCCCCTGATCTCCAAGGAGCATGATGAGCAAGTCCACGCGCATCCTCGGCGCGACCCTGGGCGCGGTGGCCCTGACCGTTTCGCTGAGCGCCTGCGGGGGCGACAGCCTGGAGAAGGCCAAGGACGCGGGCTCGTCCTCCTCGTCCGGGGGCGGCGGAGCCAAGGGCAGGCTGGTGGTCGGCGCGGCCGGGTTCACCGAGTCCGACGTGCTGGCCGAGCTGTACGCGCGGATCCTGGCGGACGCGGGCTACGACACCTCCGTCACCAAGGTCAACAACCGCGAGCTGTACGAGCCTTCGCTGGAGAAGGGCGAGATCGACGTCGTCCCGGAGTACGCGGCCACCCTGGCGGAGTTCCTCAACGCCAAGGTGAACGGTCCGGACGCGCCGAAGGGGAAGCCGGTCGCGTCGAGCGACGCGGCGGCGACCGTCGCGGCGCTGGAGAAGCTGGCGGCGCCGCTCGGGCTGAAGGCGCTCCCGGCGGGCGCGGCCGTCGACCAGAACGCCTTCGCCGTGAGCAGGGAATTCGCGCAGAAGAACAACCTCAGGACCCTTTCCGATCTTGGAAAGTCGGGTCAGAAGGTGAAGATCGCGGCGGGTGACGAATGCGCCGTCCGCCCCTTCTGCGCCCCCGGGTTGGAGAAGACGTACGGAATCCAGGTTTCCGGTATCGACCCCAAGGGCGTCGGCACCCCGCAGGCCAAGCAGGCCGTCAAGGACGGGGTGGACCAGCTCGTGCTGACCACCACCACCGACGCCACCCTGGACGGCTTCGGTCTGGTCCTGCTGGAGGACGACAAGAAGCTCCAGAACGCCGACAACGTGCTGCCGGTCGTCAACGCCAAGGACGCCGGGGCGCCGGAGGTGGCGGCCGCGCTGGAGCGGCTCACCACGGTGCTCACGACCGCCGACCTCGTCGAACTGAACCGCAAGGTGGACGCGGAGCGGGCGAAGCCGGCGGACGTCGCGAAGGCCTACCTGGAAGCCAAGGGCCTTCTGAAGAAGTAGCGGTTACACGGTTGATGGCCAATTGCGGGGTAACCGCGCGGGAAGAGATTGCCGGGCGGGTACCCCACGCGAGGCCCACGCCCTGTAAATTTCAGGCCATGCCCCGTGGACGTCACCGCAATCCCGAGCCCCTGCACCGACTTCTCACGCCGACGGCCGTCGGCGGGGTTTCCGTCGCCAGTGCCGGCGCGGCCTGGCTCCTCGCGGAACCCCTCGCGCTGCGCCTGCTCGTGGCCCTCACGGCGGTCGCGGGCATCGGCGGCGCCGTCCTGATGCGCTCCTGGGACCGGGCGGCCGGCCGCCGGGTGGCGGAGCTGGCCCGCGAGCGGGTCAAGGACGAGTGGAAGACCGACGAGCGGATAGCCGAGCTGGAGTCCGACCTGGAGGAGGCCCGCGTCCTGCGCGCCAAGCTGGACGCCAAGCTCCGCGCCAAGCGGGTCGAGCTCGCGGGCCTGCGCGGGGAGCACGCCGCGCTGCTGCGCCGGTACGCCACCGCCGAGACCGAGCGGGCCAGCGCGCTGGAGAAGCGGCGGCTGCTGGCGCTGGAGAACGCGGGCACCCCGAAGGAGCTTCCGGCGGTGTCGGAGGAGCGCACCGGCAGCGGGGCGCCGACGGCGGTCGGGTACGCGCGGGCCAACGCGGCGATGACCGCGCTGCTGCGCAAGTCGCAGGCGCGGGCGGCCGCGGCCGCCGCCCCCAAGGAGCTGGCCCCCTCCGCCGACGCCCACACCCGTCCGGCCGCCCCCGCCCCCACCTCCGCCGCGGCCCTGACGCCGGCGGTCCCGGCGCGGCGTCCCGCGGCGCCGGTGGCCCCGTACGCGGCCCAGCGGCGCTCCGCCTCGCGCGTCGAGGGCGGCTTCGACTTCTTCGGCACCAAGAACACCGCGCAGGCGCGTGCCGCGATCGAGTCCGTGCAGAACGAGGACCTGGCGGACGTGGTCGGCGCGGAGGCGCTGGCCGCGCACAAGGCGGAGTCCGCCGAGGACGGCGCCGAAGCGGAGTTCAAGCCGGCGACGCCGGAGCAGCTGGCGGTGGGCCAGGTCATCGACCTGACGGCCCACGACGAGACCGAGCCGATCGACGTGGTCCGCCTCCGTACGGCCATCTCCTAGCGGCTACGGGCCCCGTCAGGCGGTGTAGGCCGCCACCAGGCGGGACAGGTGGCGCCCCGCCAGGAGGAGCGGGGTGCGGGACCGGGTCACCTGGGCCGTCATCTCGGCCCCCTCCAGCGTGGCGATGACGGTGACCGCGAGGTCCCGGGCCTCCGCCTCCCCGATGCCGGACGCCCGCAGCTTCGCCGCCACCAGCTCCTGCCAGTGCCCGAAGGACCGCGCGCACGCCTCCTGGAGCTCGGGCAGCCGTCCCACCGACTCCAGGGCCGTGGCCGTGACCGGGCAGCCGTCGCGCCAGTCCGAGGCCGCGAGGGCGTCCGCCAGCACCCCGGCCGCCGCCTCGATCGCCCGGGCCGCGTCCGGGTCCGAGTCCAGTGCCGCGCCGAGCACCGCGGCGAACTCCCCGTCGCCGTAGCCGATCGCGGCGACCGCGAGCTCCTGCTTGCCGCCCGGGAAGAAGTGGTAGAGCGAGCCCAGGGTGGCCTCCGCCTCGCGGACGAGCTGCTTGACCGGGGTGCTCTCGTACCCGCCGTGCTGCATGAGGCGGGAGGCGGTGCGGACCAGGCGCTCGCGCGTCCCCGGTTCCGCCTGCTTCCTCTTCGCCGCCGTCGCCACTGCTGCTTCCCCTGTCGCTGCCATGCGCGGAGTCTACCCCCGGAATTGGATAGAGCGCTCGTTCTAGTCCCGTGCTACGGTCGCCCCGAGCTCTGAATAGAGCGTTCGTTCTAGATCGATCTTCGTGGGGAGAACTCCGTCGTGAACCAGGTTTCGATCATCGGCCTCGGCCCCATGGGCCGGGCCATGGCCTCCGCCTACCTCGACGCCGGCTACACCGTCACCGTCTGGAACCGCAGCCCCGGCAAGGACGCCGAGCTGCTGGCCCGCGGGGCGCGGCGGGCCGCGAGCGCCGCCGAGGCCGTCGCCGCGAGCCGGCTGAGCATCATCAGCCTCATCGACGTCGACGCCGTGTACACCGCCCTCGGCGACGCCGGCCTCGACGGGCGCGTGCTCGCCAACCTGTCCTCGGACGTCCCGGAGAAGGCGCGGGCGGCCGCCGAGTGGGCGCGGGCGCGCGGCGCCTCGTACCTCACCGGCGGGGTCAACGTCCCGCCGACCGGCATCGGGCAGGAGGGCGCCTCGATCTTCGTCAGCGGCCCCCGGGAGGTGTACGAGGAGCAGCGCGCCGCGCTCGACGTGCTCGCCGCCACCGACTACCGCGGCGCCGACCCGGGCCACGCCCAGCTCTACTACCAGCTCAACATGATCATGTTCTGGACCGCGTACACCGGCTGGTACCAGGCGCTCGCCGTCGCCCGCGCCAACGGCCTGACGGCGGCCGACATCCTGCCGTACGCCGGGTACACCGCCGACAGCATGCGCGGCTTCTACGAGGGCTCCGCGCCGCTCGCCGACGCGGACGACCACGACGGCTCCCACGCCCGCCTCGCGATGTGCGCGGCGAGCCTGGAGCACGTGCTGCACACGGCCGCCGGCTCGGGCGTGGACACCGGGATCCTCGCCGCCCACGCCGAGCTCTACCGGCGCGGGGTCGACGCGGGCTTCGGGGCGGACGGCACCGCCCGGCTGCTCGGACTGCTGGGCGCGCCCGAGGCGACGGCCGCGGCCCTAGACGAGTGAGTCCGAAGTCTCGTCCGGGGGGTGTCCGGCCGGCCGGGGGAGAGGCCTCCGGGGCGGGCCGGGCGGTCGCCGTCGCGCGGGGTCAGAACAGGGGGAGCTGGCCCGGGTGGGGGCCCAGGACGAAGCCGTCCAGCGTCGGGGCGGAGGCGCCGAGCACCACGCGCGCCCGCGACCCGGGACAGGACACCAGGCCGGCGCGGCGCCCCGCCGGGGGGTCGTGGCGGGCGATCCGGCCGGCGGTCACGGCGCAGTCGCGGCCGCAGGACGGGCAGGCCCGTCGGGGGGAAGCGGACATGCCCCAAGTCTGCCCTGCCGCACCGACATCGACTCCGCCGGGCCGGCCCGCGCACCCCCGCCGCGACGGCCGCGGGGCGGGGCGCGGCCGCCCCCCGCCCCGCCTCAGCCGGCGGTCTCCGCCCGTGACGCGCGCCAGGCCTCGTGGGCCCGGGTCACCCGGGTCCACAGGGCGGTGCGGTCCTCGGCGGAGAGGTCGTCGAGGTCGCGGTCGAAGAGCCCCGCGACCGCCCCGTAGAACTCCACGGCGCTGGTGAGTTCCCGTACCGTGCGCGTGCCGTCCGGGGCGGTGTGGACCAGCATGCGGCCGTGCAGCCGGTCGATGCCGCGGACGCTGCGCCGCAGCATGACGAACGACTGCCGGAAGGGGGAGTCCTCGGCGGTGGACAGCCGCCGGTGCGCCGGCTCGAAGTCGGCCATCGCGGCCGGTGCCGAGCGGAAGTTCATGCGCGGCGTCGGCACGCCGTCCCGGTGCAGGCTCCAGCCCCCGCCCCCGCCCCCGTCCCAGGTCACCTCCGCCGGCTCCAGCCGGTACGTGAACCCCTGCACGTACACGCCCTCCCGCAGGGGCAGGGGTTCGTGCGGGCCGTCGCCCATGCCGACGTCGACGAAGTGCTCCCGCCCCCCGACCCGCACGGTCAGGGCGAGGTGGTCGCCGCCCGCGTCCCGGGACAGCGGGTCGCCGTGCATCCCGCCGAGGTGGCGCGTCACCTCGTACCCGAGCTCCTCCAGCAGCAGGGCGAAGGCCCCGTTGAGGTGGAAGCAGTAGCCGCCGCGCCCGGCGGCGATCCGCCGCACGGACAGCGCGGGGTCGATGCCCGGGGGCCGGCCCAGCTGGATCCCGGTGTTCTCGAACGGCACGCGCTCGACGTGGGCGCGGGCGAGGGCGTACAGCCCCTCCTCGGAGGGGGCGCCGGGGTCGGTGACGCCGAGCCTGCGGAGGTAGCCGGTGAGGTCGTCGCGGGTGGCAGTGGTCATGCGGGCGACCCTAGGGCGGTCCCGTCACCGCCCGGCGGGCGGCGCACTCCGACTGTCAGGTCGGCGGGCCGCCGCCGGGCCTACTTGTCGATGTCGCCGACGACGAAGAAGAGGGAGCCCAGGATCGACACCATGTCCGCGACCAACTGCCCCGGCAGCAGGACCGCCAGGGCCTGGATGTTGTTGAAGGAGGCGCTGCGCAGCTTCAGCCGGTACGGGGTCTTCTCGCCCTTGGAGACCAGGTAGTAGCCGTTGATGCCGAGCGGGTTCTCCGTCCAGGCGTACGTGCTCCCCTCGGGTGCCTTCAGCACCTTCGGCAGCCGCTGGTTGACCGGCCCCGGCGGCAGCTCCGCCATCCGGTCCAGGCAGGCCACGGCCAGGTCCAGCGCGTTGTGCGTCTGCTCCAGCAGCACCTCGAAGCGGGCCAGGCAGTCCCCCTCGGTGCGGGTGACCACCTTCAGGACGTCCTGGAGCTCCCCGTACGCCAGGTACGGCTCGTCGCGGCGCAGGTCGAAGTCGACGCCGGAGGCGCGGGCGATCGGACCGGAGACCCCGTACGCGTGCACCGCCTCCGCGGACAGGACGCCGACGCCGCGGGTGCGGCCGCGGAAGATCTCGTTGCCGTGGACGAGCTTGTCGTAGACGTCCATCCGGGTGCGCACGTCGGCGACGGCCGCCCGGGCGCGCCCGAGCCAGCCCGCCGGGAGGTCCTCCTTGAGGCCGCCGACCCGGTTGAACATGTAGTGCATGCGGCCGCCGGAGATCTCCTCCATGACCGCCTGGAGCTCCTCGCGCTCGCGGAACGCGTGGAAGATCGGGGTGATGCCGCCCAGCTCCAGGGGGTAGGACCCGAGGAACATCAGGTGGTTGAGGACCCGGTTCAGTTCGGCGAGCAGCGTGCGCATCCACACCGCGCGCTCGGGGACCTCCATGCCGAGCATCCGCTCGACCGCCATGACCACGCCGAGCTCGTTGGAGAAGGCCGACAGCCAGTCGTGGCGGTTGGCGAGCATGATGATCTGGCGGTAGTCACGGGCCTCGAACAGCTTCTCCGCGCCACGGTGCATGTAGCCGACCACCGGCTCGGCGCTGGCGATGCGCTCGCCGTCCAGGACGAGCCGCAGCCGCAGCACGCCGTGGGTGGAAGGGTGCTGCGGTCCGATGTTGAGCACCATGTCGGTGCTCTCCGCCGCGCCGCCGATGCCGACCGTGGTCTCCGTCATGGGCGCATTGTCGCAGTCCTAGGGTGGGGGCATGGAAACGGGGACGACGGGTGAGACGGACCGGCCCGCATGGGTCGGACTGCCGGGTGGGCTCCTGTCCCTCCGGCGGCTGCTGCTGGTGGTGTGGACGGTCCCCCTCGTGGTGGCGACGGCCCTCCCGCTGGGGCTGCTGGCCGGAGCGGGGTGGGCGGCGCTCGGCGGCACATGGCTGCTGCCGCTGCTCTGGGGGTGGGTGCTGGCCGGGCGGAACTGGCGCTCCTGGCGGTACGCGGAACGGGCGGACGACCTGCTGATCAGCCGGGGGGTGCTGTGGCGGGAGGAGACGGTGGTCCCGTACGGGCGGATGCAGCTGGTGGAGGTGACCTCGGGCCCGCTGGAGCGGCGCTTCGGGCTGGCGTCCGTCCAGCTGCACACGGCCGCGGCGGCCACCGACGCCAAGATCCCGGGCCTGGCCCCGGACGAGGCGGAACGCCTCCGCGACCGCCTGACCGAGCTCGGCGAGGCCCGATCGGCCGGCTTGTGACCGGCCCGACCGCGACCCCGGCCCCGATCCCACCGGGCGCCGAGCGGCGGCTGCACGTGCTGACGCCGCTGCGGCGCGCCTGGGTGCCGATCGCGGGCTGCGTCGGCCTGGTCGCCCAGCAGGGGGAGCGGGCCCAGGAGTGGGCCCTGGCCCTGCCCGTGTGGCTGCGCCTGCTCGTGCTCGCCGCACTGGTCCTCGTCTTCGGCACGTACGGCTTCCTCAGCTGGTGGTTCACCCACTACGCCGTCACCGACACCGAGCTGCGCATCCGCACCGGGCTGGTCTTCCGGCGCACCGCCCACATCCGCCTCGACCGCATCCAGGCCATCGACGTCACCCGCCCCCTGCTGGCCCGCGTGGCCGGGGTGGCCGCGCTGCGCATCGACGTCATCGGCACCGAGGACAAGGACGAGCTGGCCTTCCTCGGCGAAGGGGACGCCGTCGCGCTGCGCGCCGAGCTCCTGGCCCGGGCGGCCGGCTTCGCCCCGGCCGAGGCCACCGTGCTCGGCGAGGCACCCGAGCGGGAGCTGCTGCGGGTGCCGGTGCGCGACCTCGTGGTCTCCCTGCTGCTCAGCCTCGACGTGTGGGCCGCCGTCGCCGCGGGCGTCGGCGGTCCGCTGCTCGTGTGGGGGCTCAGCTCCAACCCCTGGGCGACCCTGGTCGCCCTGCTTCCGCTGCTGGGCGCGGGCTGGAAGGGCAGCGCGGCCCGCTTCCTCACCGGCTACGACTGGCGGGTCGCCGAGTCCCCCGACGGGCTGCGCCTGGACCACGGGCTGCTGGACCGGGCCCACGAGACCGTCCCGCCGGGGCGCGTGCAGACCGTGCGGATCGTCGAGCCGCTGCTGTGGCGGCGCCGCGGGTGGGTGCGGGTGGAGCTGGCCGTGGCGGGCTCGAAGAACGGGGTCCTGGTCCCGGTCGCCACCCGGGCCGCCGCCCACGCCCTGGTCGCCCGCGTCCTGCCCGGCGCGGACCCGGCGGCGCTGGCCTTCGTGCCGTCCCCGCGCAGGGGCGCGCGGTGGGTGGTCCCGGTGTGGTGGAAGGGGTACGGACTGGCCGTCTCGCCGGAGCTGTTCGCGGCCCGGCGCGGGCGCCTCTGCCGGCGCACGGAGATCGTTCCGCATGCGAAGGTGCAGAGCGTACGTCGCACGCAAGGCCCCTGGGAACGCGTCTGCGGGGTCGCTGACCTGCACGTGGACACCGGAGCCGACAACACCGTCACCGCCCGGCTGAGGGCGGCCGACGAGGCCACCGCACTGCTCTACGCCCAGGCGGCCCGCTCCCGAACCTCCCGGGCGACGGCCCGCCCCGACCGCTGGATGGCCTGAGTCCGCAGGGGCGTCGATTTCCGGACGGAGGTTCCGGCCGGCTGAAACCGTGTGTGTTCGCAACGTCGCCCCATCGACCCCGTGGTCACCTACTACCGGCTGGAGGCCGCCCGGCGGATCGGGAGGGCGGCGCAACCGGACGAGGCGGTTTCGCCGCCGTCAGGGCGCGTACCAGCGTCCGCCGGGGCGGACACCCTGCTCGGCGGTGGACTGGAGGCCGCCTGGCGCACCCTCACCGGAGCGGGCCCGGCCGGCCGGGGCACCGCCGAACCCGGCAACCTGCCCTGGGCCCCGCGCCGGTTCACCGACCTCGCGCGCGGCCGGATGCCCGAGCCCACCCTCGTCACCGCCGCCCGGCGCCCCCCGCCAGCGCTCACGCCCGTACAGCCGGGCCCGCGGCACCGGCCCGGACTGCACCACCCGCTGGGCGGCGGGACCGACCCCGCCGGATGGGACTCCCTCGCCACGCTGCCGGCCCGCCTGCGCACGGCCGTGCCACCGCTGCCGTAGGCCGGTCGGGGTAACTCTGCGATGAACACACTGATCTGACGGTCGCTCCGGGTAGGGCCGGACGCGAAGGACCCTCGATCCCGGTCCGCGCCCGCAACCGAAGGACAGCCCCGATGCACCTCTCCCGCACGGCCCGCCTCGCCGCCCCCGCCCTGGCGGCGCTCGCCCTCACCACGGTCCTCGCCGGACCGGCCTGTGCCGCCCCCGCGGTCGTCTCGCGCGACAACAACCAGGTGGTCTTCACCGCGCAGCCCGGGGAGACCAACACCGTCACCTTCAGCACCCCCGGGGGCTGGCTCCAGGTGACGGACAAGACCAGCAGGTTGGTCCCCGGCTCCGGCTGCTCCCGGTTCAACAACGACCCGCACATCATCCGCTGCGGACACGCGGCGGCCGTGACCCGCATCCAGGCCTCGCTGGGCGACCGGGACGACGTGGTCAGGAACGAGACGTCCGTCCCGAGCGACCTCGACGGCGGGCCGGGCGACGACATGCTCATCGGCGGCTCCGGCCCCGACCGGCTGATCGACCCCGACGGCTGGAACGCCGCACCCGGCTCCAACACCTTCGAGGGGCGCGGCGGCAACGACACGATCGTCAGCCGCAACGGCGGCTACGACCGGATCGACTGCGGCGAGACCCCCGCCGACCTGGACATCCTCCTGGCCGACGCGGCCACCCTCGACCAACTCGTCCCGAACACCTGCGAGTACGTCCGGCGCGGCTAGGCGCGCCGGACCGGACGGCTACAGCTGCGGGCCGCCCCCGGCCCGCACCAGGCCCGTCTCGTAGGCCAGCACCACCACCTGCACCCGGTCGCGCAGCCCCAGCTTCGTCAGGATGCGGCCCACGTGCGTCTTGACCGTCGCCTCCGACAGCACCAGCCGCCCCGCGATCTCCCCGTTCGACAGGCCCTGCGCCACCAGCAGCATGACCTCCCGCTCCCGCTCGGTCAGCCGCTCGATCTCCTTGTTCTCCGGCTCCTGCGCGGTCGTCGGCAGCATCGGCGCGAACCGGTCCAGCAGCCGGCGCGTCGTCGACGGGGCGACCACCGCGTCCCCGCTGTGCACCGACCGGATCGCCGCCAGCAGCTCCGCCGGCGGGACGTCCTTCAGCATGAAGCCGCTCGCGCCCGCCTTCAGCCCCGAGAACGCGTACTCGTCCAGGTCGAAGGTGGTCAGGATGATGACCTTCGGGTGCTCCTTGGGCTCACAGATCCGCCGCGTCGCCTCCACCCCGTCCAGCCGGGGCATGCGCACGTCCATCAGCACCACGTCCACCTTCGTGGCCCGCAGCACCTCCAGCGCCTCCAGGCCGTCCCCGGCCTCCGCGACGACCTCCATGTCCGGCTGGGCGGCGAGCACCATCCGGAAGCCCGTGCGCAGCAGTACCTGATCGTCGACCAGCATCACTCGGATGGACATCAATTGCCTTTCTTGAGCGGGAGCAGGGCGCTGATCCGGAAGCCGCCGCCGGGCCGCGGGCCCGCGTCCAGGGTGCCTCCGACCATACCGATGCGTTCCCGCATGCCGATCAGACCGTGCCCGGCGCCGTCTGCGCCGCCGTCCTCGTACAACTCGTGCGCGGCGCCCCGCCCGTCGTCCTCGACCAGCAGGCCCAGCCCGTCGTCGAAGTAGACCAGCCGTACGCTCGCCTTCGCGTCCGGGCCGCCGTGCTTGCGCGTGTTCGTCAGCGCCTCCTGCACGATCCGGTACGCGGTCAGCTCCACCCCGCTGGGCAGCTTGCGGGGGGCGCCCTCCACCTCGAAGTCCACCGTCAGCCCGGCCGCCCGGACCTGTTCGACCAGCACCTCGATCTGCTCGACGTCCGGCTGCGGCACGTAGTCCTCGGACTCCTGCGGCTCGCCCGTGCGCAGCACGCCCAGCAGCCGGCGCATCTCGGCGAGCGCCTGCCGGCCCGTCCCGGAGATGGTCTGGAGGGCCTCCTTGGCCTGCTCGGGCGCCACGTCCATGACGTAGGCGGCGCCGTCGGCCTGGACCACCATCACCGACACGTTGTGCGCGACGACGTCGTGCAGTTCGCGGGCGATCCGGGCCCGCTCGGCGGCCACCGCCACCTTCGCCTGCGCCTCCCGCTCCTTCTCCAGCCGCTGGTTGCGCTCCACGAGCTGGGCGTAATAGGCGCGGCGGGTGCGCAGCGAGTCGCCCATCACCCAGGCCAGGGCGAAGGGCACCATCACGAAGACGACGAACAGGGCCTCCTGCGGGGCGCTGCCGGTCTTGTCGACGCCGAACCGCAGGAAGTACAGCGGGGGCGCCAGCAGTCCGGAGACCAGCGCGATGCGCGAGACCCGGCGCGGGACGTCGCCGGAGGCGGCCACGGTGTAGAGGATCACCAGCATCGCGAGGTCGCAGAACTGCGTCGGCGACCCGATGGCCAGCTGGTAGAGGCCCGCGCCCACCGTCACCCAGAACATCTGCTGCGTCCACTTGCGGCGCAGCGCGATGACGGCGCTCAGCGCGGCCACCACGGGCACCGTGGCCAGCCGCAGCGCCGTGCTCGCCCCGCCGCCCAGGTCGGCGACGTTCAGCATCGAGATCCCGAAGAAGAGGACAGCCCAGAAGCTGTCGACGCCCGTCGGGTGTCTGCGGATGAAGTCGTAGAGGCGTTGCACGTAACCCAGCGTAGGGAAAGGGGATAGGTGCTGGAGTCAACCACAGGTGCGATCCCTGTGACGGGGGAGTACTCCCCAAGGTGGAGGGTGACCTTAACCTGGGCGGGATGAACGCTCAGGGTGGTGTCGGGGAGCAGGTCGGGGGCCCGGTCGGGGAGCCGGTCCGGTGGCGGGCGGCCATGGAGGCCGCGCTGTACGGGCCCGGCGGCTTCTACGTGCGCCCGGGCGGCCCGGGGCCCGCCGGGCACTTCCGGACCTCCGTGCACGCCTCGCCCCTGTACGCGGGGGCCGTGGCCCGGCTGCTGGCCTCGGTGGACGCGGAGCTCGGGCATCCGGAGCGGCTCGACCTGGTGGACGTGGGGGCCGGGCGGGGCGAGCTGCTGGCCGGGGTCCTCGCCGCCCTGCCGGAGGCGACGGCGGCGCGGGTGGTCCCGTACGCCGTCGAGCGCGCGGCCGCCCCCGAGGGGCTGGACCCGCGGATCCGCTGGGTGGACGCGCCGCCCGCGGGGACGACGGGCCTGCTGTTCGCGAACGAGTGGCTGGACAACGTACCGCTGGAGATCGCCGAGGACGGACGCTACGTCCTGGTCGCCCCCGACGGCACGGAGACGCCCGGAGGCCCCCTGGAGGCCGCCGACCGGGCCTGGCTGGAGCGGTGGTGGCCCGGCGGGGAGCGGGAGGGCCGGGCGGAGATCGGCCGGGCCCGCGACGAGGCCTGGGCGGCGGCCGTCGCCACCCTGGAGCGGGGCCTGGCGGTGGCCGTGGACTACGCCCACGCGCGCGGCACCCGCCCCCCGTACGGCACGCTCACCGGCTTCCGCGGGGGCCGCGAGGTCGCGCCCGTCCCGGACGGGGGCCGGGACGTCACCGCGCACGTCGCCCTCGACTCCTGCGCGGGCCCCGGCGCGGTCCTGCTCACCCAGCGGGAGGCGCTGACCGCCCTCGGCGTCTCGGGCGGCCGGCCCCCGCTGGCCCTGGCCTCCACCGACCCGGCGGCCTACGTGCGGGCCCTGGAGTCGGCGGGCGAGGCGGCGGAGCTCACCGCGCGCGGCGGGCTGGGCGACTTCGGCTGGCTGCTCCAGCCGGTCGGCATCACCGGCGGGAGCCTGCCGCCCACGGCCTAGAGGCGCTTCACGCTGCGCAGGGTCGTGGCGTAGTAGCCGTTGCCGTCGAGGCGCGAGGTGCCGCCCTTGTCGCCGATGGTGGGGCCGTTGGCCTCCTCCCGGCTGGAGATGAAGATCTGGTGGCCGTCGGTGTCGGTGCCCAGGTAGATGCCCGTGTGGTCCAGGCGGTCCTTCGTGCGGGCGTCGAGCTTGAAGAACAGCAGGTCGCCCGGCTGGATCACGTCGATCGACGCGGGCCGGAACTCCGCCCCCACCCCCTTGAGCGGGATGACGTCCGCGCCCAGCGCGGAGCGGGCGATGCCGTTCGCGGTGCGCGGCAGGCCGGGGCCGGGGGTGTCGTCGGGCATCAGCGGGTAGCGGGCCCGGTAGCCGAAGACCGTGCGGACGAAGCCCGAGCAGTCCATCGACCGGTAGCGGGCGGTCTGCGGCGTCTTCCGCACGCCGTTGCGGAAGGTGTAGGGGGTGCCGAGGTAGTCGAAGAAGTCCGACTGCTCCAGCCGCAGGTCGTTGCCCTCGGAGCCGTTGGGGTTGAGCGGGCCGAAGGAGGCGTCGCCCGCGTAGGAGACGCCCTGCGCGTCCTTCTTCACCGGGGCCTGGTCGCCGTACTGGAAGGCGACCGCGAAGATGTCGTCCTCCTGGCTCCCGAAGTACTTCTTGAACCACTCCTTGAACCACGGAGCGCTCTCGGCGCCCTGCTTCCACGGCTCGGGCATCAGCCGCACCCAGTTCTCGGTGACGACCCGGGTGGTGGTGTTGGCGGGCTCGGTGAAGGTGCGGCTCGGGCCGGTGAGGGTGGCCGTGCGGGCGCCGTCGGTGAAGGTGGCCAGGACCTGCCCGGTGGCGTCGCGCAGCAGCGACCGGTTGGGGCTCTGGACGCGCTCCCACTTCTGGCCGCCGGCGTCGCCGCCCTTGAGGGCCGCGGTGATGTTCTTGTCCTGCACCATCTGCACGGAGGGTGCCTTGGCCTGCTCCTGCGCGCGCAGCGCGTAGGTGAAGTAGGCGCTGCCGGCCAGCAGTGCGAGCACGGTGACCGTGTGCAGCACCGGGCGGGTGCGGCGGCGGCTCTTCGGCTTGGCGGTCATGGGGGGCTCCGGGGGTGGGGGCGGTGCGGGGTCAGGCGGCGGGCATGACGCCGAGCAGGATCCCGGCGGTCAGGACGACGTACGTCATGAGCGTGGCGCTGCCGGTGGCGAGGAGGGTGGCGCCCTTCGGCTGGCGGACCAGCTGGTAGGCGATCAGGCCGGGGACGATGAACCCGAGGGTCTGGTTCGCGTAGAGGAGCGGGAACTCCAGCTGGAGCACGATCACCACGGTGGCCTGGAGCAGTACGCCGATCAGGACCACGGCGGCGAACAGGCGCTTGCCGTAGAGGATCACGAACCTCTGCGTGAGCAGGGTCAGCAGGTACGTCATGACCGTGATGCCGACGACCAGGGCCGCGCGCTGGAGGTCCTCGACGAGGGTGAGCGCCAGCCACCCCGGGGTGATCATGCCGCCGGGGGAGAGGTTGGTGGTGAGGTAGCAGAGCAGGGAGAACAGCAGGCCCAGCGCGATGCCGATCGCGGCGATCTCGGGGGTGAGGACGGCGGGGATCAACGGGGCTCTCCTGGGGGGTACGGGTGCTGCTGCTGCCGCGGCGGTGTCTGGTGCGGCCAGGCCGGTACAGGGGTCGCGGCGGCGATCCCGTACGGATCGGCCGGGCGCTGCGGGCGCTGCGGCCCGCCCCCGCCGTACGGCTCCCCGGGCCAGGGGCCGGAGGACGGCTGCGCGTCCTGCTGCGGGGCCGGGTGGGCGTCCTGCGGGTGCGGCTGCGGGCCCTGCGCGGGCGGCTGCCCGTACGGGGGCCGCCCGTA
Source organism: Streptomyces sp. NPDC093801 (assembly GCF_040701585.1). NCBI lineage: Bacteria > Bacillati > Actinomycetota > Actinomycetes > Kitasatosporales > Streptomycetaceae > Streptomyces > Streptomyces sp. NPDC093801. The sequence goes on along the minus strand of NZ_JBFBDP010000003.1, from coordinate 52,083 downwards.
CAGGGCCTGCCCGTGACCGCCCTGCGCCTGCGGGGCCTGTGCCTGCGGGGCCTGGCCGTACGCGGTCTGCCCGTGCGGGGTCTGGCCGTGCGAGTCGTGGCCGTGCGGGGTCTGGCCGTACGCGGCCTGTGCCTGCGGGGTCTGCCCGTGCGGGGTCTGGCCGTGCGAGTCGTGGCCGTGCGGGGTCTGGCTGTACGGGGCCTGTGCCTGCGGGGCTTGGCCGTACGCGGTCTGTGCCTGCGGGGTCTGGCCGTACGCGGTCTGTGCCTGCGCGGCCTGCCCGTGCGGGGTCTGGCCGTACGAGCCCTGGCCGTACGCGGTCTGGCCGTACGGGGCCTGTGCCTGCGGGGTCTGGCCGTACGCGGTCCGTGCCTGCGCGGGCCCGCCGTGCGCGGCCCGGGCGTATGCCGGGTCCGCGTACGCCCCGGCTCCGCCCGGGAAGCCCGCGTACGGGTCCGGTCCGTGCGGGTCGTCGGCGTACGGGTCGAAGGGACGGGCGAACGACGGGGCCGGCGGTTCCTCGTCGGCCGCCGCAGGCGCCGGGGCGTCCTCCGTCTCGTCCGGCGGCAGTTCCGCCAGGTGCTCCAGCAGCACCTCGCCCTGGCCGTGGATGTTCCCGATGGCCACCAGCGAGGAGCTCTCGCCGAGGTGTCCGAGCAGCTCGTGCATGAACTCCTCGCCGTCGCGCTGCTCACCGCCGAGGTCCACCGCGCGGTCGCGCCACTCGGCCGGGATCGCGTCGATGGCGCTCTTCGCCGGGTGCCCGATCACGAACACCTTGTCCGGCCGCAGATCGGGGACGATCGCGCCCATCTGGCCGTTGCGCTCGACCCGGTCCGGCCGGCAGTTGATCACCACGTTCAGGGGGCGGTCCACCGCGCCCAGGTCCAGCAGCTGGTTGATGTTCATCAGGGTGGACTCGGGGTCGTTCGCCGCGAAGACGTTCGCGAACCGCAGCCGCTTGCCGCCCGGGGCCAGGTACCGCTCCACCGACAGCACGCCCGGGTCCGGCGGGGCCTCGTACATGCCCTTCAGGGCCGTGGCCCGGTCGACGCCCAGCAGCTCGGCGACGGTGAGGGCGATGGCCACGTTCTCCTTGAACGTGAACCAGCCGAACCCGCGCAGCTCCTCGTCCGAGACGGTCTCCGGGTCGGCGTAGACGAGCGTGCAGTCCCGTGCGTCCGCCTCCTCCTGGAGCACGTCGAAGCGCTCCTTCTCGGCGGTCACGCAGATCCCCCCGTACGGCATCGAACGCGACAGGGAGCGGGCGATGTCGTCCAGGGTCGGTCCCATCTCGGCGACGTGGTCCTCGCGGACGTTGCACAGGACGCCGATGGTGGACTGGATCAGCTTGGACTGGTTGATCTCCTGGAGCGCCGGCATGACGGCCATGCACTCCATGACCAGCGCGTCCGGCCGGTAGGCGGCCGCGCGCCGCACGATGCCGATCTGCTCGACGACGTTCGCGATGCCGAACTTGCGGTAGACCGGCTCCTCGGTGGCGTCCGGGTGGATGAACCGGGCCGCGGTGCCGGTGGTCTTGGCGACCGTCGTCAGCCCGCCGCCGCGCAGCGCGCCCGCGCACAGCCGGGTGATGGAGCTCTTGCCGCGGATGCCGTTGACCAGCACCCGGTTCGGTATCCGCTCCAGGTTGGCGAAGTGCCGGCGCTGCTCCACGATGCCGGCGACCAGCATGATCAGGCAGCTGACGAGCAGGACGCAGTAGAGGAAGAGCACGGGGGATCAGTTCCTTCCGGCCGTGGTGGCGGAGGGGGCTCCCGCTCCCCCGGTGTCGTTCGTCGTCCGCTGCTGCCCGCGCCGCCGGCCGCTCTGCTGGAGCTGCTGGCGGATGATCTCCAGGCTGCGGGTCACGGCGCCGACCTCGTCGTGGTGGCGCGGGTAGAGCACGGTGCGGCGGTCGCCGTCGGCGAGGGCCTCGGCGCGGCGGGCGAGCTCGCGCAGCGGGGCGACCACGATGATCTGGAGCCAGCCCAGGCACGCCGCGCCGACCGCGAAGCCGAGGAGCCCGGCGAGGACGGTGCGGTTCTGGAGGCTGTACGCGCTGATGGCCAGGCCCTTGGCGGACTGCCAGCTGACCACGCTCCACTTCAGGTCCCCGGCCGCGCCGCCGCCCGAGAAGGGCGCGGCCGCCGCGATGACGTGGTCGCCGCCGCTGCGGTAGAGGACGCCGCCGGGCCGCGGGGCCATGCCCACCTTGAGGGAGGAGCCCTGGACCAGGGCGTCGAGGCGGGCGTCGTCGAGGCCCTGGAAGGCCCGGTAGCCGCTGTTGGAGCCGATGATCCGGTGCTTGGAGTCCACGACCCGGATCTCGCCGAGGCCCGGCCGCTTGAGGAGGGCATTGAGGAAGTCGATGCGGAACTCGCCGATGACGGCCGTTCCCGCCCGGCCGGGGATCTCGGCCGTGGCGATGATGACGGGCTCCTTGGCGCCGTCGTAGAGGGCGACGGGCTCCTTGCGGGGGCCCTTGCCGAGGGGGGCGCGGGGGGTGCCGCCCGCCTGGGCGAGGGCCTTGCCGGAGCCGTCGAGCACGTACAGGGAGGCGTAGCGGGTGTGCTCCCGCACGGTGTGCTCCAGGACCTCGGTCATGCGGTCGGGGTCGGCGTCGGCGCCCATCAGCGCGCCCACGGACGCCAGGTCGGCCTGGCCCTCGTTGAGGGCGCGCCGGACCCGGTCGTTGAGGGTGTCGGTGCGTTCGCGCTGGTCGTTGACCAGCTGCTGCGGGACGACGACGGAGTCCCCGGCCCGGTTGACGAGCAGCCCCAGCGGCACGCACCAGGCGAGGAGCAGAACGGCGCAGACCGCGACGAGCGTACGGGCGCCCGTGCGCCGCTTGTCCCGGCCGCGGGCGCCGGGCGCGGCGGGGGCGCCGCCGCCTTCGCGGTCGCGGTCGCGGAGCTGGCCGCGCAGCCGGTCCAGGGCGAGGGCGATCCGAGCGGCCTCGCCGCCGCGGGGGATGCTCACGGGGCGGGTGAGGTCGCCGCGGGTCAGCCGGCGGCTCTCCAGGAACAGGGTGATCAGCGGCCGCTGCACGGTGGCGACCAGCAGGGCGATGACGAGCGCGCCGACCAGGAGCAGGGCTCCGGCCAGGACCAGTCCCGCGAAGGCGTCGGTGGCGCGGGAGGGGTTCTGCGCGATGTCGATCATCGCGACGACGGTGAGTTCCAGGCTGGTGGCGCTGGTGCCGACGCCCGCTTCCGGCCCGGCGAGGCGGGCGTACCCGGCGGCGGCGCGCTCGCCGCTGGTCTCGCCGCCCGTCAGGCTGCCGCTGACGCCGGGGAAGCCGCCGGAGCCGGGCTCCTTGACGGTCAGCGGGTTCGCCTTGGCCTTCTTGGCGGCGGTCTTCGCGAAGAAGGCCAGCTGCTTGGTGTCCCGTTTGACGTCGGCGCGCCGGTTGTCGCTGAGGAGCATCTCCGGCTCGGGTATGCCGTCGGTGCTCAGGACGGTCCCGTCGGCGCCGACGACGGCGATGCTGCGGAGGTTGCCGAGGCTGATGCCGGGGAAGCGCAGGCTGCTGGAGGCGACCAGCAGCTGCTGGGGCCGGTCCTTCCAGGTGAGGAGGGAGAGGGTGAGCAGGCGGGTCTCGCCGTTGGCGAGGGTGACCATGCGGGGGGCCAGGCCGCCGTCGCCGGAGAGCCTGGTCCGGTCGACGGCCGTCAGCGGGAGGTTCTCGCCGCGCGCGGCGAGCAGCCGGCCGGAGCCGATCTCGACGACGGCGGTGCCGCGCCACTTCTGGTAGACGCTGCCGATCCGGTCGAGCACGGCGTCGGGGGTGACGGGCCGGCCGGCGGAGAACAGGGCCGCGGCCCGGTTCAGGTCGGTGACGCTCTCGTCCAGGGAGGCGCGCAGCGCGATCGCGCCGTCCTCGGCGAAGTGCTGCTGGGAGGTGAGCACGGCCTGCGGCAGCCGGTCCTCGCGGACGCTGCCCAGGCTCATCGCGGTGAACCCCGCCAGGGCGAGCAGCAGGACCGACAGGACGGTGATCGGGGGCCTGATGCCGCCGAGCAGGGACATGTCGGCCCTGCGGCGGGCCTTGCGCCGTCGCTTGGCGGGCGAAGCGGCCACAGCGGAGGGTCCTTCCTGGCGGGGGAGGTCGTGGGCCCGGACGGAGCGGGGGCTTCCGGCGGGCTCGGGTCGTACGGGCTTACGGGCTTACGGGCTTACGGGCCTACGGGCCTACGGCCGTGCGGGCTGGGCCCGTGGGGCGTGCGGGCGGGTGCCGCGCGGGGTCAGTCGGGCAGCTCCCGCAGCGGGCGGAGCCCGTCCTTGGCGGCCCCGCGGTTGAGCAGGGTGCCCCGGGTGCGCTCGAAGGCCAGCCGGTAGCGGGCGCGCTGCTCGGGCAGCAGCCGCTTCCCGTCGGGGGTGGTGCCGGAGGCCAGGGCGGCGGCGACGTCGACCAGCCGGTGGTCGCGTGCGGGGGCGGGACCGGAGCCGGGCAGGTCGGTGCCGGGGGTGCCCTCGCGGTCCGGCGGGATGTCGGTGTAGGTCGGCACGAAGCGGGCCTGGACCTCCCACTTCCCGTTCTTCTGCGTGAAGTCGAACCAGCCGATGGCGCCCTCTTCGGTGAGGCCGCTGGGCACGTCGTGGCGGGCGAGCTGGTTGCCGAGGCCGTACGCGACCCACGTGCCGTCGATCTTCTCCATCGGCTGGACGACGTGGGCGTGGTGGCCGATGACCAGGTCGACCCCGGTCCCCTTGGCGATCTCGCGGGCCAGTTCCAGCTGCGGGCCGCTGGGGTCGGGCTGGTGCTCGCGGCCCCAGTGGACGGAGAGGATCACCACCTCGGCGCCGGCCGCGCGGGCCCGCTTCTCGGCGGCGGCGACGGCCTTGACGCTGACGAGGTTGGCCAGCCAGGGCTTGTCCCGGGGGACCTCGCGGCCGTTGAACCCGGAGGCGAAGGAGATCTGGGCGACCTTGACGCCCTTGACGTCCAGGATGTTCGGCCTGTCCGCCTCCTGCTGGCTGCGGGCGGAGCCGGTGTGCTTCAGACCCTCGCGGTCCAGGGTGTCGAGGGTGCGGTACACGCCCTCGGGTCCGTGGTCGAGGGTGTGGTTGGAGGCCGTGGAGCAGGTGTCGTACCCGACGCCCTTGACCGTCTTGGCGATCTGCGGCGGGACGAGGAAGTCGGGGTAGGTCTGGAACGGGCCGTTCGGCTCGCCCAGGACCGGCTCCATGTGGCAGATGCCGAGGTCGGCCTTGCTGATGACCGGCTTGACCCCCGCCATGATCCGGTCGAAGTCGTACCCCGTGCGCCCGGCCGCCCGCGCGTCCCGGGCGGCCTGGTCGGTGAGCTGGGGGTGGATGAGGATGTCCCCCGCCGCCGCGACCGAGAAGGACCGGCCGCCGCCGCTCCGGGCGCCCCCGCCGCCGCTCGTGGAGTCCCCGCCGCCGGAGTCCCCGCCGAGGAGGCCGCAGCCCGCGAGGGCGAGGCTCAGCGTCGCGCAGAGGAGCGCGGTGAGGGCCCTGGGGGAGACCGGTCGGGTGGGGCGGGCGTTCATTCGGTTATTTTCGGCCAGTGATGACGGTGAAATTGACGAAAAACATAACGATCCCTGTGATCATTTGCGTAATGATCATGGCGGTGGTCGGTTATGTCGCATTTCGCCCCACCAATTCGGTCAAAAAGGCGGAGGGGTCCGTTCCGCAGCCTGTGGCGCAGGCCACCGATCTGCTCGACCGGGTGACCCGATTCACCTCCGGATTCGGAGTGCGGGGCGGATATCGCGCCCCCGGCGAGGCGGAGAGGGCCGCACTTCTCGGTGGCGTTACCTCCCTTTTCGATGGAGATGTCGAAAAAGCCCGGTCCCGTCTCGCCGAGGTGGACTACCGCCTCGACACCTTCACCGACGGCCCCGGTGGCCGCCGGTACGCGGAGGTCGCGGACGCCGCCGCCCGCTCCGGCCCGGCCGACCGGGGCTGGGGCCGGGTCTACGTCGACCTCGGCACGCCGGTGCGCTGGTCGGTACAGGTCCCGCACCCGATCGCCGACCAGGACACCGAACGGCTCGGGGTCGCCGTCCTGCGCGGGGCCCCGGGCGGGGTCATGGTCCTGGCGGGCGCCCACCGCAGGGCGGCCGGCGGCCCGGGCGCGAGCGACGGGGACGGCGAGGAGGGGGACGGGACCGGTGACGGGAACGCGCCCGGCGGCGGGGGCGCGGGCAAGGACGGCGGGGGCACCGGGGAGGCCGACATGGCACACCGCACCGACTCGGTCTTCCACGCCGTCATCGCCGAGCTGACCCGGCGCGGCCTGCCCGGCATCCAGCTGCACGGATTCGCCGACTCCACCGTTCCCGGCGCCGGAGCCGTCGTCTCCACCGGGGCGGGCGACGCGGCCGCAGCCGACGCCGCACGGCTCGCCGCGGAGCTGGCCTCCCGGGGCGTGCGGCCCTGCCGGGCGTGGAGCGGCAGCTGCCGGATGTCGGGCCGCGGCAATGCCCAGGGCCGGCTGGCCGCCGAGCTCGGAACGCGCTTCCTCCACCTGGAACTCGCCCGCTCCGTCCGCGCCGACCCCGCCCGGCGGGAGGAGGCGGCGCGCGCGATCGCGTCCGTCACGGCCGGGTGGGCGGGGGAGTAGCCCCGCGGGGGGAGGTGCGCCGGAGGGGCCGGCATCCCCCCGGAAGCCGGCCCCTCCTGCGTACCGCGGGCCGCCCGGCCCGCTCCGCTACTGCGCGGCCTCGTGGTCGTGGCCCGGGCGCAGACCGCCGCCGCCGGCCGAGCCGGTGGTCGGCTTCGAGACGACCGGCTGCGACAGCGGGGCCAGGTCGTAGGCGTAGTGGCCCACCGCGTTCGCGATCACGTCGACGTTGATGTCGAGGGCCTTCTGGTCGATGTTGGTGATGTCGTCGCCCTTGCCGTGGTAGTTCACGTCGTAGGCGACGCCCGCCTGGCCGCCGAACTTCGCGGCCTGCGCCGGGGTCTTGATGCCCTCGGCGCCGGTGTCCGTACCGCCGGACGGGATGCCCGCCTCGATGAACGGGCCGTAGTCCGAGCGGCCGGTGAAGTCGCTGCCCTCGTGCGGGATCTTCTGCGCGTCGAGGAAGTCGGTGATCTGCTTCTCCAGCTGGGCCGAACCCTCCGGGCCGGGGCCCGAGCCGACCTTGTCGGAGTCGTCGCCGTCGTAGACGAAGTAGGCGGCGTTGGGCGAGGAGATCATGTCGAAGTTCAGGTACAGCTTGATCTGCTTCTTCTGCTCCGGCGTCAGCGAGGCCACGTACGCCTCCGAGCCGAGCAGGCCGAACTCCTCCGCCGACCACCAGGCGAACTTGACCTTGTTCTTGATCTTCTTCTGCTCCCCCGCGAGGCGCTGGGCGACCTGGAGGATGCCCGCGGAGCCGGAGCCGTTGTCGTTGATGCCCGGGCCGGCGGCGACCGAGTCCAGGTGGGCGCCGAGGAAGACCGTGTTCTCCGGGTCGCCGCCCTTGGTCTCGGCGACGACGTTCCAGGTCTTGCGGTTCTCGCGGAACTGGCGGACGTCGAGGGTCACGTTCACCGGTCCGGCCGCGGCCTCGGCCGCCAGCTTCTCCCCGTCGGCCTGGCTGATGCCGCCGGTGGGGACCTTGCCCGCGTTCGGGTCGCCGAGGGTGCCGTTCAGGGCGCCCGCGGTGTTGTTGTAGATGACCGCGCCGACGGCGCCGGCCGCCGCCGCGTTCGCCTGCTTCGCGGCGAAGGTGCAGCCGCCGCGCTTGACCAGGGCGATCTTCCCCGTGAACGCGCCGGGCGCGAAGTCGGCGGCGTCGCAGCCGTTGGAGCCGTCCGCGTCGACCGGGACGACGGCGACCGGGGCGGTGATGCCGCCCTCGGGGCCGCTCGCCGTGTACGTCATCAGCTTGAGCGGGACATCGCGGCCGTTCGCGCCGTCGACCTTCAGCGTCTCGGCGACCGTCTCCACGTACACGAACTCGAACTCGTGGCGCGAGACCTCGTACCCGGCGGCCCGCAGCACGCCCTCGACGTACTTGGCCGACTGCTCGTGCCCCTTCGAACCCGCCACGCGGGTGCCGTTGTTGTAGTCGGCGATCGACTGGAAGACCTTCAGGTGGTTGTTGGCGCCCTTGCCGGTCGCCTCCTTGACCAGCTTCCTGGCCAGGGCGTCGCCCCGGGCGGCGTCGCTCTGCGGGCTCGACGCGCCGGCCGGGCCGGCGAGGAGCAGCGGGGAGGCGAGGGCCAGGGCGGCGGTTGCTGCGGCTATACGGCGAGAAGGCATGGAGGTCCTTTCACAGCACGGGCGACTGCGGGGGTGAGCGGTGGGGGCACGTTAGGCAGCAACCGGCCGCCGTCGCCAGGGTTTTCACTGCTTCCGGTTTGTGAAATCCGGATATCGGTGCGTCTGCGCCGACGGGGAACGGCGAAATCCGGCCACCGTCCGGAGGCCGGATCGGGGGCGGCTCAGCGGAGGATGCCCTCGATCAGATCGGGGCCTATCCGGGCGACCACGGCCAGGTCCAACTGATGCTGGACGTACCGCCCCTGACGGCGCGTGTGGATCAGCCCCGCCCGCTTCAGGACCGCCAGGTGCCGGGAGACCTCCGGCGCGGTTATCGCGTACACCCGGGCCAGTTCGCTGGTCGTGTACGGGGCCCTCGCCAGGCTGCGGCAGAGCCTCATCCGCATGGGGTGCGCCAGCGCCTCCATCCGGCGCTGGACCTGCTCCACCGAAGGCGGCTCGGAGGCCAGCTCGGGGGACTCCAGGGGGTAGTGGACCACCGGCATCCAGCCGGGTGCGTGCAGCACCAGCAGGTGCGGCCAGCCGAAGTTCGTCGGGATGAACAGCAGGCCCTGCCCGACCTCCGGATCGGTCGCGGTGGCCTGCCCGTTGACCATCTTGTCGGCGGTGATCACCGTCTGCGCCTCGTCCACGCTCAGGGCCGAGGACACCTCCTTCAGCACCGCCGCCAGCCCCCGGTGGCGCAGCACCTCCGTCTTGTGCCGGACGTCCGCGGTCTGCCGCGGCTCGATCCGCCGCCAGGTCTCGGCGAAGAAGGCCTCGTCGCAGTCCTCCAGCAGCCGCCGCAGCCAGACGCGCACGGTGGACGGGTCGTCCAGCAGCCGCCGCGTGAACTCCAGCCGCGCCGGACCCCGCGCGGCCGCCGTCTCCAGCGCCTTGGTCCGGGCGGCGGTGTCGGTCAGCGGGGAGGGGGCGCCGCCGTCGTTGTAGAGGGCCAGCCAGCAGTGCTCCAGCGCCGCCAGCACGAACCGCTCGTCGTCCATCCGGTCGAGGACGTCCAGCTCCTCGGCCAGGGTCGCCCCGGGGCGCCCGCTGCCGCCGGGGATGCCGGCGAAGGCCATGAAGATGTCGGAGAAGGAACTGCGCCACATGAAATCGGCCTCGAGGAGGCGCTCGGCCAAGCAGGGGTCGAGCGAGGCCGTAGTGGTCCTCGTCCAGGAGTGCAGCCCGGGGTGGTGGGCGGGCTGGGAGAGCGCGTGCAGCGTCATGCAGAGCTCGGCGAGCGGGGACGGTGCGAAGGCGATCCGCTCCACGGGGAGACCGGCGATGTCGATGGTCACGCTCATCGCCCCATTCTGTCCGGCCGGACCCCCGCGCGGAGCCCCGGGGTGCGGGCCGGGCCGGGGCCGGGGCCGCGGCCGTCCGGGCGGACCGGCGGGGGCTGCGCCGCAGGTGGGAGGGGTCGATTGACGCCTCCCGTCAATCGACGGGCGGACTGCGGCCGACGGAGTGAGGGTGGAGTCATGACCGCGATAGAGCAGTACCTCCTCGACACCTACCGCGCGACCCGGAACGGCACGCCCGTGCCCCCGCCCCCGGGCCGCGACGACGTGGCCGCCCTGCGCTCGCTCCGCACGGCGGCCCAGTTCGAAGCCGCCGTCTCGGGCGCGCCGACCAGCCACCCCTGGCGCCACGCCCTGACCCGCTTCCTCCACCGGACCCGCCCGTGCTGAGCGCGCCCGCCGCCTGAGCCGCAGGACGCGGCCTAGATCCGCCCGAGGAACCCCGCCAGCGCGGTGCGGACGTCGTCCGGGGTCCAGGCCAGGCCCGGCCGGGTCACCGTCACCTCCGTCATCGACAGGCCCGGCGCGATGCCCTCCGCCGACCAGCGGTGGAACAGGACCGTGCCCTCCTCCTCCGCCAGCCGCGTGCCCGCCTCGATCAGGCGGTCCGGTTCGTACGGGAGCCACACCTGGAACTGGTGCGTGTGCGGTACCCCGGGATTGATCCGGAACCACGGCACCCCGGCCTCCTCGAAGCCCTCGCGCAGCGCCCCCGCGACCATCCGGGCCTGCTCCACGTACGCCGGGAGCAGGGGCAGCTCCCGCTCCAGCCCGGCCAGGGCCGACAGGGCCTGGGGGAACTGGCGGAAGACCTGTCCCCCGTACCGGTGGCGCCACACCCGGGCCTCCTCCACGAAGCCGCGGGCCCCCGCCAGGCAGGCGCCGCTCAGCCCGCCGAGGGACTTGTAGAAGGACACGTAGACCGAGTCGGCCAGCCCCGCGATCTCCTCCAGGGGGCGGCCGAAGTGGACGGTGGACTCCCACAGCCGGGCCCCGTCGAAGTGGACCACCGCGTCCCGCTCCCGGGCGGCGTCCACGAGCCCCGTCAGCTCCTCCCACGAGGGCAGCAGGAATCCCGCGTCGCGCAGCGGCAGCTCCAGCATCAGCGTGCCGAAGGGCTCGGGGTGGTCCCGGACCTCCTCCGGCGTCGGCTGGCGCGGCTCCTGCACCGGGTGGACGGTGCGCAGCCCCGACACCGCCGACAGCGCGCCCCCCTCCCACCGCTCGGGGTGGCCCATCGGGTGCAGGGCCACCACCCGGTTCCCGGTGCGGCCCGCCCAGCAGCGCAGGGCGATCTGCTGGGCCATCGTCCCCGAGGGGAAGAAGGCCGCGTCCTCGGTGCCCAGCAGCTCCGCGACCCGCCGCTCCAGTTCGGCGACGACCCCGTCGCCGTACAGGTCGCCGGGCGCGTCCCTGTCGTACGGGGCGTCGGCCAGCTCGGCCAGCAGCTCCCCGACGGTGGCCTCCCGCGGGCTGCGGGTCAGCGTCCGCGAGGCTCCCCGCCACGCCGCCACGACCCGCTTCGTCCGCTCCGCCACCTCGTCGGCCGTGTCCTCCATGCCCCCGACGCCCCCCTCGTCCCGTACGCCTTCATCCGTCACGCCAGTCATGCCCCGATCATCCCCCGGCCCCCGCACCGCCCCCGAACGATTTCCCCGCCCCGGGCGAGCCCGGCCGCCCCCGTCTCCCCGCGGCCCTCCCGGCCCCCGCGGCCCGCTCCGCTCCCCCCGGCCGCCCCGGGCCCGCCCCACCCCCCGGCCGCCCCGGGCCCGCTCCGCGCCCCCCGGCCGCCCCGGGCCTGACCGGCGCCACCCCGGTCCGAGGGCCTAGCATGGCGACGTATCGTCCGGTACCCCCCGCGGACTGGAACGGAAGGCATTCCCCGCGTGAACGCACCCCATCAGACGGAGCCCCGGGATCCGTCCGCCCGACCTGCCCGGCTCTCCGTCGGAGTCGTCGGCGCCGGCCGCGTCGGTCCCGCGCTGGCCCGCGCCCTCCAGCAGGCCGGGCACCACCCCGTCGCCGTCTCCGGCGTCTCCGACGCCTCGCGCCGCCGGGCCGAGCGGATGCTGCCCGGCGTCCCGCTGGTCAGCCCCGCACAGGTGCTGGAGCGGGCCGAGCTGGTGCTGGTCACCGTCCCCGACGACGCCCTGCCCGGGCTGGTCGAGGGCCTCGCCGAGACGGGCGCCGTGCGCCCCGGGCAGCTCCTCGTCCACACCTCCGGCCGGTACGGGACCGCCGTGCTGGCCCCCGCCCGCCGCGCGGGCGCCCTGCCGCTGGCCCTGCACCCCGCGATGACCTTCACCGGCACCGAGGTCGACGTGCAGCGCCTGGCCGGCTGCTCCTTCGGCGTGACCGCCCCCGACGAGCTGCGGCTCGCCGCCGAGGCCCTGGTCATCGAGATGGGCGGGGAGCCCGAGTGGATCGCGGAGGAGAGCCGCCCGCTCTACCACGCCGCCCTCGCCCTGGGCGCGAACCACCTGGTCACCCTGGTCGCCCAGGCCATGGAGCTGCTGCGCACCGCCGGCGTCGAGCACCCCGACCGGATGCTCGGCCCGCTCCTCGGCGCGGCCCTGGACAACGCCCTGCGCTCCGGCGACGCCGCCCTCACCGGCCCCGTCGCCCGCGGCGACGCCGGGACCGTCGCCGCGCACGTCTCCGAGCTGCGCAAGCACGCCCCCGCCACCGTCGCCGGGTACCTCGCGATGGCCCGCACCACCGCCGACCGGGCCCTCGCGCACGGCCTGCTCAAGCCCGAGCTCGCCGAGGACCTGCTCGGCGTGCTCGCCGACACCGCCGACACCGCCGATCCGAAGGGTGGGGAGCGATGACCGGCCCGCTCCAGCTGCTGAACACCGCCGAAGAGCTCCACAAGCTGCCGCGCACCGGCCGCCGCGCCGTCGTGATGACCATGGGCGCCCTGCACGAGGGCCACGCCACCCTCGTCCGCACCGCGCGCGAACAGGCCGGCCCCGACGGGCAGGTCGTCGTCACCGTCTTCGTCAACCCCCTCCAGTTCGGGGCCAACGAGGACCTCGACCGCTACCCGCGCACCCTCGACGCCGACCTGGCGATCGCCGAAGCGGCGGGCGCCGACGCCGTGTTCGCGCCCTCCGTCGACGAGGTGTACCCGGGCGGCGACCCGCAGGTGCGGATCACCGCCGGCCCGATGGGCGGCCGGCTGGAGGGCGCCACCCGCCCCGGCCACTTCGACGGCATGCTCACCGTCGTCGCCAAGCTGCTCCACCTCACCCGTCCCGACCTGGCCCTCTTCGGCCAGAAGGACGCCCAGCAACTGGCCCTGATCCGGCGCATGGTGACCGACCTCAACTTCCCCGTCGAGGTGGCCGGCGTCCCCACCGTCCGCGAGGACGACGGGCTCGCCCTGTCCTCCCGCAACCGCTACCTCTCCCCGGCCGAGCGCCACGCCGCCCTCGCCCTCTCCCACGCCCTGTTCGCCGGCCGCGACCGGCTCGCGGCGCAGGCCGCGCTGCGCGCCCGCGCCGAGGCCGCCCCCGCCAGCGGCGAGCGCGCCACCGCCCTGGCCCGGCTCGGCGAGATCCGCGCCTCCGCCGACGCCCACGCCGTGTCGGCGGCCGCCACCGGCGCCGCCGGCCTGCCGGACGCCGTACGGGCCGCGGCCCGGCACGTCCTGGAGGAGGCGGGCCGCCACGAGCCGCCGCTCGTCCTGGACTACCTGGCCCTGGTGGACCCGAAGGACTTCACCGACGTCGGCCCCGACTTCACCGGACAGGCCGTGCTGGCCGTCGCGGCGAAGGTCGGCACGACCCGGCTGATCGACAACATCCCATTGGAGTTCGGAGCACACGCGTGAGCACCACAGGCAACCCAGGCACCCCGGGCGCCGCAGGCACCGGGACCGGCATACGGCTGCACGCCCCCGCCCCCGGCTGGGCCGTCGACGCGGACGTCGTGGTCGTCGGGTCCGGCGTCGCCGGCCTGACCGCGGCGCTGCGCTGCGCCGCCGCGGGCCGCCGTACGGTCGTGGTCACCAAGGCGCGCCTCGACGACGGCTCGACCCGCTGGGCCCAGGGCGGCATCGCGGCCGCGCTCGGCGAGGGCGACACCCCCGAGCAGCACCTGGACGACACCCTCGTCGCCGGCGCCGGACTGTGCGACGAGAACGCCGTGCGGCTCCTGGTCACCGAGGGCCCGGACGCGGTCCGCCGGCTCATCGCGGCCGGCGCCGTCTTCGACACCTCCGCCGAGACCGGCGAGATAGAGCTGACCCGCGAGGGCGGCCACCACCGCCGCCGGATCGCGCACGCGGGCGGCGACGCCACCGGCGCCGAGATCTCCCGCGCGCTCGTCGAGGCCGTCCACGCGGCCGGCATCGAGACCGTCGAGAACGCGCTGGTCCTGGACCTGCTCCAGGACGCCGAGGGCCGCACCGCCGGTGTCACCCTGCACGTGATGGGCGAGGGCCAGCACGACGGCGTCGGCGCCGTCCACGCCCCCGCGGTGATCCTCGCGACCGGCGGCATGGGGCAGGTCTTCTCCGCGACCACCAACCCGTCCGTCTCCACCGGCGACGGCGTCGCCCTCGCGCTGCGCGCCGGCGCCGAGGTCTCCGACCTGGAGTTCGTCCAGTTCCACCCGACCGTCCTCTTCCTGGGCCCGGACGCCGAGGGCCAGCAGCCCCTGGTCTCGGAGGCCGTGCGGGGCGAGGGCGCCCACCTGGTCGACGCCGACGGGGTCCGCTTCATGCTCGGCCAGCACGAGCTCGCCGAGCTCGCCCCCCGCGACATCGTCGCCAAGGGCATCACGCGCCGCATGCAGGAGCAGGGCACGCTCCACATGTACCTGGACGGCCGGCACTTCGGCGCCGAGATGTGGGAGAACCGCTTCCCCACGATCCTCGCCGCCTGCCGCTCCCACGGCATCGACCCGGTGACCGAGCCCATCCCGGTCGCCCCGGCCGCGCACTACGCCTCCGGCGGCGTCCGCACCGACCTGCACGGCCGCACCACCGTCCCGGGCCTGTACGCCTGCGGCGAGGTCGCCTGCACCGGCGTGCACGGCGCGAACCGCCTGGCCTCCAACTCCCTCCTGGAGGGCCTGGTCTTCGCCGAGCGGATCGCGGAGGACATCACCTCCCGCGCGGCCGAGGGCAGCGGCCCGGGCATACCCGTGCCCGCCACCGGCCCGCTCCAGCCCGCGACGGCCCGCTACGAGGTCCAGCGGATCATGACGCGGGGCGCCGGAGTACTGCGCTCCGCGGAGTCCCTGAGCGAGGCCGCCGAGGCGCTGGAGACCCTGTACACGACGGCCCTGGGCGAGCTGGAGGCCCACGGCAAGACCGCCGAACCGGGCGTGGACACCTGGGAGGCGACGAACCTCCTGTGCGTGGCCCGCGTCCTGGTCGCCGCCGCCCAGCGGCGCGCCGAGACCCGCGGCTGCCACTGGCGCGAGGACCACCCCGGCCGGGACGACGACGCCTGGCGCCGCCACCTGGTGGTGCGGCTCTCGGCGACGGAGCGGCGGGCCCTGGTCGTCACCCCCACCGACTCGGCGGACTTCCCGCCCGTGGACGCGGACGCCTCCGGCGCCCCCCGCCCGTGGACGTTTCCCACGCCCAACCCCTCAAGCCAGGAGCACTGACCGTGAGCACCCCCGAACTCCCCCTGATCGAGCAGAACGAAGGCGGCTGCGGCGACGACTGCGGCTGCGCCGAGGGCGAGGAGAGCGGCCTCGACCCGGCGCTGGCCCAGCTGCTCGTGGACGCGGGCCTCGACCCGATCGAGGTCGAGGACATCGCGCACATGGCGCTGTCCGAGGACCTGGACGGCGGGGTCGACGTCACGACCGTCGCCACCGTCCCCGAAGAGGCAGAGGCCGTCGCCGACTTCGTGGCCCGCGAGGCCGGCGTCGTCGCCGGCCTGCGCATCGCCGAGGCGGTGTTCTCCGTGGTGTGCACGGAGGCCTTCGAGGTCGAGCGGCACGCCGAGGACGGCGACCGCGTGGAGGCCGGGCAGCTGCTGCTGTCGGTCCGCTCCCGCACCCGCGACCTGCTGACGGCCGAGCGCAGCGCCCTGAACATCCTGTGCCGCCTCTCCGGCATCGCGACCGCCACCCGCCGCTGGGCGGACGTCCTGGAGGGCACGAAGGCCAAGGTCCGCGACACCCGCAAGACCACCCCTGGCCTGCGCTCCCTGGAGAAGTACGCGGTCCGCTGCGGCGGCGGCGTCAACCACCGCATGTCCCTGTCGGACGCGGCGCTGGTCAAGGACAACCACGTGGTCGCGGCCGGCGGCGTCGCCCAGGCCTTCAAGGCCGTCCGGGAGGCCTTCCCGGACGTCCCGGTCGAGGTCGAGGTCGACACGATGCACCAGGTCCGCGAGGTCGTGGACGCGGGCGCCGACCTGATCCTGCTGGACAACTTCACCGTCCCGGAGACCGAGGAGGCCGTCACGATCGTGGCCGGCCGCGCCGTCCTGGAGTCCTCGGGCCGCCTCACCCTGGACACCGCCCGCGCCTACGCCGAGACCGGCGTGGACTTCCTGGCGGTGGGCGCGCTCACGCACTCCTCGCCGATCCTGGACATCGGCCTCGACCTGCGCGAGGCGGTGTAGTCCGTGCTGCTCACCATCGACGTGGGCAACACCCACACCGTCATGGGCCTGTTCGACGGCGAGGAGATCGTCGAACACTGGCGGGTCTCGACCGACCCGCGCCGCACGGCCGACGAGATGGCCGTCCTGCTCCAGGGCCTGATGGGAATGCACCCGATGCTCGGCAGCGAGCTGGGCGACGGCATCCACGGCATCGCGATCTGCGCGACGGTCCCGTCGGTCCTGCACGAGCTGCGCGAGGTCACCCGCCGCTACTACGGCGACGTGCCGGCGGTGCTGGTGGAGCCCGGCGTCAAGACGGGTGTGCCGATCCTGATGGACAACCCGAAGGAGGTCGGCGCCGACCGCATCGTCAACGCGGTCGCGGCCGTCGAGCTGTACGGCGGGCCGGCGATCGTCGTCGACATGGGGACGGCGACCACCTTCGACGCGATCTCCGCGCGCGGCGAGTACGTGGGCGGGGTGATCTCCCCGGGCATCGAGATCTCGATGGAGGCCCTCGGGATGCGCGGCGCCCAGCTGCGCAAGATCGAGCTGGCCCGGCCGCGCAACGTGATCGGCAAGTCCACGGTCGAGGCCATGCAGTCGGGCGTGGTCTACGGGTTCGCGGGCCAGGTCGACGGGATCGTCCACCGCATGGCCCGGGACCTGGTGGGCCCCGACGGCGATCCGGACGACGTCCGCGTCATCGCCACCGGCGGGCTGGCCCCGATCGTCCTCGGGGAGACCTCGGTGATCGACGAGCACGAGCCGTGGCTGACCCTGATGGGCCTGCGGCTGGTGTACGAGCGCAACGCGCCCAACTTCGACTGAGCGCACGGCACTCCGCCCGCCCGCCCCTGCCGGGGCGCGGCGGGCGGAGTGCCGTCCGGGGCCGGACCGCGGCCCCGGACCGCGGCTGTTCCCGCCCCGCCCCGCCCCGCCCCGTACCCACCGTCATCCCGAGTGCTCAGCTTCAAGCTGATCGGTTAGCTTGGCGGCGTCGGACGCACGCGCTCCCGAGCGGCACGGACGAGACGGTAGAGGACGGCCCGAAATGCCCCGTGAATCACCGTACTTGAAGGTGGTGGCGTCCCTCCGGAGCCGCATCGAGGCGGGCGAGTGGAAGATCGGGGACCGGCTTCCCTCCCGCGCCCGCTTCGCCGAGGAGTACCGGGTCGGCCAGGGCGTCACCCAGCGGGCGATGGAACAGCTGATCATCGAGGGCTTCCTGGAGGGCCGCGCCGGCTCCGGCACCTACGTGCGCACCCCGCGCCGCCGCATGCGGATGCTCCGCACCCGCCGCCGGGTCCCCGGGGCCGGCAACACCTTCCGTTCCGAGGCCGCCGCGCACGGCATCGCCGCCTCCTGGGACTCCAAGACCCACCCCCAGGTCCCCGCCCCCGAGCGGATCGCCGCCCGGCTGGCGATCGAACCCGGCGCCCCCTGCGTGCTGACCCGCTACGAGTTCATGGCCGACGGCAGCCCCGCCGAGCTCTCCGAGTCCTGGGAGCCCCTCGCCATCACCTCCGGCACCCCGATCGTGCTCCCGGAGGCAGGAGAGCTGCGCGGCGCCGGCGTCGTGGCGCGGATGCGCTCCATCGGCATCACCGTCACCTCGGTGGTGGAGGTCCCGCGCCCCTCCCGCGCCACCCAGGACCAGGCCAACCTGCTGGGGATCAGCCTCGGCTCGATGATCACCCGGATCGAGCGGACCTACCTCGATTCCGACGGCCGCCCGGTGGAGACCGCGGACCTCGTCGTCCCCGACTCCCGCTACGAGATCGCCTACGCCTTCCCGGTCGAGTGACGGCCCCGTGACAGCCGAGTGACATTTATCGGCTGTGTTTTTTACCGAAAGTGGCCGGAGTGCGACTCCGGCAGAGGTAGCGTCCCGCTGGAGAGGCACCGTGGCCTCGTCCACAGCGGAGGAGACACCATGACCGCGAACGCCCCGACCGAGTGGCGCAAATCGTCGTACTGTGGCGAAGGAGAGGCCTGCGTCTACGTGGCCGCCGCCCCCGGCACCCTCGTACGGGTGGCCGACCGGGCCGACCCCGCGCACCTCGTCATGGCCACCACCCACGCCGCCTGGGCCGACTTCGTCGAGGCCGTGAAGGAGAGCGGCTGACTCCGGCGGGGCCCGCGGCGCGCGCTGCGCCGCGCCGCACATCCCCACCATCAGGGGATTTTGTCCGATTAGCGCGTATCTTCGGCCCATGCCCACGCCCTACGGATCCCGCGGCGGCATGGCCTTCAGCGCCGCCGAGCTGCACGTGCTCAGGCGTAGCCTCGCCCACGCCCTCCAGTCCTCCACGGCCCCCCTGACGGCCGACGAGGTCCAGGACTGCCTGCGCCTCGCGGCGTCGGTGGACGACGCGGTCCAGGAGGCGGGCCGGCTCAGGGCCTTCCTGCTCGACGACCTCGTCCGCTACCGGCGCGCCCTCCCCGGGAGCCTGTCCGGCTACCTGGAACTGCTCCAGGACGCCCTCGCCGCCGGGTACGAGCCCGACCCGGACGACCTCGCCGCCCTGCGCGCCCTGCGGGCCAACAAGGTCGCCGCCGCCGTGCTGGAACGGGCCCGGGGCGTCGCGGAGCGCTCCGTGCGCCGCCGCCTCGCCGCCGTCGCCCCCGCGCCCCGCACCCGCCTGCTGGCCTTCGCCGGCGGCCGCGAGGAGCCGCGCGGGACGGCCCCCGGCCCCGAGGACCCGCGCCCCGAGCCGCCCCGCCCCGAGCCCTCGCCGAAGGAGCCCCCGCGCCCCGGACGGCCCGTGCCCACCCCGGGCGAGGTCTTCCCGCCGCGCCGCAAGCCCGCCCCGCCCCCGGCGGCCGGCCGCGCGGCGGTATAGCTACGCTGGGGGGCATGGACTACGTTTCCGCGCTCGTGCCCCCCATCGTGATGGCCACGTTCTTCATCTTCCTCGTGAGGACGATCGTGAAGAGCCAGGGCGGCGCCAACAAGGCCAAGGAGGACGCGGCCGTGGACGCCGCGCTCGCGCGCGCCGAAGCGGGCCAGCCCCGGAAGTAACGCCGCCGCCCGGGTATTGGCCGCGCGTTGCACGACGAATAGTCGGGCAATTCAGCCCATTCCGCACTATCGTGCTGCTGTGCCTCGCCCCTTGGGAGAACTCGAAGACGCAGTCATGACGCGGGTGTGGCAGTGGAACCGCCCGGTCACCGTTCGGGAAGTCCTCGAAGACCTCCAGCAGGAACGGTCCATCGCGTACACCACGGTCATGACCGTTATGGACAATCTCCATCAGAAGGGCTGGGTCCGCCGGGAAGCCGAAGGCCGCGCCTATCGATATACGGCGGTCTCCACCCGCGCCGCCTACTCGGCCGCACTGATGAACGAAGCCTGGTCGACCAGCGACAACCCCGCGGCCGCCCTCGTCGCCTTCTTCGGCATGATGTCCCCGGAACAGCGCGAGGCCCTCCGCGACGCCGTACGGATCGTCCAGCACGACGAGCCCGAGCCCCCGGACCCCGCCGAAGCCCCCGAGCCCGCGCCCCCCGCCGCCGGCCCCGGCGGAACCGGGGGCGGACCCGCAGAAGAAGGGGGCTCCGGCGCACGCCGGAGCGAGCCGGGGCGATAGCGTCCGGCCTATGGGAGACCTTTCCACCACAGACGCGAAAACAGTGACCATCCGCCGTGCGCGCACCGGAGATGTTCCGGCCCTGCGCCGCCTGCTGGACCAGTACGTGCAGCAGCGGATCCTCCTCGACAAAGCCCCGGTCGCCCTTTACGAGGGCATCCAGGAGTTCTGGGTCGCGGAACGCGACTCCGACGGCCAGGTGGTGGGCTGCGGAGCTCTCCACGTCATGTGGGAAGACCTCGCCGAAGTGCGCACGCTGGCGGTCGACCGCGACCTGAAGGGCGCCGGAGTCGGCCACCGGGTGCTCGCCAAGTTGTTGGAGACGGCCCGCCGGGTCGGGGTGAGCCGGGTATTCTGCCTGACCTTCGAAGTCGACTTCTTCGCGAAGCACGGGTTCGTCGAGATCGGCGAGACCCCGGTGCAGACCGATGTCTACATGGAGCTCCTGCGTTCCTATGACGAGGGAGTCGCCGAGTTCCTCGGTCTCGAACGAGTGAAGCCGAACACCTTGGGCAACAGCCGGATGCTGCTGCACCTCTGATCGGGCGCGGGGGCTATTCCCGGCCGCAGGCGCCGGTGGCCTATGTCCGAATCGCGTACGTTTCCCGCCTTGTTGCGCTCCTGAACCTCTCGCCGGGGGTTTGTGTTTTCCACGCAAAAGCGGTTTCCTTTCCGCGTACTGCATTTTCGATGAAAGGAAATCCGGTGGCACAGAAGGTTCAGGTCCTTCTTGTCGACGACCTCGACGGTGGCGAGGCGGACGAGACCGTGACGTTCGCTCTGGATGGCAAGACCTACGAGATCGACCTCACCACCGCCAACGCTGAAAAGCTCCGCGGGCTGCTCGACCCGTACACGAAGGGCGGCCGCCGCACCGGCGGGCGCGCCTCGGCCGGCCGCGCCAAGGGCCGTGCCGCGGCTTCGTCCGGCAGCCCCGACACCGCCGAGATCCGCGCGTGGGCCAAGGCCCAGGGCCTCAGCGTCAACGACCGCGGCCGCGTCCCGGCGGAGATCCGCGAGGCCTACGAGAACGCCAAGGGCTGATCCGTACGCCGCCACAGGCGGGCGCGGTGGCATTCCGTCGCCGCCGCGGCCACCAGGCGTACGAGATCGGGCCCGCCGGACCTCCCGGACCTCCCGGGCCCGCGGCCGTGCCCCGGACCGGGCAGGGCCGGCAGCGAGGCCTCGCACCCCGGCCCGGGGGGCCGCAGCCATACGGCGGCTCCCTGAGGGCTCCCTCCCGGCACGCGTCCGGGCGGAACGGGGGGGGTGATCCCGCCCCCCGCCCCCAGCGCGGCGAGGTCCAGTTCCACCCCGCCCCACTCCAGCCAGTCGAGCAGCCCCTCCAGCTCCTCGGCGGCCCCCGGGGCGACGAGGAGGCCCATCCTGCGCCCCGCCAGCGCCACCGGACCGGTGACGAGGCCGGGACGGCGCAGCAGTCCGGCCCCGGCGTCCGCCGGGAGCTCCAGCACGTCGAACCGGATCCCGGTGACCAGCCGCACGGGCGGCCCGGCCGCCACGGTCCATCCGAGCACCCGCTCGTACCAGGTGCGGGTGTCCGGCCCGGAGGGAACGCGGTGCGGGGGAACGGCGTTCACGGTGTTGACGACGGCCATGAACGGATGAACTCCGACCACCGCCGCCGGGTTACGCAGTGCAGCCGAATCAATGCGGAACGTAAACATCCGTGGAGCGGAGTCCCACATTCGGGACACAAGCGTGTTCGCCCGTAGCGGAGGGAACCGTGCTGACCGGCATGGAGTGTCAGTCCTTACGGGTAAGACATTCCTAGTGGATCGGGGCGACACGCTGATTTGAGCGGCTTCCGTTCGCCATCGGCGTACTCGTGTGACGGGTATCTGCCTGGCCTGCGGGAACATCGTCTCGCACCATCGGGTTGGAGCAGTAGTCGGCTCTTACAGCCGGTTTTCCTCACCGACGTGGGGGTGAGCCGTGGACGGATGTCGGCAGTTGGAATGAGCTGTCCCGTCCCGCGGGACTAGCATGCGGAAGGACAGGGCGGGGACCGACCCCGAACTGCCCGACCGCTCTGAGGAGCGATAAACGATGTTCGAGAGGTTCACCGACCGCGCGCGGCGGGTTGTCGTCCTGGCTCAGGAAGAAGCCCGGATGCTCAACCACAACTACATCGGCACCGAGCACATCCTCCTGGGCTTGATCCACGAGGGTGAGGGTGTCGCCGCTAAGGCCCTGGAGAGCCTCGGGATTTCGCTCGAGGCTGTTCGCCAGCAGGTTGAGGAGATCATCGGTCAGGGCCAGCAGGCCCCGTCCGGGCACATCCCCTTCACGCCGCGGGCGAAGAAGGTCCTGGAGCTTTCGCTCCGAGAGGCCCTCCAGCTCGGCCACAACTACATCGGCACCGAGCACATCCTGCTCGGCCTGATCCGCGAGGGCGAGGGCGTCGCCGCCCAGGTCCTCGTGAAGCTGGGCGCCGATCTGAACAGGGTCCGGCAGCAGGTCATCCAGCTGCTCTCCGGCTACACCGGGGGCGGCAAGGAGTCGGCCACCGCAGGCGGCCCGGCCGAGGGCACCCCCTCGACCTCGCTGGTCCTCGACCAGTTCGGCCGCAACCTCACCCAGGCTGCCCGCGAATCCAAGCTCGACCCGGTCATCGGGCGCGAGAAGGAGATCGAGCGGGTCATGCAGGTGCTGTCCCGCCGGACCAAGAACAACCCGGTCCTCATCGGCGAGCCCGGCGTCGGCAAGACCGCCGTCGTCGAGGGGCTGGCCCAGGCCATCGTCAAGGGCGAGGTGCCCGAGACCCTCAAGGACAAGCACCTGTACACCCTGGACCTGGGTGCGCTGGTCGCCGGTTCCCGCTACCGCGGTGACTTCGAGGAGCGCCTGAAGAAGGTCCTCAAGGAGATCCGCACCCGCGGCGACATCATCCTGTTCATCGACGAGCTCCACACGCTGGTCGGTGCGGGTGCCGCGGAGGGCGCGATCGACGCCGCTTCGATCCTGAAGCCCATGCTGGCCCGTGGTGAGCTCCAGACCATCGGCGCCACCACGCTCGACGAGTACCGCAAGCACCTGGAGAAGGACGCCGCGCTGGAGCGCCGCTTCCAGCCCATCCAGGTCGCGGAGCCGTCGCTGCCGCACACCATCGAGATCCTCAAGGGTCTCCGTGACCGGTACGAGGCCCACCACCGCGTCTCGATCACGGACGAGGCCCTGGTGCAGGCCGCGACGCTGGCCGACCGGTACATCTCGGACCGCTTCCTGCCGGACAAGGCGATCGACCTGATCGACGAGGCCGGCTCCCGGATGCGCATCCGCCGGATGACCGCGCCGCCGGACCTCCGCGAGTTCGACGAGAAGATCGCGGCCGTGCGCCGCGACAAGGAGTCGGCCATCGACTCCCAGGACTTCGAGAAGGCGGCTTCGCTCCGTGATTCGGAGAAGCAGCTGCTCGCCGCGAAGTCCAAGCGCGAGAAGGAATGGAAGGCCGGCGACATGGACGTCGTCGCCGAGGTCGACGGCGAGCTCATCGCCGAGGTCCTCGCGACCGCGACCGGCATTCCCGTCTTCAAGCTGACCGAGGAGGAGTCCTCGCGCCTGCTGCGCATGGAGGACGAGCTCCACAAGCGCGTCATCGGCCAGAAGGACGCCATCAAGGCCCTTTCGCAGGCGATCCGCCGTACGCGGGCCGGCCTGAAGGACCCGAAGCGCCCCGGTGGCTCGTTCATCTTCGCCGGCCCGTCCGGTGTCGGTAAGACCGAGCTGTCGAAGACCCTCGCCGAATTCCTCTTCGGTGACGAGGACGCGCTGATCTCCCTCGACATGTCGGAGTTCAGCGAGAAGCACACGGTTTCGCGTCTCTTCGGTTCGCCCCCCGGCTACGTGGGCTACGAAGAGGGCGGCCAGCTGACCGAGAAGGTCCGCCGGAAGCCGTTCTCCGTCGTCCTCTTCGACGAGGTCGAGAAGGCGCACCCGGATATCTTCAATTCCCTGCTCCAGATCCTGGAGGACGGCCGCCTGACCGACTCCCAGGGCCGGGTGGTGGACTTCAAGAACACGGTCATCATCATGACGACCAACCTGGGTACGCGGGACATCTCCAAGGGCTTCAACCTGGGCTTCGCCGCCCAGGGCGACGTCAAGACCGGCTACGACCGGATGAAGGCGAAGGTCAACGAAGAGCTCAAGCAGCACTTCCGGCCCGAGTTCCTCAACCGCGTCGACGACACGGTCGTCTTCCACCAGCTCAGCCAGGAAGACATCATCCAGATCGTCGACCTGATGATCGCCAAGGTGGACGAGCGCCTCAAGGACCGCGACATGGGCATCGAGCTCAGCGGTGACGCGAAGCTGCTCCTGGCCAAGCGCGGCTACGACCCGATCATGGGTGCCCGCCCGCTGCGCCGGACCATCCAGCGCGAGATCGAGGACCTGCTGTCGGAGAAGATCCTCTTCGGCGAGCTGCGCCCCGGTCACATCGTGGTCGTCGGCGTGGAGGGTGAGGGCGACGAAGCCAAGTTCACCTTCCGCGGCGAGGAGAAGTCGGCCCTGCCGGACCTCCCCCCGATCGAGGCCACGGGCTCCGGCCCGGACCTGTCGAAGGGCGCGTAAGGACGCGTAAGCGGTAGGCGGCGCACGAGGGGCGGCCCCGGGACCTTTACGGTCCCGGGGCCGCCCCTTCGGTGTGTGCGGGGGGTGGGTGGTGCGGGCCGGCGGGTGGGGGCGTTCGGGTTGCCGCGTCCGGCGGGTGCCGGTGCGGGCGGTCTGCGGGGTGCTCGGGTGGCCGGGGGCGGTGACAAGCCGCACAGAACAAAACGGACCTACTAGGCGGCTCCGTAGGGTTTGGTGTCCGGATTGTCCTGGCGTTGGGGCTGTCCGGGAGGCGTCAACCGGGGCGGAGTGAGACATTCGCCTACGAGCCGGGGTAGTAAATCGGGTGTTTGGGGAAGTCCGGGGGCACGGGTTACCAAGGTGGGGCAAGCCCGGCAGTCGCGGCACACGCCGCAGCGCCGGGATCTTTCTTGCCCGCATCCTGTCCCCGGCCCCGGAGGTCCCGCATGTCCGCGAAGCGCGTCAACACCCGTCGTACCCGCACCGCCGTCGTCGCCACCGCCCTCGGTGCGGCGCTGGCCCTCGGGGCCGGGACGACCGCCGCCTTCGCCGACGAGGCCCCCGCCGCCCAGACCGCCGTGAAGACCGGCCTGTGGGACAAGCCCGTCAAGGGCTACACGCTCTCCGCGACCTTCGGCAAGGGCGGCACCATGTGGTCCCACAAGCACTCCGGCCAGGACTTCGCCGTCCCCGTCGGCACCCCGGTGCACGCCGCCTCCGCCGGCACCGTCGTCAAGGCCGGCCCCAACGGCGGCGGCGACGGCCCGGCCTACGGCAACGCCGTCGTGATCAAGCACGCGAACAACACGTACTCCCAGTACGCGCACCTGTCGAAGATCCAGGTCAAGATCGGCCAGAAGGTCTCCGTCGACCAGCAGATCGCCCTGTCCGGCAACACCGGCAACTCCAGCGGTCCGCACCTGCACTTCGAGATCCGGACCACGCCGAACTACGGCTCCGCGGTCAACCCGGTCGTCTTCCTGCGCAACGTCGGCATCACCGTCTGACCCTCCCGGCTCAGACCAGCCAGGCGTGCGTCGGCTTGATCTTGACGAGCTTGTTGTTCTTCAGGACCGTGAGCTGCTCCTGGCCCAGCACCTGGTCGAAGACCCGGATGTGGTCCAGCGCCCCCTCCCAGGGGGCGCTCCAGATGCCGTGGTGGCGGGCCCGGCCCAGCTGGAGCGGACCGGGGCCCGCCCAGATCCCCGAGACCTGCGCCTGACCGGCCTGCTTGTCGTCCACCCACAGCGCGATGGTCTTCTTCTCCGCGTCGTAGGTGCCCGTCAGCAGCGCCCACTTCTTCGTGGTGTCCACGTTGTCCGCGACGACCTGCTGGGCCGTCGCCGCCTGGCCCTTGTCGCCGGTCTGGACCCGGAACACCCAGGCCTTCTTGCCGTTCACGACCTCGAAGCCCAGCTCGAAGGAGTACGAGTCCCCGTCTCCCTGGCTGACGGCCATGTGCGAGCCCCCCTCGGTCGTGTTGTAGGCGCGCGTGGAGACGCTGAAGCTCTTCGTGACGTCCACGGCCGCCTCGGCGCCCTGCGCGTACGAGTCCGGCGCCCCCTTGAAGCGGACCTCGGTGCGCATGGACAGCTCGCCCAGTGAGGCGCCCGGGCCCAGGGCGATGCCCGTCTTGCCGTTGTAGTCGCGCAGGACGTTCGGCTCGCCGGGGAGGGTCGGGTAGTCGTCGTCCGGGTTGCGGGTCGGGGACTTCGCCCCACCCGAGGGGCTGGGGGAGCCCGAGGACGAGGCGGTCGGCTTGTCGTCCGGCGCGTCACCTCCGCGCGTGAGGAAGAACGTCGCCCCGCCCGCCAGCAGCACCACCGCCAGCGCCCCGCCGCCTATGGTCAGCAGCCGGCGCTTCTTGCGCTGCGCCTCGGAGGCGTCGGCCATCGCCTGCCAGTCCGGCGTCGAGGGGGCGCTGAAGGTCTCCGGTATCGGAGGCGGGAACGTTTCGTCCGCCACGGGCGGCGGCCCGAAGCCCTGCCCGGGCTGCCCCGGCGCGGGCTCGGGCTGGTAGGGGTTGGACGGCCCCGGCTGTGGATAGCCGTACCCGCCGGGGGCGGGGCCGGGCTGCGGGCTGTTCGGGCGATCCGTACCGTCGGTCATGGCACGGATGCTAGAACATCACCGCGAACCGGGAGGCCGGACCCCGCACCTGCCCGGGACCCCGGTCAGCCCCGACCCCGCCGACCCGTGCCCCGTGAGGAACAGGGGTCAGCCGGGGAGCTGGATGATCGGGAAGCTGCCCGTCGCCGTCGGGGCGTGTTCCGGGAGCCACAGGACCGCCACCGCACCCGCCGCCGCGCCCTCGTTCTCCGCACCGCCCGGGGCCGCCACGTTGCGGAAGGTGAGGCGGGCGCCCAGGACGCGGGCCTGGCCCTCCGCGATGGTCAGCCCGAGCCCGTGCCCGACGCCCGCCCGGTCCGTGGACCCGGTCCGGAAGCGGCTCGGGCCCTCCCGCAGCAGCGCCTCGGGGAAGCCCGGCCCGTGGTCCCGTACCCGCACGACGCGTCCCTCGATGTCGACCTGGATCGGCGGCTGCCCGTACCGCGCGGCGTTGGCGAGGAGGTTGCCGAGGATGCGCTCCAGCCGGCGCGGGTCGGTGCTGACGATCTCGTCCGCGACGACCCGTACCGTGGCCTCCGGCATCAGTGCGGTGACCCGCCGGGTCACGAACTCGCCCAGCGCCACGTCCTGCAGTTCGGCCCGCTCGGACGCGCCGTCCAGCCGGGCCACCTCCAGGACGTCCTCGACGAGGGCCCGCATCGCCTGCGCGCGGTCGCGCACCAGCTCCGTCGGCCGGCCCGGGGGCAGCAGTTCCGCGGCGGTGAGCAGGCCCGTCACCGGGGTCCGCAGTTCGTGCGCGATGTCGGCGGTGACCCGACGCTCGGCCTCCAGCCGCTGCTGGAGGGCATCGGCCATCGCGTCCACCGCCCGCGCGAGGTCGTCGGTCTCGTCGCGC
This sequence comes from Streptomyces sp. NPDC093801, assembly GCF_040701585.1. Lineage (NCBI taxonomy): Bacteria > Bacillati > Actinomycetota > Actinomycetes > Kitasatosporales > Streptomycetaceae > Streptomyces > Streptomyces sp. NPDC093801. The sequence goes on along the minus strand of NZ_JBFBDP010000003.1, from coordinate 24,829 downwards.
ACCACACCGCCCACGGCGTCCCGTACGCGGACCTCCGGGTCCCCGTGCGCCACCCGCTGGGCGGCGGCGGCCGCCTTGCGCAGCCGGCGCGAGATCTGCCCGCCGATGAGCACGCCGAGCGCCGAGCCGCCGATCACGACGGCGAGGGAGCCGACGACGAGGGCCCGGTCCAGGTCGCGCACCATGTTGGCGCTCTCGCGGAACTGGTGGTGCATGGAGAGCACCTGCCCGTTGCCGAGCGGTACGGCCGCCCACACCTCGGGGGCCCGCTTGGGGGTCTCCTGGATGTAGGTGCCGCGCCGCCCCGAGCGGGCCTTCTCGCGCAGCTCCGCGGGCAGCTCGGGGTCGTTGACCTTGGCGCCCCAGATCGGCTTGCGGCCGGCGTCGGGGGTGCGGGCGATGTACTGGACCCGCTCCAGTTCCGAGTCGCGGGCGCTCTCCAGCATCGACACGCGGGCGGCGCTGTGCACCACCAGGCTCAGGGCGAGCGCGGTGAGGGCGCCGACGGCGGCGATGGCGAGCGTGATCTTCCAGCGGATCCCCGTGCGCAGGGTGAAACGCCTCATGCTGTGGTTCTCATGCCTTGAGCTTGTATCCGAAGCCGCGGACCGTCTCGATCCGGTCCTGGCCGATCTTGGTGCGCAGTCGCTGGACGTGGACGTCCACGACGCGGGTGTCGCCGCCCCAGTCGTAGTCCCACACCCGCTCCAGGAGCCGGTCGCGGGACAGGACGGTGCCGGGAGCGGAGGAGAACTCCAGCAGCAGCCGCATCTCGGTGGGGGTCAGGGCGACGGGGGAGCCGGCCCGGCGGACCTCCATGCCCTCGGTGTCGACCTCCAGGTCGCCGAAGGACAGCACCCCGCGCTCGTCGGAGCCGTCCCCGTCGGACGACCCGTTGCCGCCGTTCTGCGTGCCGCCCGCGTGGCCGAAGCGGCGCAGCACGGCGCGGATCCGGGCGACGAGGACCGAGCCGTCGAAGGGCTTGGTGACGTAGTCGTCTGCGCCCGCCTCCAGGCCCAGGACCACGTCGATGGAGTCGGCGCGCGCCGACAGCATGATGACGGGGACGGTGGACTCGTCGCGGATGCGCCGGCACAGGCTCACCCCGTCCATGCCGGGCACCATCACGTCCAGCAGCGCGATGTCCGGCCGGTCCGCCCGGAAGGACTCCAGCCCGGACAGGCCGTCGGGCATGGCGGTGACCACGAACCCGTCGCGTTCCAGCGCCAGGGTCGTGGCCTCGCGGATGACGTCGTCGTCCTCCACGAACAGCACGTGGGTCTCGGCCATGCCCAGCCTCACTCCGTCGTTCCGTCTGCTTGTGCGGTCAGTTCTTCTGGCTGACGGCCGGAGCCGGCTGGCCCGCCCCGTCGCCCACGTTGCTGTACTCCGAGTGGACGCGGTCCTGCTCGGCGAACTTCTCCCCGTTCCAGCGGTACGTGATCACGTCCTCGCCGGAGGGGTAGGCGGCCGCGTCGCTCTTGCCGTAGACGGGTTTGCTGACCACCAGGTCGCCCCGGTCGATCTCGGCGTAGACGGGCGGCTGCTCGTCGGCGAAGACATTCTCGTACGTCCCGCCGTCCGACCGGTACACGTACGAGCCCCTGCCCAGGGCATCGGCGCAGGACAGGACGTTGACGACGATGTCGACGACGGAGCTCCCGGTGATCTTCCCGTAGCTCACGTCGACCGGGTACTCCTTGCCCGTGCAGGGCTTGAGGTCCCGCTTGATCTCGGCGCTGACCTTGGGGTCCGCCTTCAGCAGGGCCACCGGGTCGACCTTCTTGAGGGGGTTCGCCGTCCCCGCGGCGGGGGAGTGGCCCGGGGCCACCGGCCCGGTGGGCGCGGTGGTCGGCTGGTTGTTGCGCGTCACCGACTCCGTGCGGGCGGGGCCGCCGTCGCGTAGGCCGGTCCCGCCGGTGGAACAGCCGGCCGCGAACAGCACTGTGCCGACGAGGACGACCGTCCCCGCCGACGTCAGTACCAGCGAGCTTCTACCGCTCAGGCTTTGGCCGTTCAGGCCGCGCACCGCTCCCGCCCCTCGTAACGCGTGGTGTGGTCACCGCGTTCGAGCGCACGCATGTCCAGGTCCCGGCTCTCCAGCTCCTGGCGGAGCCGGGCCAGTGCGCGGTGCAGTGTGCTCTTCACGGTTCCCGCCGACATTCCGAGCGCCGCGGCCGTCTCCTCGGTGCTCATCTGCTCCCAGTGTCGCAGCACCACGACACTGCGCTGCTTGGGCGCGAGCACCTTGAGGATGTCCATGAGCAGGGCGCGGTCGGCGCGCTGGTCGGAGCCGTCCTCGACGGAGGCGTCCGGGAGCTGCTCGGTGGGGACCTCGTCGAGCTTGCGGGCCCGCCACCACTCGGTCCGCGTGTTGATCATGACGCGGCGCAGGTAGGCGTCGGCCAGGGACTTGTCGGCGATGCCCTCCCAGCGCCCGTACGTGCGTACGAGCGCGGTCTGGAGGAGGTCCTGGGCGTCCGTGGGGTCCGGGACCAGGCGCCGGGCACTGCGCAGGAGGGCGTCCTGCCGCGTGCGTACGTACTCCTCGAACTCGAGTACATCTCCGTGCGCCATCTAGATCGCCTCCGCTGCCGTCCCCGTGACCCGCTGCCTTACGGATCCGAAGGTACGGAGGGGTTGTCACGGCACTGTGCGGGTCAGCCTGCGGTGGGCGCACGGACACCCGTAGGTTGTGTAACAGTGCCCGTGAGCTGGGGTTTCCCGCGCCGAAACGGAATGCATCCGTCAACTTCGGGCCGCCCCCGGGCCCACCCGGCCCACCTGCGGATTCCGGGGGCCGGGCCCCCGGAATCCGCGGTCTAGCCCTGCGGCAGGCGGTACATCCCGCGGGCGAGCGGCTCGACCAGCCCGTCGGAGACCAGGCCGTCCAGGGCCCTGGCCCGCTGCACCGGCTCGTCCCACACGGCGTCGAGCTGCGCCTGGGCCACCGGCCCCGTCGCCTCGCGCAGGACGGCCAGCAGCCGGCCGCGCACTTGACGGTCGGTCCCCGCGTACGTCTGCCCGCGCCGCGGCGGCCCGTCGTGTGCGGGCTTCCCGGCCAGCCGCCAGGCGCACAGCCCGGCCACCGGGCAGCGGACGCAGTCGGGGCTCTTGGCCGTGCAGACCAGCGCGCCCAGTTCCATCGAGGCCGCCGCCCAGCGGGCCGCCGTGGGCTCGTCCTCGGGCAGCAGGGCCCGGGCCAGGCGCCGCTCGGCGGCGGTGGTCGCGTTCGGCGGGTACTCGATGCCGGTCGACGTGCGGGCGAAGACCCGGCGCACGTTGGTGTCGAGGACGGCGTGCCGCTGCCCGTACGCGAAGGAGGCCACCGCGGCGGCCGTGTACTCGCCGATCCCGGGCAGCGCGAGCAGCTGCGCGTGGTCGCGCGGCACGTCCCCGCCGTGGCGCTCCGTTATCGCCGCGGCCGCCCCGTGCAGGCGCAGGGCCCGCCGGGGGTAGCCGAGCCGCCCCCAGGCCCGTACGGCCTCGCCCGGCGCCTCGGCGGCCAGGTCGGCGGGGCGGGGCCAGCGGGCGAGCCACTGCTCGTACACCGGCAGCACCCGGCTGACGGGGGTCTGCTGGAGCATGAACTCGCTGACCATGACCCCCCAGGGGCCGGCCTCGGGGCGGCGCCAGGGCAGGTCGCGGGCGTGTTCGTCGAACCACGCGATGACGGGCTCGTGCAGGGGGGACGCGGACGCGGTGGATTCGGCGGATGCAGTCATGTCAGAGGCATCCTGGCACGTTCTACGGGTGGCGCGCGGGGCCCGGACCGGTGAACCAGACGGCCGCGCGGATCCCGCTCCCCTGTACGGCGGCGATCACCCGGGTCAGCGGGCCGGTCAGCAGGGCCACGGCCAGCGCGCCCAGCGAGGCGCCGAGCAGCAGGCCCATCCCCACGTCGTGCGGGTAGTGCACGCCCACGAACACCCGCGAGAAGGCCATGAGCACCGCCATCGGCAGGGTCAGCGCCGCCAGGCGCGGCACGGCCAGGGCCAGCGCGACGGCGGCGGCGCCCGCGATGGCGGAGTGGTTGCTGGGGAAGGACCAGTCGCCGTACGGCGGGCACGGGACCAGCGGGGCGGCCGCCCGGGCCACCGCCCGGCAGGGCCGCTCCTCGTCGATGGTCGACTTCACCACCTCGGAGGCGACGTACACGAGTGCCGTGACCAGCGGCGCGAGCACCGCGCGCGCCACGGCGCGGGGGTCGCGGCGCCCGCGCGCACGCCACCAGACGGCTATGTAGAGCAGACCGAAGAGCAGCAGCCCGTATTCGGTCCAGACCTCGAAGGCCGACTGCACCCAGGGGGGCGTGTCGTGGGCGAAGTCGGTGATGTCGCGGTAGAGGTCGGAGGTGTCCATGGTGACTGACCGTACTCAACCGCTGGTCGGGGCCACGTCAGACCCTGGCCTGATCCTGTCGCTCCGCGGTCACCCCCCGGGATGATCATCGCCAAAACCCGTCGTATGCACGGCATGTGGGGCACTGATCGCGGCGCGAGTTCTCGTAAGGTTCGGTACGTGGGATCTCTGCGCAATCCGGTCGGGCCGCTTCCCTCCTCCATTTACTGGCGGCGGAGGGCTGTTCTGGCGTCCGTAGCCGCGCTCGTCGCGCTGCTCGCCGTATGGTTCGTCAGTTCCGGCGGGGCCGGCACGAGCACGAACGGCAAGGGCGGCGGCGACGGCTCCGGCCCGGTACGGACGATCACCCCGGGCCCCTCCGGATCCGGCCCGGCGATCAGTCAGGCCCCGGGCGGACGGGCGGAGTCGGGCACCGGCACGGGCGCGGGCACCGGCTCGGGCGGCGGCACGTCGAAGAACCCCGAGCAGGGCGGCGGCGCCAACTCGGGCTCCTCCTCCGGCGGTACGGGCGCGGCCGCGGCCCTCCCGGCCGACTCCCCCCTCCCCACCTGCGCGGCGAGCGCGGTGCAGTGGGAGGTCAAGAGCGTGAAGAACGAGTACGAGACGAACGAGAAGCCGCGCCTCGAACTGATCGTCCGCAACATCACCGGCAGCACCTGCAAGGTCGGGCTCGGCCCGAAGCAGGCCGTCGTGACGATCTTCCAGACGACCGGGGCCAAGCAGGTCTGGTCCTCGGCCGACTGCCCGTCGGGCCCGGCCAACGCGTACTTCCGGGTCCCGGCGCAGGGCGAGGCCAGGCAGTCGCTGGAATGGGACCGCAGGCTCAGCGCGGCCGACCAGTGCCAGTCGCCCCCGGCGGGCACCCCGGCCCCCGACACCTACGTGGTCGAGGCCCGCTCCCCGGGCCTCCCGGTGGCCCGCACGTCCTTCGTCCTGAAGCAGGACTGAGAACGCCGACGGGGCCGCACCGCGCAGGGCGCGCGGTGCGGCCCCGTCGGCGCTCGACGCCCGCGGCGCGGCAGAGCCTAGACGTAGCGCTCCAGGATGGACGACTCCGCGAGCCGCGAGAGCCCCTCCCGCACGCTCCGGGCCCGGGCCTCGCCGACCCCGTCCACCGTCTGCAGGTCGTCCACGCTGGCGGCCAGCAGCTTCTGGAGCCCCCCGAAGTGCTCCACGAGCCGCTCGATGATGGCCCCGGGCAGCCGCGGGACCTTCGCCAGCAGCCGGTACCCGCGGGGCGACACCGCCGAGTCCAGGGTCTCCGGCGACCCGGTGTACCCGAGCGCCTTCGCCACGATCCCCAGCTCCAGCAGTTCCGGATGCGTCAGCGCGTCCAGCGCCGGCAGAGCCTCCTCCACCGTGCGGGAGCGCTTCGCCGTCGGTTCCGGAACGTAGTCCCGGACCACCAGCTCCCGCTCCTGCTCGATCCCCACCGTCAGCTCGTCCAGCTGGAGCGACAGCAGTCGCCCGTCCGTGCCCAGTTCGACCACGTACTCGGCGATCTCGGTCGCGATCCTGCGGACCATTTCCAGCCGCTGGGCCACCGCCGTCACGTCGCGCACCGTGACCAGGTCCTCGATCTCCAGCGCCGACAGCGTCCCCGCGACCTCGTCGAGCCGCAGCTTGTACCGCTCCAGCGTGGCCAGCGCCTGGTTCGCGCGGGACAGGATCGCCCCGGACTCCTCCAGGACGCGCCGCTCCCCGTCCACGTACAGCGCGATCAGCCGCATCGACTGGGACACCGACACCACCGGGAACCCGCACTGCTTCGAGACGCGGTCCGCGGTCCGGTGACGGGTGCCCGTCTCCTCCGTCGGGATCGACGCGTCCGGCACCAGCTGCACGCCGGCCCGCAGGATCTTCGTCAGGTCCTTGTCCAGGATCAGGGCGCCGTCGAGCTTGCACAGTTCCCGCAGCCGGGTCGCGGTGAACTCCACGTCCAGGACGAAGCCGCCGGTGCACATCGCCTCGACCGTCTTGTCCATGCCGAGGACGATGAGCCCGCCCGTGTTGCCGCGGACGATCCGTTCGAGGCCGTCACGCAGCGGCTGACCAGGGGCGACCGCGGTCAGGGAGGCGCGCATCAACGCCTCGTGCTTGGAGCTCGCGCCCGACTTGCCGGATGCTGCTGCCCCGTCCTTGGCTGCCACTGCACTCCTCCGGTCGCGGGTTGCGCCGCCTGCGTAGGGCCGGGCGGACCAGCACAAAGTCTACCGGCGCCACCTGTGCGCCCGCCGGGCCTTGGCCCGCACCGCCGTGGCGGCAGCCCGTACGGCCCCGCTGACCTGCGCCCCGGACCACCCGGCGGAGTCCCTCATTCCGCCGGGGCGGCCGCGGCCCGCTCCTTCGCCGGCGTACGGGACCGCCCGCGCGGCAGCACCCGCAGCGCGTCCCCCACGTCCGCGACCTCGGTCACCTTCATCCCCGGCGGGACCTTCCCCGGATCCGCCGGCACCAGCGCGTGCGTGAACCCGAGCCGGTGCGCCTCGGCCAGGCGCCGCTGCACCCCGGTCACCCGCCGCACCTCGCCGGCCAGCCCGACCTCCCCGATCGCGACCAGGTTCTTCGGCAGCGGCACGTCACTCGCCGCGGAGGCCAGCGCCAGCGCGATCGCCAGGTCGGCGGCCGGCTCCGTCAGCTTCACCCCGCCCACCGTCGCGCTGTAGATGTCCCGCTTGCCCAGCGCCGTGATCCGGCCGCGCTGCTCCAGCACCGCCAGCATCATCGAGACGCGCGAGGTCTCCAGGCCGGAGGTGGTGCGGCGCGGGGAGGGGATCTGCGAGTCCACGGTCAGCGCCTGCACCTCCGCGACCAGCGGGCGCTTGCCCTCCAGCGTCACGGTCAGACAGGTCCCGGGCACCGCCTCCGCGCGCCGGGTCAGGAACAGCCCGCTGGGGTCGGCGAGCCCGGTGATGCCCTCGTCGTGCAGCTCGAAGCAGCCGACCTCGTCGGTCGCCCCGTAGCGGTTCTTCACGCCGCGCACCAGGCGCAGCCGGGCGTGCCGGTCGCCCTCGAAGCTCAGCACCACGTCCACCAGGTGCTCCAGCAGGCGGGGGCCGGCGATGGCCCCGTCCTTGGTGACGTGGCCGACGAGGAGGGTGGCCATGCCCCGCTCCTTCGAGGCGCGGATCAGCGCCCCCGCCACCTCCCGGACCTGGGCCATGCCGCCGGGCGCGCCGTCGATCTCGGGGGAGGCGATGGTCTGCACGGAGTCCAGCACCAGCAGCGACGGCCGCACCGCGTCGAGGTGGCCGAGGACGGCGGACAGGTCGGTCTCGGCGGCGAGGTAGAGGTGGTCGTTCAGGGCGTTGATCCGGTCGGCCCGCAGCCGCACCTGGCTCGCCGACTCCTCGCCGGTGACGTACAGGGTGCGGTGGTCGCCGGTGGCCGCCTTGGCCGCGACGTCGAGCAGCAGCGTCGACTTGCCGACGCCCGGCTCGCCCGCCAGGAGCACGACCGCGCCGGGGACGAGGCCGCCGCCCAGGACGCGGTCCAGTTCGTCCACGCCCGTGCTGCGGGCGGTCGCCGTCCTGCCGTCGACCTGCGCGATCGGCAGCGCGGCCGCCGTGACGCGGCCGGCCGCGGTGGTGCGCACCGCGGGCGCGCCCATCTCTTCGACGGTGCCCCACGCCTGGCACTCCGGGCAGCGGCCGAGCCACTTCACGGTCGTCCAGCCGCACTCGGTGCAGCGGAAGGACGGGCGGTCCTTGGCGGATGAGCGGGAGGTACGGGCAGCCATGCCGCCCACGGTAACCGGCGCCGCCGACAACGCGGTGCCGGCCGGGCGTCAGGGGAGCGGTCAGCGCGGTACCGATCTGTTCACCCGTAAGGGCTAAAAGTGGGGAAGGCTTCCGGAGCCCCACCGGCGCGCCGCCTACCTTCGCCAGGTGAACAGCAGCGACCAGGGAGACCCCGCATCACGCACCGGCGCACACCGGGCGCACCGGCGCACACCCCGAGCAGGTGTGCCCCGGCCCGAGGAGACGGCGGCGACGGCCGCCCTTCCCCGGACGGACGGCCCGGCCGGGCCGGCGGCCCCCGCGGATCCGGCGGGCGCGCGCACCGCGGACCCCGACCCGCCGCCCTCCCCGTACGAGCCCTACCTGGACGGGCTGTTCACCTACTGCCTCTCCGTCCTGTGCGACCACGACGCCGCCACCGACGCCCTCGGCGACGTCCTCGCCGTCGCCGACCGGTACCCCGGCCGATGTCCCCACGAGGGCGACCGGCGCGCCTGGCTGTACGCCCTCGCCCGCTGGGCCTGCCTGCGCCGGCTGGCCGAACAGCGGCGCGCCCGCCTGGGGGCGCACTCCGCCCGGCGCGCGCCGGAGCACACCGACCCCGGGCATGCGCCCCACGCGCACCGCCCGCTCGACGCGACGACCCGGCCGCCCGCTCACGCAACCGGCCGGGGAACCGCCCAGGGGTCCGCCCAGTGGTCCGCTCAGGCGTCGGCCCAGGGGATCGCCCAGTGGTCCGCTCAGGCGGGGGCGCAGGGGATCGCTCAGGCGTCCGGCCAGGCGTCTGCCCAGATGTCCGCTCAGGCGGCGGCGCAGGCGTCCGCTCAGGGGGGCGCTCAGGCGGCGGCGCAGGCGGCGGCCCACGCGTCCGCCCACGAGGGCGCTCAGGCGGCGGCGCAGGCGGCGGCCCACGCGGCGGCCCAGGCTTCCGCCCAGGCGGCCGCCCGTCGTCGCACCGAGCTCGCCCGCCTCGCCTGGCCCGAGGCCGCGGGCACCACCCCGGAGCAGCGCGAGGCCCTCGAACTCGCCGTCCGCCACCGCCTCGGCGTCGCCGAGCTCGCCGCGGTCCTCGGCACCGCCCCCGCCGCCGCCCGCGAGCTGCTGTCCGCCGCGGCCTGCGAGGTCGAGCGCACCCGCGCCGCCCTCGCCGTCGTCGAGACCGGCAACTGCCCGGCCGTCTCCCGCCTCACCGGCGACGACGGCGACCGCGACGTCCTGCTGTCCAGCACCCTGCGCGCCGAGCTCGTCCGCCACGTCGACGACTGCCCGCGCTGCCGCCGCGTCGCCGAACGCGTCGGCGCCGCCGCACCCTGGCCCGGCTCCGGCGGCCTGCACGCCGCGCTCCCCCTCGTCCCCGCCCCCCGCGGCGCCGTCCGCGCGGCCATGCTGCACTCCGGCCGGCGCCGCGGCGGCCGCCCCGGCCCGCGCTTCGACCGCACCGGCTTCCCCATGGACCCCAAGGACCGCGCCGCCCGCCGCGACCGGCTGCGGTCCCGGGCCGTGACCACCACCGTCGTCGCCACCGTCGTCGCCGCCCCCGTCATCGCCCTATGGGCCGCCTACCGGGGCGCCCCGACCATCGCCGAACCCGTCGGCGACGGCACCCGCATCTCCGTGGGCGAGGCCCAGATCCCGCCCCCGCTCGCCGAGGGGCGCCCGCTCACCGCGTACGAGAACACCGGCAACACCGCCCGCACCACCGGCGAACCCGGCTTCGCCCCCGGCCCCGCCGGCCCCGACGTCTCCGTCGAGGTCATCAGCAGCGGCGCCCCCGCCACCCCCGAGGCCGACGGCCCCGCAGCCCCCGGCCGGCTCACCGTCGCCGCGGCCGGCCACGGCGGCACCACCCTGCTCACCCTCAGCGCGTCCGGCGGCGGCCCCGTCCACTGGCGGCTCTGGTCGGACGCGCCCTGGCTGCGCGCGAGCCAGACGGCGGGCACCCTGGCCCCTGGGGAAACGGTCACCCTGCGGATCACCGTCGACACCGGGGCCCAGCCCGTCGGCGCCTGGACGGCCCGCGTCGGCGTCGACCCGGGCGGAGCCGTCGTCTCGGTCTCGGGCCGCGGCCGCCCCGCACCCGCCACCGACCCGACCCCGCCCGGACCGGACCCCACGCCGACACCGGACCCCACGCCGACCCCGACGCCCACGCCGACACCGGACCCCACGCCGACGCCGACGCCCACGCCGACCCCGGACCCCACGGACCCGGCGCCGTCCTCCGGCCCAGGAGGAACGGTTTCCCCCGCCCCGACACCCCCCGCGCCCTAGGGCCCGTCGTCACACCGCCGCCCTCCGGGCGACGACGGGACTTCGACGACAGGCCCTGGCGCGGCGGGCGGGGGACGACACCGGCTGCGCGGGGGACCGCGCGGCGGCTACACCGGATCGGCGGGGTGCGGGGCCATCGGCAGCAGCGAGGCCAGCCGGGCCTCGCACAGCTTCACCAGCTCCGCGTACCCCGCCTCGCCCATCAGCTCCGTCAGCTCCGCCCGGTACGACACGTACACCGGCTCACCGGCCCCGTGCGCCGAGGTGGCCGACGTGCACCACCAGTGCAGGTCGTGCCCGCCCGGCCCCCAGCCGCGCCGGTCGTACTCCCCGATCGACACCTGGAGCACCCGGGTGTCGTCCGGCCGGTCGATCCAGTCGTACGTACGCCGGATCGGCAGCTGCCAGCACACGTCCGGCTTCGTCTCCAACGGCTCCTGCCCGCTCTGCAGCGCCAGGATGTGCAGCGAGCAGCCCGCCCCGGCGGGGAAGCCGGGCCGGTTCAGGAAGATGCACGCCCCGTCCCAGCGGCGGGTCTGCTTCTCCCCGTCGTCGTCGAGCTGCGTCCAGCCGCTCTCGCTGCCGACGTCGTGGAACTGCCACAGCTCCGGCGTCAGCCGCGCCACGTTCTCGGCGACCCGCTTCTCGTCGTCCTCGTCGGAGAAGTGCGCGCCCAGCGTGCAGCAGCCGTCCTCGGCCCGGCCCGCCTGGATGCCCTGGCAGCCGCTGCCGAAAATGCAGGTCCAGCGGGAGGTCAGCCAGGTCAGGTCACAGCGGAAGACCTGCTCCTCGTCGGCGGGATCGGGGAACTCCACCCAGGCCCGGGGGAAGTCGAGGCCCTTCTCGTCCGCCACTTTGCCCTTGCTCTTCTTCGACTGGTTCTTGATGGCCTTCTTCGTATTTGGCACAAAGTCAAGCGTAAGCGCCCCTTACTCCACCGCCCCGCGTCCGGCCCAGTAGCGTTTCCCGTATGAGACTCGGTGTCCTGGATGTGGGTTCGAATACGGTCCATCTGCTCGTGGTGGACGCGCACCCCGGCGCGCGCCCGCTGCCCGCGCACTCCCACAAGGAGCAGCTGCGGCTCGCGGAGCTGCTCGACGAGTCCGGGGCGATCACCCCGGAGGGCGTCGAGCGCCTGGTCTCGGTGATCGGCGACGCCGTGCAGGCCGCCGAGGACAAGGGTTGCGAGGACGTCCTCCCCTTCGCGACCAGCGCCGTGCGCGAGGCCCCCAACGCCGACGAGGTCCTGGCCCGCGTCAAGGCCGAGACCGGCGTCGAGCTGCCGGTCCTCAGCGGTGAGGACGAGGCCCGGCTGACCTTCCTCGCCGTCCGGCGCTGGTTCGGCTGGTCGGCGGGCAAGCTGCTGGTCCTGGACATCGGCGGCGGCTCGCTGGAGATCGCGTACGGCATCGACGAGGACCCCGACGCCGCCGTCTCCCTCCCCCTGGGCGCGGGCCGCCTCACCTCGGCCTGGCTCCTGGGCGACCCGCCGGACCCGGCGGACGTGAAGGCGCTGCGCCGCCACGTGCGGGCGCAGATCGCCCGCACGGTCGGAGAATTCAGCCGGTTCGGGGCGCCGGACCACGTGGTGGCCACCTCGAAGACCTTCAAGCAGCTGGCCCGCATCGCCGGCGCGGCCCGCGAGGCGGACGGCCTGTACGTCCAGCGCGACCTGACGCGGAAGTCCCTGGAGGAGTGGGTCCCCCGCCTGGCGACGATGACGACGGCGGAACGATCCGCCCTCCCCGGCGTCTCGGACGGCCGCGCCTCCCAGCTCCTGGCGGGCGCCCTGGTGGCGGAGGCGGCGATGGACCTCTTCGGCGTCGACACCCTGGAGATCTGCCCCTGGGCCCTCCGCGAGGGCGTCATCCTCCGCCGCCTCGACCACCTGCCGTAGAGGGGCGGCGTCCCGGCCGGGCGGTCCCGAGAGGGACCGGGGGTTCCCCGCGGCCCCGCTCAGCTGCGGTTCGAAGGTGCGGGTTCGCGGCGGTGTTCCAGCCAGCTGAGGCTCAGGTCGTCCCAGATCGTCTGGTAGCGGCGGAAGAGTTCGTCCAGCTGATCGAACGTGAGGTCGTCCGCGGCCGTCGAGGCCAGGAGGTATTCGAGGTCGTCCGCGAGGCGTCGGAAGCGGTATTGGGCCTCCTCCATCAGGACCGACCGCGACCGCCAGTTGAAGAACGGTTCGAGGGCTCCCAGCAGCGTCACCAGTGCCACGCACGCCAGGGCCAGGCCGGTCCACGCGTTCAGGTTCTGCAGGCCCAGGACCACGGTGGACGCGGCGGAGAGGACCAGGGCCGCCACCTTGGTGGCGGTCGCCCCTCGGCCGAACCGCTTCTTGCGGCTGCGCGCGTAGTCGTTGCCCTGGCGGATCTTGTCCAGGAGGAGGGCGGCCGTCCCGCTCGGTCCGAGATGGGTGGCTGGCCCACTGTCCGGCTGCACTGCGTCCCCCAAAGTCCTGTCGCCGCCTCGCGGTTCATCGTCCGATAGCCCTATCACACGAGAGGGACGGGCGGTGCGTGGCGTGATCGTTCAAGACGGCCCGGGGATGGCCGCCCAGCGTCTCCTCCAGCAGGAGGACGGGGGAGGGCATGGACGGATTCGGGAGTTCCGCGCTCGTCGCGGCCGTGGGGCGGGCGCTCGGCGGGGACGGGGGCGTGGTCCCGCTGCCGGACGTGGGCGGGGCGGTGCTGTCGTACGAGGTGAAGCGCCGGTACCTGGCCGACGTCGTGGCACGGTACGGGCTGCCGCCCCTGTTGCGGGTGGGGCGGGTGCTGCCGGAGATGCGGGGCGACCCGGCCGTTTCGGTGCTGCTCGCCGCCGATGGGCCGGCCGACCTGTTCGAACGCTGGGGCCGGCTGGAGCGGTTCACCGGCTCGCGGAACCGGGTCGTGCTCGGCGGGGTCCGGGAGCGGGAGGTGTGCGCCGCGCACGTCGGCCCGCCGGGGGCGCCGCCCGGGCCGGCGGCGGACGCCCTCGTGCTGGGGGTGCTCACCGCCAGCAGGTCGCCGGCTCCGGCATCCGCGTGGTCGACGCGGTACTGCCGCTGGTCGACACCGACATGACCCGCGGCCGGGGCCGCGGCAAGATCAGCGCGGCGGAGGCCGCCGGGGCCGTGATCCGGGGCATCCGCCGCGACAGCGCGGAGGTCCGGATCGGAAAGGTGGGGCTCCTGCACGCGCTCCTGCGCTTCGCCCCGTCGCTCGGGTACCGCGTCCTGCGCGGGGGCTGAAACCCGCCGCAGGCGTTGATGTGAAAAGTATGACGAGAGTCGGTTTGCGTGCCGGGCGCCGGGCGGGCGGCCCGTAACCTGGCTCCGTGGTCCGTAATCCGAGCAGCAGCAGCGCCCCGAAAGTCGCCCTGTCCACCGCCTCCGTCTACCCGGAGTCCACGGCGACGGCCTTCGAGATCGCCGCCCGCCTCGGCTACGACGGCGTCGAGGTCATGGTCTGGACGGACCCGGTCAGCCAGGACGTCGAGGCCCTGCGCCGGCTGTCGGACCACCACCGGGTGCCGATCCTCGCCGTGCACGCGCCCTGCCTGCTGATCACGCAGCGGGTGTGGTCCACCGACCCGTGGACCAAGCTCCAGCGGGCCCGGGCCGCCGCCGAGAAGCTGGGGGCGTCCACCGTCGTCGTGCACCCGCCGTTCCGCTGGCAGCGCCAGTACGCGCGCGACTTCGTGACCGGGATCTGGCGGATGGCCGAGGAGACCGACGTCCGGTTCGCCGTCGAGAACATGTACCCCTGGCGCTACCGCGACCGCGAGATGCTCGCCTACGCGCCCGAGTGGGACGTGACCAAGGACGACTACCGCCACTTCACCGTCGACCTGTCGCACACCGCGACCGCCCGCACCGACGCCGGCGCCATGATCGACCGGATGGGCGACCGCCTCGCCCACATCCACCTCGCCGACGGCAACGGCTCCGCCAAGGACGAGCACCTGGTCCCCGGGCGCGGCACCCAGCCCTGCGCCGAGCTGCTGACGGGCCTGGCCCGCAGCTCCTTCGACGGGCACATCGTCATCGAGGTCAACACGCGGCGCGCCATGTCCTCCGCCGAGCGGGAAGCCGACCTCGCCGAGGCGCTGGCCTTCACCCGCCGCCACCTCGCCGCCCCGGACGGGGGCCGGCGGTGAGCGAGCCGGCCCGGCGGCGGCGCGGTCCCGGGCGGCCCCGCCAGGACGAGGCGGACGAGGGGCCCGGCACCCAGGAGCGCATCCGCCTCGCGGCCCGCGAGGTGTTCGCGGAGCGCGGGTACGACAAGACCTCCGTGCGGGGCATCGCGAAGGTGGCCGGGGTGGACCCGGCGCTGGTGCACCACTACTTCGGCAGCAAGGACGACCTCTTCGCCGCCGCCATCGAGCTCACGATGGAGCCCGCCCTGGTGGTCCCGGCCGTCGTCGGCGAGGGCCCGGACGGCATCGGGGAGCGGCTGGCCCGCTATTTCCTGGGGGTGTGGGAGAACCCGGCCACGCGCGCCCCGCTGCTCGCCGTGATCCGCTCCGCGCTCACCCACGAGGCGGCCGCGAAGGTGCTGCGGACCCTGATCCTGCGCCGGGTCCTGGAGCGGGTCGCCGCCGACCTCGACGTCCCGGACCCGACCTTCCGCGCCGAGCTGGCGGCCTCGCACCTGATCGGGATCGCCTTCGTGCGGTACGTCGTCCGGGTGGAGCCCCTCGCGTCCGCGGACCCGGAGGAGATCGTGGCGCTGGTGGCCCCGACCCTCCAGCGCTACCTCACCGAGGCCTGACCGGGGAGGGGCCGGCCTGACCGGGAGGGGGAGGGGCCCGGCCGGGAGGGTGACCGAGGAGCGACCCCGCCGTCCCGGCATCCGGACCGGGCGTCCGGATCGCGGGCGGTGGGCGTAGCCTCGTAACCGAGCCATATCCACATTCGCGGCTGACCGTACGGCCGCACCCATGGGGAGTGAAACCGCATGCCCGAGCTGAGGTCCCGCACCGTCACCCACGGCCGCAACATGGCAGGCGCTCGTGCGCTGATGCGCGCGTCGGGCGTAGCGAGCGAGGACATCGGCAAGCCGATCATCGCGGTCGCCAACTCCTTCACCGAGTTCGTCCCCGGCCACACCCACCTGGCCCCGGTCGGCCGCATCGTCTCCGACGCGATCCGCGCCGCCGGCGCCATCCCGCGCGAGTTCAACACGATCGCGGTCGACGACGGCATCGCCATGGGCCACGCCGGCATGCTGTACTCCCTGCCCTCCCGCGACCTGATCGCGGACAGCGTCGAGTACATGGTCGAGGCGCACTGCGCCGACGCGCTGATCTGCATCTCCAACTGCGACAAGATCACCCCGGGCATGCTGATGGCCGCGATGCGCCTGAACATCCCCGTCGTCTTCGTCTCCGGCGGCCCGATGGAGGCCGGCCAGGCCACCCTCGTCGACGGCACCGTCCGCAAGCTGGACCTGATCGACGCCATGGTCGACGCCTCCAACGAGAACGTCTCGGACGCGGACATCCTGCGCATCGAGGAGAACGCCTGTCCGACCTGCGGCTCGTGTTCCGGCATGTTCACCGCCAACTCGATGAACTGCCTCGCCGAGGCCATCGGCCTGGCCCTCCCCGGCAACGGCTCCGTCCTCGCCACGCACACCGCCCGCCGCGCCCTGTACGAGAACGCCGGCCGCACGGTCGTGGAGATCACCAAGCGCTACTACGAGGACGGCGACGAGTCCGTCCTGCCGCGCAACATCGCCTCCCGCGAGGCCTTCGAGAACGCGATGGCGCTGGACATCGCCATGGGCGGCTCGACCAACACGATCCTGCACCTGCTGGCCGCCGCGCAGGAGGCGGGCCTGGACTACGACCTCAAGGACATCGACGCCGTCTCGCGCCGCGTCCCCTGCCTGGCCAAGGTCGCCCCGAACGTCGCCCCCGGCGGCACGTACTACATGGAGGACGTGCACCGCGCCGGCGGCATCCCCGCCATCCTCGGCGAGCTGCACCGCGGCGGCCTCCTCAACAAGGACGTGACCACCGTCCACTCCAAGGGCCTGGAGGACTGGCTCGCGCAGTGGGACGCCCGCTCCGGCACGGCGTCCGAGGAGGCCATGGAGCTGTGGCACGCGGCCCCCGGCTGCAAGCGCTCGGCGACCGCCTTCTCCCAGTCCGAGCGCTGGGAGACCCTCGACCTCGACGCCGAGGGCGGCTGCATCCGCTCCGTGCAGCACGCGTACTCCAAGGACGGCGGCCTCGCCGTCCTGCGCGGCAACATCGCGGCCGACGGCTGCGTCGTGAAGACGGCCGGCGTCGACGAGTCGATCTGGACCTTCGAGGGCCCCGCGGTCGTCTGCGAGTCGCAGGACGAGGCCGTCGAGAAGATCCTCACGAAGCAGATCCAGCCCGGTGACGTCGTCGTCATCCGCTACGAGGGCCCGCGCGGCGGACCCGGCATGCAGGAGATGCTCTACCCGACCTCCTTCCTCAAGGGCCGCGGCCTCGGCAAGGTCTGCGCGCTGGTGACGGACGGCCGCTTCTCCGGCGGCACCTCGGGCCTGTCCATCGGCCACGCCTCCCCGGAGGCGGCCTCGGGCGGCGACATCGCGGTCGTCGAGGACGGCGACCGGATCCGCATCGACATCCCGAACCGGTCGATCGAGCTCCTGGTGGACGGGGCCGTGCTGGCCGCCCGCCACGAGGCCCTCGGCGGCGTCTATGCCCCGAAGACCCGCGAGCGCACGGTCTCGGCGGCCCTGCGCGCGTACGCGGCGATGGCCACCAGCGCCGACAAGGGCGCGGTCCGCGACGTCTCGAAGCTGGGCTGAGCCCGGTCGGAACCCCGGCTCCGGGGGCGGGACGCCGCCCCCGGAGCCGGGGTTCCGCGTTCCCCGCACCGCGCGGCGCCGGGTCTCACCACGCGGCGGGGTTCCGCGCGTCCAGGGCGAACACGGTGCCGTCGGGGGCGGACGCGTACACCCGGCCGTCGGCGACGACGGGGGCCGGGAGGGTGGCGCTGAAGGTGCCCTGGGCGGCGGCCATGCGGGGTTTGGTCTGGCCGACGAGCCGCCCCGCGCCGGCGTCGACGGCCAGCAGGCGGCCGTCCCCGGCCGACAGGTAGACCCGCCCGTCCGCGAACACCGGCCGGGAGGCGGAGGCCATGCCCGTCTCCAGCTGCCAGCGCTCCTCGTCCGGGCCGACGGCGATGAGCCGCCCGCCCGTCCCGAAGGCGTAGGCGGTGCCGTCGGGGCCGATGGCCGCCTCGGCGTCGAACAGCGGCACTGCCAGCGTGGTGCGGTGCTGGGCACGGGTCGCCAGGTCCACCCGTACGACGGCCCTGGTCCGGCCGGCCGCGTCGTCGTCCAGCAGGTACGCGGCACCGCCCGCCACCCCGGCCGGGCGCAGCAGCCCCGACGTGCGCAGCTGCCAGCGTTCGGCGCCGCTGTCCGGGGCGACGGAGGCGAGCTGCGTCGAGCGGCCGTCGGCGTCCCGCGAGGCCACGTACAAGGCGGGCCGCCCCGCCTCGTCCGGCCCCGACCACCAGACGGAGCCCACTCCGCCGATCCGCTTCGTCCAGTGCGGGGCGCCCGTGGCCGCGTCGAGGGCGGTCACCTCCCCGGTCGGCCCGGCGAGCAGCACCCGGTCGCCGGCCACCACCGTCTGGGTGGCGTCCGGCAGGGTCCGCTTCCAGCGTTCCGTCCCGTTGCCGGGGTCCAGCGCCTGGAGCAGCCGGCTCCCCGAAGCCACCGACAGGAGCACCCCGCCCCCGTACCGGGGGACGCTGTCCGCCGCCGTGCGCTCGCCTCCGGCCGCCGACCGCACGGACCAGATCGCCGCTCCCTTCGCGGGGTCCAGTCGCGCCACGGCCAGGCCCCGCCCCGAGCAGTACAGCCCGTCGGCCAGCCAGGAGCAGGCCGCGGCCCGGTTGCCGGTGCCCCGATCGCCGACCTCGGCGGTCCAGGGGGCCGAGCGCTGCGCCGTCCCCGCCCCGTGCGCGGCCTGCGGGCGGGACGGGCCGTCGCCCGCCTCCAGGTACAGGTACCCGCCCGCGGCCGTGACGGCCAGGGCCAGCCCGGCGGCGACCGCGAGCAGCGCGGGGCGGCGCCTGCGCGTCTTCGGCGGGGGACCCGCCTCCGGGGCCGGTCCCGCGGCGGGTGCGGTCCCGCCGTCGCGCTGGTGGGTCAGGACCTCGTCGGCGACGGGCAGGCGCGGTCGCGGTATGAAGGCCTGGGTGTCCTCGGCCGTCGGGCTCGTCGCGGCCCGGACCTCCGCGATCAGCGCCTCGGCGGTCGGCCGCTCGGCCGGGTCCTTGGCCAGGCAGCGCGTCACGATCGGCACGAGCCGGGCCGGCAGCCCCGTCAGGTCCGGCTCGCTGTGCACGACCTGGTACGCCACGAGGTAGTGGCTGTCGGAGTCGAAGGGCCCGCGCCCGGTCGCCGCGTGCACCAGCACCGCGCCCAGTGCGAACACGTCCGCCGCCGTCCCCACCTCGCGCGGCCGCTGGAACTGCTCGGGCGCCATGAACGGCGGGGTCCCGATCAGTTTGCCGGTCTCCGTCCGCAGGTCGCTGTCCGCCGGGCGCGAGATGCCGAAGTCGATGACCCGCACCCCGTCCGGGGCCATCAGCACGTTGCTCGGCTTCAGGTCCCGGTGCACCACCCCGGCCCGGTGGATGTCCCGCAGCGCCTCCGCCAGCCCGGCCGCGAGCCGGGTCAGCTCGACGGCGTCGAGCACGCGCTCCCGTACCCGCTCGGAAAGGGTCGGCGCGTCGATGAACAGGGTGGCCATCCAAGGCCGTTCGGCATCCGGATCGGCATCCACGACGGGAGCGGTGAAGGCCCCGCTCACCCTGCGCGCGGCCGCGACCTCCTGCCGGAACCGTGCCCGGAACTCCGGGTCCACGGCGTGCTGCGCGTGCACGACCTTGACGGCGAGTTTCAGCCCCGAACTGGAGGCGGCCAGGTGGACGACGCCCATGCCGCCGGAGCCGAGCACGGATTCGAGCCGGTACTGCCCGGCATACTCCGGAAACCCGGCGGATTCCGCGCGCAGCGACTGCACCGCTCATCACCCCCGACGGAGCCTAGTCGATGCCCCATGGGAACATCCAAGGGCTTGCTACCCTGCGCGCGTTGCGCGGAGCAACACCCATGGGGGGAGAATCCATATGTCCGTAGAGAACGATTCCAGCCAGATCGAGAGCCTCGCGGCCGCCGACTCGGGCTTCCAGAGCTACCAGGTCGCACCGGGCTACCAGGTGAACGTCCGCTCCGGCCCGGGCACCAACTACTCCCTCGTCCGGGTCCTGCCCCTGGGCGCCAGCGTCACGATCCGCTGCCAGTGCCCCGGCACCACGGTCTCGGGCCCGTACGGCACGACCGACCTGTGGGACTGCATCGGCAACGGCCAGTTCGTCTCCGACGCCTACGTCCACACCGGCTCCGACGGCTACGTCGCCGGCCGCTGCGGCTGACCCCGTAGCCGGACGGTCACCCGTTCTGCCAGCTGAGACACCCCCGGCGGGTTCCGCCCGCCGGGGGATAATCGCGGACGTGAGCGAAGAGCAGCAGCGAGACCAGAGCACCCCCGCCGCGCCGGCCGAGCCGCCCGCCGGGCCGCAGCCCGAGCCGATCCGGTTCTTCGGCACCACCTGGGTGGACCACACGGGCGGCTACGCCCCGCGCCGCGCCGCCGTCGCCGTCGGCTCGCTCGTCGCCGCCGCCATCGGCGCGTACCTCCTGCGCCTCGCCTACCAGGGCCTGGAGATCGGCAACGTCGGTCCCTTCCTCAGCATCTCCGTGATCGTGCTCTTCGCGATCGCCACCGCCATCGCCTTCGCCAAGACCTGGGAGTCCTTCGGCCGCCGCCCCGCCCCGTCCTCCGACGAGGCGGCCCTCAAGGGCCTGAAGACGATCGGCTTCATCGGCTCCCTCCTCGCCTACTTCCTGCGCAGCCTCACCGAGGCCCCCGGCGAGAAGCTCCGCCGCGCCGAGTACGAGCGCGCCGCCGCCGAGTACGACCGCCGCCGCAGCGCCCGCACGGGCAACCCTGCCGCCCGCCGCCGCCCGAAGCGCAAGAAGTAGCCGCACCCCGGCGCACGGAGCATCCGCACCTTCCGACGTCAGGCCGATTGACGCCCCGGCACCCCCGGGAGCATTATTCATCGCATGATGAATAAGAAGTCGGACGGACCCCCGCCCGCCGTCCACGCCCGCGACCTCACCGTCCGCCGAGGCACCGGCCGCCACCCCCGCACCGTCCTCGACCACATCGCCTTCGACGTCCCCCGCGGGCGCATCACCGGCCTCCTCGGTCCCTCCGGCTGCGGCAAGTCCACCCTCATGCGCACCGTCGTCGGCACCCAGGCCCACGTCACCGGCACCCTCGACGTCCTCGGCCGCCCCGCCGGCCACCCCGAGCTCCGCGCCCGCGTCGGCTACGTCACCCAGGCCCCCTCCGTCTACGACGACCTCACCGTCCGGCAGAACCTCGACTACTTCGCCGCCGTCCTCGACCCCGGACGCGCCGCCGCCGACCGCCGCCGCGCCGCCGTCGAACGGGCCATCGCCGACGTCGACCTCACCAGCCGCACCACCGCCCTCGCCGGAAACCTCTCCGGCGGCCAGCGCAGCCGGGTCTCCCTCGCCGTCGCCCTCCTCGGCACCCCCGAGCTCCTCGTCCTCGACGAACCCACCGTCGGCCTCGACCCCGTCCTGCGCCGCGACCTGTGGGACCTCTTCCACCACCTCGCCGCCGCCCGGGGCACCACCCTCCTCGTCTCCTCCCACGTCATGGACGAGGCCGAGCGCTGCCACGACCTCCTCCTCATGCGCGAAGGCCGCATCCTCGCCCAGGACACCCCCGAAGCCCTCCGCGCCCGCACCCACAGCGCCACCGTCGAAGAGGGCTTCCTCCGCCTCGTCGACGAGGCCAACGCCACCCGCGACCGGAACACGGACCGGAACACGGACCAGAACGACGACGCACTCACCCGGGAGACCCAGCGATGAACGGCGCCCGCACCCTCGCCACCGCCGCCCGCGTCCTGCGCCAGCTGCGCCACGACCCGCGCTCCATCGCCCTGATGCTGCTGGTCCCCGTCCTGATGCTGACCCTGCTCCGCTACGTCTTCGACGGCAGCCCGCGCACCTTCGACAGCATCGGCGCCTCACTCCTCGGCATCTTCCCCCTCATCACGATGTTCCTCGTGACCTCGATCGCCACCCTGCGCGAACGCACCTCCGGCACCCTCGAACGCCTCCTCGCCATGCCCCTCGGCAAGGGCGACCTCATCGCCGGCTACGCCCTCGCCTTCGGCGCCGTCGCCGTCGTCCAGTCCCTCCTCGCCACCGGCCTCGCCCTCTGGGTCCTCGGCCTCGACGTCATCGGCTCGCCCTGGCTGCTGCTGCTCGTCGCCCTGCTCGACGCCCTCCTCGGCACCGCCCTCGGCCTGTTCGTCTCCGCCTTCGCCGCGTCCGAGTTCCAGGCCGTCCAGTTCATGCCGGCCGTGATCTTCCCCCAGCTGCTCCTGTGCGGCCTGTTCGCCGCCCGCAGCACCATGCACCCGGTCCTCGAAGGCATCTCGGACGTCCTGCCGATGTCCTACGCCGTCGACGGCATGACCCAGGTCCTCACCCACACCGACATGACCGCCGCCTTCGTCCGCGACGCCGTCATCGTCGCCGCCTGCGCCCTGCTCGTCCTCGCCCTCGGCGCCGCCACCCTCCGCCGCCGGACCCCCTGACACCGGCCCCGCGCCCACGGACCGGACACCCGTCCCGCCGGACGCCGCCCGGTGCGAGGATGATCCCGTACGTCTCCACGTTCGTTCGGCGAGGTGAATCGGGCATGACCCAGACAGTCGCAGTCCTCGGTACCGGCAAGATCGGCGAGGCCCTGCTCAGCGGGATGATCCGCGGCGGCTGGCCCGCGGCCAAACTGCTCGTCACCGCCCGCCGCCCGGAGCGCGCCGCCGAACTCCACACCCGCTACGGCGTCGAGGCCGTCAGCAACGCGGAGGCCGCCAAGCGCGCCGACACCCTCATCCTCACCGTCAAGCCGCAGGACATGGGCAAGCTCCTCGAAGAGCTCGCCCCCCACGTCCCCGCCGACCGCCTCGTCATCAGCGGCGCCGCCGGCATCCCCACCGCCTTCTTCGAGGAGCGGCTGGCCCCCGGGACCCCCGTCGTCCGCGTCATGACGAACACCCCCGCCCTCGTCGACGAGGCCATGTCCGTCATCTCGGCCGGCAGCCACGCCACCGCCGGGCACCTCGCCCACGCCGAGGAGATCTTCGGCGGCGTCGGCAAGACCCTGCGGGTCCCGGAGTCCCAGCAGGACGCGGCCACCGCCCTCTCCGGCTCCGGCCCCGCCTACTTCTACTTCCTCGTCGAGGCCATGACCGACGCGGGCATCCTCCTCGGCCTGCCCCGCGCCCAGGCCCACGACCTCATCGTCCAGGCCGCCATCGGCGCCGCCGTCATGCTCCGCGACAGCGGCGAACACCCCGTGAAGCTCCGCGAGGCCGTCACCTCCCCCGCCGGTACGACGATCAACGCCATCGTCGAACTGGAGAAGCACGGCGTCCGCGCGGCCCTCATCGCCGCCCTCGAAGCGGCCCGCGACCGCAGCCGCGAACTCGCCACCGGCAACAGCTGACGTACAGCACGCACGCGGGGACGGAGGCCGGCCCCGCACCGGGACCGGCCTCCCCCGCTCTCATGCGGGCAGCAGCCCGATGGCCTCGTACGCCCGGTCCACCACGGGCCGCGCGATGCCCCGCGCCCGCTCGGCCCCCTCCCGCAGCACCCGGTCCACCTCGCCCGGATCCGCCGCCAGCCCGGCGTGCCGCTCGCGCAGCGGCCGCAGCAGCTCCACGACGGCTTCGGCGACGTCCCGCTTCAGCGGCCCGTACTGGGCGTAGCCCTCGGCCAGCTTCTCCGGGTCCCCGCCCGTACAGGCGGCCAGGACGTCCAGCAGGTTCGCCACCCCGGGCCGC
Organism: Streptomyces sp. NPDC093801; assembly: GCF_040701585.1. Taxonomy (NCBI): domain Bacteria; kingdom Bacillati; phylum Actinomycetota; class Actinomycetes; order Kitasatosporales; family Streptomycetaceae; genus Streptomyces; species Streptomyces sp. NPDC093801. The sequence continues at coordinate 1,498 of NZ_JBFBDP010000003.1, read as the reverse complement.
GCGGCACGGTCGTAGACCACCCCGTCCGCGCCGCTGTCCGTCACGGCCCGCATCACCTTCTTGGTGATCACCGCGGGCTCGTCCAGGAGATAGACGATCCCGGCGCCGTTCTCACTGGACTTCCCCATCTTCGACGTCGGGTCCTGGAGGTCCATGACCCGCGCGCCCACGGCGGGCAGCGTCGCCCTGGGCACGGTGAAGGCATGCCCGTACCGCTGGTTGAACCGCACCGCCAGGTCCCGGGTCAGTTCCACGTGCTGCCGCTGGTCCTCACCCACCGGCACCTCGTCGGCGGCGTAGGCCAGGATGTCGGCGGCCATGAGCACGGGGTACGTCAGCAGCGACAGCCGTACGCCGTGGCCGGCCGACTCCGCCTTCGCGGACTTCTCCCGGTACTGGATCATCCGCCGGAGCTCGCCGTCGGTGGCGGTGCACTCCAGCAGGTAGGACAGCCGGGTGTGCTCGGCGACGTGGCTCTGGACGAAGAGGGTGCACCGCCGTGGATCCAGCCCGGCGGCGAGGAACAGCGTGGCGTTCTGCCGGGTGAGCCGCCGCACCCGCGCCGGATCGTGCTCCACGGTCAGGGCGTGCAGGTCGACGACGCAGAACAGCGCGTCCGTGGGCGTGTGCTCGGCCGCGACCCACTGCCGCAGCGCCCCCAGGTAGTTGCCCAGCGTCAGGTGCCCGGACGGGGTGATCCCGCTGAAGATCCTCGTCATGTCCTGTCTCTCCTTCGTGTCCTGCGGTGTGGTGTCGGGGCCGCCGCGTCGGGCGACCGAGCCACTCCCAGGAGGGGGAGGAACAGAAACGGCCGCCGTAGCGGCGGCCGTGAGCGCATGCGTGCTCGCGTGGATGGTCGGCCGCCGTCAGGCGGGCCACCAACGAAGGCTGAGCGTGGGTGCATGCGTGGTCATGGGAGGCAGCGTAGCCGCCGGCACATGAGGAGCGGGTGGGTTTCGCTGGACGGCCGGCCAGGGGTTGACACGCCTGTGCCAGGTCCGTAAGGTTCTTCGAGTTGTCCGACGTGAGCGCCGACTCCGGTCGGTCCCCGGACAGCCATCCCGCACTACTCATTCGAACGAACGACGCACTGTGTCGTCTCGTTTTCATGCGTATTTGCGAATGAGGAATCCGCGTTCCAGGACGCAGCCGCCGATTGGCTTCGGGGGCAGGGAATCCGCTACTGTCTCACTCGCCGGAAGGGCCCAACGGCCCGGAAAGCACATCCCGCTGACTGGGAGTCAGGCCCGAAAGGATCTGATAGAGTCGGAACCGCCGGAAAGGGAAAACGCGAAAGCGAAGGACCTGGAAAGCGAGTGAGAAAGACTCTGATAGAGTCTGAATCACAAGAACGAAAGCCCGGAGGAAAGCCCGAGAGGGTGAGTACAAAGGAAGCGTCCGTTCCTTGAGAACTCAACAGCGTGCCAAAAATCAACGCCAGAAGTTGATACCCCGTCCACTCCGGTGGATGAGGTTCCTTTGAAAAAGACCTGTCGGG
>NZ_JBFBDP010000002.1:150845-351902 GCF_040701585.1 Streptomyces sp. NPDC093801 | reverse complement strand
GTCCTGACCGACAACGGCTCCTGCTACAAGTCCCACGCCTGGCGCGACCTGCTGGCCGCGGCCGGGATCGCCCACAAGCGAACCCGGCCCTACCGGCCCCAGACCAACGGCAAGGTCGAACGCCTCAACCGCACCCTGCTCGACGAGTGGGCCTACGCCCGCCCCTACCAGTCAGAGCAGGAACGACGCGACGCCTTCCCCCAGTGGCTCCACACCTACAATCACCACCGCGGACACACCGCGCTCGCAGGCAAACCACCCGCCAGCCGCGTCCCCAACCTCACCGGGCAATACACCTAGGCCAGCTCGGCCATGAACTCCGCCGCGCGGTCGAGGTACTCCTGCGGTGAGTCCGTGGTCAGCTGGAGGTCCACGAGCACCTCGTCCGTCTCCGCCGAGCACATCACCCTGAGGTGGTCGCACAGCTGGCGGACGGTCCCGCGGTGGTGGGTCTCCGCCAGGTCGGCCGGTGCCGCGGTGATCTCGGGGTTCACGCGGAACACGCGGCGCAGGGCCGACGCGTCCCGCCCGGCCCGCCCGGCGGCCTCGACGGCGACCGCCCACAGTCCCTGGAGGTAGGGCAGCGGCATCGACGCCGCGAGCCAGCCGTCGGCGCGCCTGCCGACCCGTTCCAGGGCGTACGGGGTGAAGCCGCCGAGCAGGACCGGAGGCCTCGGGGCCTGCACGGGCTTGGGCAGGACCGTCGACTCGGGGATCGTCCACAGGGGGCCGGTGTGGGCGACCCGCTCGGAGCGCCAAACGGCGTCGAGGACGTCGAGGGTCTCCTCCAGCCGCGCGCCGCGGCCCTGCCACGGCACGCCGGCGGCCGTGTACTCCTCGCGCATCCAGCCGAGCCCGAGGCCCACGTCGAGGCGGCCGTGGCTGATCAGGTCGAGGGTGGTCAGCGCCCGGGCGAGGACGAGGGGCGGCTGCCACAGCGCGTTGAGGGTGCTGCTGCCCAGGCGGACCCGTTCGGTGGCCGTGGCCGCCAGGCCCAGGGCGAGCAGCGGGTCGAGGTGGGTGGCGTAGCGGACGGGCATCTCACCCCCGCCGAGATATCCCTCGGCGGGGGTGAGGGGTGCCAGGAGCCGGTCGGCCACCCAGAGGCTGTGACAGCCCAGGGCTTCGAGCGCGGTGCACAGGGCGGCGGTGCGGTCGGGGTCGGCGAAGGGGCCGAACTGGGGGACGGAGAATCCGATGCGCATCGGTGCGGGTTCCTCTATCGGTACGGGAGGGTGAGGGCGGCGGGCGGGCCGGGTCGTCCGGCACGCGGAACGGGAGCGGCGCGTCAGGCGGCGCGTCGGGCTCCGCGGACCCGCTCGGTCTCCCGGCGGTACTGCCGCTGCCCGAGCAGCCGCCACAGCACCCGGGCCGGCAGGGGCAGCCGGGCCATGAACTCCTGGCGCTCCTGGGGCGAGCTGTCCTCCAGGATGGCGCCCAGGGCGATCATCAGGCGGTTCTTCGGCGTCTCGGCCAGCCCCCGCTCCCCCACCGCCTTCCACTGCTCCTCGTTCACGTGGAGCGCGACCAGCGGCATGACGTGCCGCTCCTCCTCGTCGAGGTGGGCGCACAGCTGCCGGTGGTGCCGGCGCAGCGCCTCGGCGAGCTCGTCGCGGTCGGCGGGCAGGGCGCGTTCCTGCCACCGGTCCATCAGGCCGTGGACCTCCGTGATCCCCTCGTCGAGCTCGCGGTGCTGCGCCTCCATGGCCAGGACCTGCTCGGCGTCGAGGTCCAGGTGGGGCAGGAGTACCGGCCAGAGCATCTCGTCCTCGCCGGTGTGGTGGGCGTGCAGGCCGACGGCGTACTGCCGCCAGTGCTCGGCGAGGACCAGGGCGCGGGCGGAGTCCGCGGGGCGTACGTCCTGGACGAGCTCGGCCAGCAGGCGCGCTTCGCGGCGGAACACCTGGTGGATCATCGCCATCTCGCGGGTGTAGGGGTGGACGGTGGACTCGGATGCGTGGTGCGTCGTCATGGATCCCACTCTGCGGACCCGGGTTGCACCCGGCTTGCAGCCGACTTGCTTCCGGTCGAAGACCCGTTGCCACGCGGACGCGACGTGGCCGTCCGGGGGCCCTGCCGGGCCGTTTCGACGTGCGGTGGGACGGTCTCAGGCCGAGGCGGGCGTACGGGACAAGGCGGTGCGCAGCGCGAAGACGGCGAGCGCGCCGCCCGCCGCGAACCGCTGGGCGGTCATCACGCGGGGCCGGGCGGCCAGGAATCCCGACACCCGTGCCGCACCGAGCATGACCAGTGCGTTCACGGAGATCCCCACGACGATCTGCACCCCTCCGAGCTGGAGCAGCTGCGCCCCGGCCGGCCCCGCCTGCGGATCGAGGAACTGGGGCAGGAGAGCGGCGTACATGAGAGCGATCTTGGGATTGAGCAGGTTGGTCAGGAGCCCCATCGAGAACAGGCGGGCGTCGGAGACGGCAGGCAGGTCCGGGGCCGGGTCGAAGGGTGAGCGGCCGCCGGGCTTGAGCATGCCCCAGGCCAGGTGGGCCAGGTAGGCGGCTCCGGCGAGCTTGACCACGGTGTACGCCAGCGGCACGGCGGCGAACAGGGCGGACAGGCCGGCGGCCGCCGCCAGCAGGTAGCAGAGGAATCCCACGGCGGTCCCGCTCAGGCTGACCAGGCCGGCCCTGCGGCCCTGGGTCATCGCGCGGGAGGCGAGGTGGATCATGTTCGGGCCCGGGGTCAGGGCCATGCCCAGTTCGACCAGGGCCACTCCGCCCGCTGCGGCCAGACCGATCACTCTCGCGCTCCCGATCGTTCGCCCGGTATCCGGTACCCGGCGTTCACGGGACATGCGTCGACGACGGCTCCGCGGTGCCTGCGGAGCCCGCCCCAGGATACGGCCGCACAGAAGGATGGGCACATGTTTTCGACATATGCGGCAGGGTGATAAGCATCCCCGTGATGCATGCGTGCCAGGAAGGGGCGTCATGAGATACGACCTGTCCGACCGGCTGGTGGTGGGGATCGCTTCCAGCGCCCTGTTCGACCTCACCGACGGCGACGCCGTGTTCCGGGAGGAGGGGGAGGACGCCTACCGGGTGTACCAACGGGCCCATCTGGACGACGTCCTGGCCAAGGGGGTGGCCTTCCCCTTCGTCCGGCGCCTCCTGTCGTTGAACGATCTCGCGGTTCCTTCCGATCCCCTGGTCGAGGTCATCATCCTGTCCCGCAACGACCCGGACACCGGCATGCGCGTCATGCGTTCGATCGCAGCGCACGGCCTGCCCATCAGCCGGGCGGTCTTCCGGCAGGGCCGACCGTCGTACCGGTTCATGCCCGCACTGAACATGTCGCTGTTCCTGTCGGCCAACGAGGACGACGTCCGCGAGGCCGTGGCGCAGGGCCTGCCGGCGGGGCACGTGCTCGACACCGCCCGGGTCGACGACGAGGCCGACCCCGAACTGCGCATCGCCTTCGACTTCGACGGGGTGCTGGCGGGAGACTCCGCCGAGCGGATCTTCCAGAGCTCCGGCCTCGAGGAGTTCCGCGCCCACGAGGTGCGCAACGCGGCCACCCCTCACGACCCGGGACCGCTGGGCGAGTTCCTCGGGGGCATCAACCGCATCCAGCGCCGCGAGGAGGAGCGGCGCTGCAAGGATCCCGGGTACCGGCCCCGCCTGCGCGTGTCGCTGGTCACCGCCCGTGACGCCCCCGCACACGAACGTGCGGTGCGCAGCCTCGGGCAGTGGGGGCTGCGGGTCAACGACGCCTTCTTCCTCGGCGGCGTCGACAAGGCCGCCGTGATGAGCGCCCTGGACCCGCACATCTTCTTCGACGACCAGGTCTCCCACCTGAACGGCACCGCACCGGCGACGCCCAGCGTCCACATCCCCTTCGGGGTCGTCAACACGCCTCCCGCGGGGCTCTCGTAAGCGCTTCCCGCCACAGGACCGGTCGAGAACCCGTCAGGAACCGCGCACGCCCCTGCACGGCCCGGAAGGCCGGTGCGAGGATGAACCCGCCATGACACCGGGCCACTGTTCACGAGCCGTACGGGCTGCGATGTTCGCAGCCGTCTGCGTGCTGCTCGCAACCGTCGGCCACGTGCTCATGTCCGGCACGGCCGTGCCCTGGTGGGCCGTGTCGGCGGCGTCGGCCGGCACGGCGGCCGCGGCCTGGTGCCTCGCGGGCCGCGAACGCGGGCCCCGGCCGGTGATCGCGGCGACGGTCACCGTCCAGGCCGTGCTCCATGCGTGCTTCTCCCTGGCCCAGTCGGTCCTGCACCCCTCGCTGCCGCCCGGTACGCCGTTCGCCCGCCAATGGGCCGCGTACCTGATGTGCGCAGAAGGGGCGGGGCCGGCGCCGTCCGGCACCGTCGCCCAGGGCGTCACCGCGCACGCCCGTCACGGCATGAGCGATATGCCCGACATGCCTGGAATGCACGACATGCCGGGCATGGTCGACGCCGCGTCCGCTGCCGCCGGCACCCTCGTGCCGCCGGGCGGTCACGACATGGCCGGCACGTCACCCACGGGGATGCTCGCGGCCCACCTGCTCGCCGCGCTGCTGTGCGGCCTGTGGCTGGCCCACGGCGAGCGGGCCGCCTTCCGCCTCCTGCGGGCCGCAGCGGCGCGGCTCTGGACGCCGCTGCGGCTCCTCCTCGCTCTCGCCCCGGCTCCCGTCGCGCCGCGCATCCGTGCGCGCCGCGTACGGCGCAGCCGCGCGCTCCCGCAGCTGTTCCTCGTCCACGCCATCACCTCACGGGGTCCGCCGACGGGAACCGCTGTCCTGTGACAGCCGGTTCCCCGAGCGTGCGCTGACGGTCCTTCTGCCGCCCGTCGCCCCTCGGGCATCGGCCGTGCCCTCCGGCCGGCCGTATCCCCTTCACCGGCCCCGCCGCGCGCGGAGCCGGACACCTTGCCCCCAAGGACCCGTGGCGATGACCCCTGCCCTGCACACCCAGCCCCGTCCCGCCGGCGAAAGCCCGGCCCGGCACACCCCGGACTCCGACGCGGAGGTGACCCGACTGGCCCTCGCCGCGCGCGACGGCGACCCCGCGAAGGTGGACCGCTTCGTCCGCGCCCTGCACCGCGACGTCCGGCGCTACGTGGCGTACCTCAGCGCGGACCGCCAGGCGGCCGACGACCTCACCCAGGACGTCTTCCTGCGGGCGCTGGCCGCGCTCCCCCGGTTCGAAGGCCGCTCCTCCGCCCGCACCTGGCTCCTGTCGATCGCCCGGCGCACCGTCGTCGACAGCGTGCGCCACGCCGCCGCCCGCCCGCGGCTGTCGGACCGGTACGACTGGCAGACCGCCGCCGAACAGGGGCAGCCGTACGGCGTTCCCGGCTTCGACGACGGCGTCGCCCTCGCGGAGCTCCTGGCCGCGATCCCGGCCGAACGCCGCGAGGCCTTCGTGCTCACCCAGCTCCTCGGCCTGCCCTACGCCGACGCCGCCGACGCCCTCGGCTGCCCCATCGGCACGGTCCGCTCCCGCGTGGCCCGCGCCCGCTCGTCACTGATCGCCCTGCTGACGGACACCGAACCGCCCGCGGCCCTGCCGCGGCAGCCGCCCCCGGACCACCCGCGGCGCAGCTCTCCGACGGCTCCCCCGCCCTCGCTCGCCCCCGCCCTGGCCCGGATCGGCCGGTGACGCACCGGAGGGGCCGGCACCGGCCCGCGAGGCCGGCCGGCCCCTCCTGCGGCGGCCGTCCCGCGCCGGCTCAGTACGATGGACCGCCATCACCGGCGGGCAGGCGCCGGGTCCACAGGAGGCCGACGGGTGAACGTGAGCGACGGGGGCGGTGACGAGCGGCAGTCCCGCAGACGCGGACAGGGCGAGCTGGAGGTCCAGGTCCTGGCGGCCCTCGGCCGGGCCGGCGAACCGGTCACCGCGGCCTGGGTCCAGGAGCGGATCGGCGGGGGCATCGCCTACACGACCGTCATGACCATTCTGACCCGGCTGCAGGCCAAGGGTGCCGTCGTGCGCGAGCGCGTGGGGCGGTCGTTCCGGTGGACGCCCGTCGCCGACGGCGCGGGCCTGGCGGCGATCCGGATGCGGAAGGTACTCGACGGCGAGCAGGACCGGGAGGCGGTGCTGACCAGCTTCGTCACCGCGCTGCCCGCGGGGGACGAGCAGCTGTTGCGCGATCTGCTGGCCCATGCGGACGGGGAGGAGGAGGACTGACGCCATGGGGGTCTTCGTCTTCCTGCCGCTCGTCCTCCCCTTCACCGCCTGACCGATCGCCCGCCTCGCCGAACAGCATCTCCACCCGCGTGCCGCCACCCTGCTCCTGACCGTCATCGCCGCGGTGCCGGCCTGCTGCAGCACGCTGTGCCTGGGCCTGGGCCTGGTGGTCGGCACCGCGCAGCTCCCGGGCAACCCGCTGCCGGACGGCTGGTCCGACCCGGAGGTGCGCGACGCCCTCCCGTACGACGAAGTGGCCGGCCGGCCATCCCGGTCCTGCTCACCGTGCCGGCGTCTTGCGCGGGCACCGCGTGGCGGCACCGCAGGGCGCGGCGCCGCGCCGAGGCGGCGCTGGGCACGGCGCGCCCCGGTCCCGTGGTGGTCCTGCGGGACGAGGCGCCGTACGCGTACGCCCTCTCCGGCCGGTCCGGCCGGTCCGGCCGGGTGGTGGCGAGCACCGGCATGCTGGCGGCCCTCACCTCCCGTGAGCGCAGGGCCCTGTTCGCCCACGAACGCGCCCATCCGGCGGGCCGCCACGACCGGTTGCTGCTGACCGTGCGGCTGGCGGCGCAGGCCCACCCGTTCCTCCGGCCCCTGCGTACGGCGGTCACGTACACGGCGGAGCGGTGGGCGGACGAGGAAGCCGCCGCGCACGTCGGCAGCCGCAAGGCGGTGGCGCGTGCCATCGGGAAGGCCGCGTTGGCCTCGCGCGGCACGCCGACGGCCGCGCCGGCCCGGTTCGCGGCCGCGGGCCCCGCTCCCCGGCGCGTGGCCGCTCTGCTCGCGCCCGCGCCGACGGGCCGCGCCTGGCCGCCCGCGTCCACCGCCGTCGGCCTCGCCGTGTGGACGGCCGCGGGGGGCGCGACGGTCTCGGCGCTCTCCTCTGCCAACCCGGCCGTCACGCTCTGCCTCGTCCTGCACGCCGCCACGTTCTCGGCCTGACGCCGGATCACTGGTGGGGCGGCACCGGGGACTTCGGCGCGCGCCGCCCTCCCGCGAGACGGGCCCCTGTGCCCGGCCGGCCGCACCGGGTCCGGACACGGGCACCGCTCCCCCATGGGATGATCGACTGCGTCCGCGTGCGAGGCGGGCGGTTCGAGCACGGGGGGCTTGCAAGGGTGTGGGACCGGCTGCGTTATTGGTTCGACGGCACGATGGACCGCGGCGTCTCCGCCCTGATGGCGTGGCTGGCACTCGCCTCGGCGGCGCTGATCACCGTGGTCACCACCCTGGTGGTGCTGCTCACCGACGAGGACACGGAGGCCAACGGCGGCTGGGGCGGCGTGGCCTGGATGAGCCTGCTGCGCACGCTCGACCCCGGCACCATGGGCGGCGACGACGGCGGACCGGTCTTCCTCGCGCTGATGCTGACCGTCACCCTCGGCGGCATCTTCATCGTCAGCGCGCTCATCGGCGTGCTGACCACCGGCCTGGAGGCCCGGCTCCAGCGGCTGCGCAAGGGCCGCTCGCGCATCATCGAGCGCGACCACACCATCCTGCTGGGCTGGTCGGAGCAGGTCTTCACGGTGGTCGCCGAACTGGTCGAGGCCAACCAGAGCGAGCGGCGTTCGTGCGTGGTCGTCCTCGCCGACCGCGACAAGGTCGACATGGAGGAGCAGATCCGGCTGCGCGTGCCCGACACGGGGCAGACGCGCGTCATCTGCCGGTCGGGCAGCCCGCTCAAGCGTGAGGACCTGGAGCTGGTCAGCCCGGACACCGCCAAGTCGATCATGGTGTTGCCGCCCACGGGTGACGACCGCGACACCAACGTCATCAAGACGCTGCTCCTGCTCAACAACCGCAGCTGGAACAGCACCCGGCCCCATGTCGTGGCCGCCGTCCAGGACTCGGACAACCTGGCCGTGGCCCGCCTGGCGGCGGGCAGCGGCGCCCTGGTCATCGACGCCGACGACTTCGCGGTGCGGCTCGTCGTGCAGTCCCACCGGCAGACCGGCCTGTCCACCGTCTGCGACGAACTGCTCAGCTTCTTCGGCAACGAGATCTACATGCGCCGCGAACCCGCCCTGGCCGGGACGACGTACGGTGAGGCGCTCAGCCGTTACGAACTCGGCGTCCCCATCGGGATCCACCGGGGCGACGGCGGCACCCGGGTCAATCCCGCCATGGACACCGTGATCGGCGCCGAGGACAGCATGATCGTGATCGCCGAGGACGACCTGCTCATCAGGCTGACCGACGACCGGCCCGAAGTCCTCTCCTCGGCCGTGGTCTCCACGCCCGGCAGGGCGGCCGTACCGGACCGCACCCTGATGATCGGGTGGAACTCCCGCGCACCCAAGATCATCAACCTGCTCGACCAGCTGGTCAGGGACGGCTCGGTCATCGACGTCGCCGCACCCCGCCGCCCGGACGAGGCCCTGGAGGCCGAACGCGTCAACCTCACCGTGGGCCACAAGGTCTGCGAGCCGACCAGCCGGCGGTCCCTGGAGTCCCTGGACCTCGGCGGCTACCAGCACATCATCGTCCTCTCGGACGAGAGCGTCGACCCCGATCTCGCCGACGACCGGACCCTGGTCACCCTGCTCCACCTGCGCGACATCGAAGTGGGACTGGGCGACCCGTACTCGATCGTCACGGAGATGAACGACGACGCCAACCGGGAGGTGGCCCAGGTCACCAAGGCCGACGACTTCATCGTCAGCACCAAGCTGATCTGCCTCCTGCTGACCCAACTCGCCGAGAACGGAGCCCTGTACGAGGTCCTGGCGGACCTGTTCGACCCCGCGGGCTCCGAGATCTACCTCAAGCCCGCCGGTGACTACCTGCGCGCGGGCACCGAGGCGAACTTCGCCACCGTCGTCGAAGCCGCCCGCCGGCGGGGCGAGACCGCCATCGGCTACCGCACCGCCGGCCACGGCGACCGGGCCCCGCGCTACGGCGTCCGCCTCAACCCCTCCAGGTCCGAACCGCTCGTGCTGGACGAGGCCGACCACGTCATCGTGCTGGCCGAGAACTGACCTGATCGGGCCCGGTACCGCCGACGCCGGTGCGCCGGGCCGTCAGGAGTCGTCCTCGTCGCCTTCGAAGAATTCGCCGATCTCGTCGACGGCTTCGGCGGCGACCATGCCGCCGACCACACCGACGGCGAGGCCCGCGGCGCCCGCCGCGACCGCCGTACCCGTGCCGGGGCCCGGGCGGTGGTGGCCGCCGTGGCCGTGGTCGCCCTTGTGCGGGTCGTGGCCGCCGTGCGCGTACGAGCCGCAGGACGCCGACCGGGCCGTGTGGGACTCGACCACGGCACGGATCCAGGCGTCGACCTCGGCGTTCCAGTCCGTGTGGGCGACCTGGTCGTGGCGGACGGTGTGGCGGGCGAGGGCGTCGCGCGACCCGGAGAAGAGGCCACCGCGCCCGTCGGCCTCCAGGACCACGTCCGTCCCGGCCGGGTGCGCGAGGAAGGTGACCTCGATCTCGCGGACCCGGTGGGCGTACTGCGGGGCCGGGCTGAGCTCGATCTCCTGGTAGAAGGACAGCTGCCGGCCGGGGCCGCCGATGCGCCCGTACTCCAGGTCGCCGGGCTTGAAGCCGAACCCGAGCTGCCCCAGCGCCTCCAGCACCGCCTCCTGGACGGGGAGGGGGCGGACGGCGAGCGCGTCGAGGTCGCCCTTGTCCTTGGCACCGGCCACGCCGAGTTCCGTCCGTACGCCGAGGACGACGCCGAGCGGCCGGCCGTGCAGCTCGGTGACCGGGGTCTCCCAGGGGAGGGTGACCGCGAACGGCACACTGCGCCGCTCGCCCTCGTGGAGGCGGAAGCCGCCGCCCACGGTGAAGCGCTCGAAGACGACGGCGCCGTCGCGCTCGCCCCGGCCGGTCTCGTCCTCGACGCGGGCGACGAGTTCGAGCGTGATGTGCTCGATCTCGAAGTCGGCCCGGCCGCCGGTGAGCCGGACCTCGCCCGACAGGCTGCCGCCGGGCACGGCGCCCACGGGATCGAGGACCGTGTCGACGACGGGGCCGCCGGCGCCGATCGAGCCGAGCAGTCGCCTGAACACCATGGCGGCGCTCACTCCTTCAGTCGTGGTTCGCACGGGCGGGTCTGGACCCGGCGAAGATCAACAATGGTTAAATCTACACGGCTGTAGAAGCACATGAGCGGCAGGTCCGTCGCAAACCGCCGCCCACGCGGCGGCCCGCGGCGAGCGGCACCCCCTCGTCACTTTACTTGTCCTTTACCCAAAGGTCCCGGATACTGTCGGCGACCGGACAACAGACCGGGCCGTCGGCCCGCCGAGAGCGAACGGAGCAGCAGACCCGCAATGGGTGAACCTCCCAGTCCCCGCCGTGCCACGTCCTGCCCGAAGATCCACGAGCCGGCAGCGGGGGTGGCGCGGTGACCGAGATCCTTCTGCTGCTCGTCGCGTTCGCGCTGACGCTGGCCTGTGCCGTGTTCGTGGCCGCCGAGTTCTCCCTGACCACGGTCGAACGCAGCGAGCTCGACCGAGCGGTCGAAGCCGGTGAGCGGGGCGCCGAGAGCGCCCTCGAGGCCGCCAAGCGGCTCACCTTCCAGCTGTCCGGGGCGCAGCTCGGCATCACGGTGACCTCCCTGGTCATCGGCATGCTCGCGGAGCCGTCCGCGTCCGCGCTCCTGCGCGGCCCCCTGGAATCCGCCGGCCTGCCCTCCGGCGCGGTGCCGGCCACCGCGACGCTCCTCGGCGTGGCGCTGTCGACCATCGTGCTCATGGTGGTCGGCGAACTGGTCCCGAAGAACTGGGCGATCTCCCGGCCGCTGGCCGTCGCCAAGGCCGTCGCCGGCCCGCAGCGCGCCTTCACGGCCGCTTTCGCACCGCTCATCCGGCACCTGAACGACACGGCCAACCGCCTGGTGCGCCGCTTCGGCCTGGAACCGGCCGAGGAGCTGGCCTCCGCCCGTACGGCGGAGGAACTGGTCGCGCTGGCGCGGCACTCGGCCAGGGAGGGCGCCCTCGAAGCCGATGCGGCCGAGCTGTTCGTCCGTACGCTCCGGCTGGGCGAGCTGACCGCCGAGAGCGTCATGACCCCGCGCGTGGACGTCCGGGCCCTGGAGGCGCACGCCACCGCCGCCGACGCCGCGAACCTGACGCTGGCCACCGGGCTGTCCCGCTTCCCCGTGTACCGGGACACGCTGGACGAGGTCATCGGCACCCTGCACGTCCGCGACGTCCTGGCCCTCGACGAGGACGAGCGGGGCCTGACCCCCGTCACCGGGCTCATGACTCCCCCGCTGCTGGTCCCGCACTCCCTCGCCGTCGACACCCTGCTGCGCCGGCTGCGCGAGGCGCGCACCATGGCCGTCGTCATCGACGAGTACGGCGGCACCGCCGGCGTCGCGACCGTGGAGGACATCGTCGAGGAGGTCGTGGGCGAGGTCCGCGACGAACACGACCCGAGCGAGGTCCCCGATCTGGCCGCCTGCGGGCCGTCGGCGGACGGACGCGGGGTCTGGGAGGCCGACGGCAGCGTCCGCACGGACCGGCTCGAGGAGATCGGCTTCCCCGTCCCCGAAGGCCCGTACGAGACCCTGGCCGGCCTCGTCGCCACCCGCCTGGAGCGCATACCCGTGGAGGACGACCGCGTCGAGGTCGAGGGCTGGCGGCTCGCGGTCCTGCGGACCGAGCACCACCGCGCCGACCGGGTGCGGATCACCGCGCCCGCGCCCACCGCCGCCGAGACCGCCGACGCCGTCGGCACCGCCCGGACCGAGGAGGAGAACCGGTGACCGCGATCCAGCTGCTGATCGGTGCCCTGACGCTGGTCACCAACGCCTTCTTCGTCGGCGCCGAGTTCGCGCTCATCTCCGTACGCCGCAGCCAGATCGAGCCGGAGGCCCTCAGGGGCAACCGGCGCGCGAAGACGACGATCTGGGCCCTGGAGCACCTCTCGGCGATGATGGCCACCGCCCAGCTCGGCATCACGGTCTCCTCGCTGGTCCTCGGCGCCGTCGCCGAACCGGCCGTCGCGCACCTGCTGGAGCCGCCGTTCGAGGCGATCGGCGTACCCACGGGGCTGATCCACCCGATCGCCTTCGTGATCGCGCTGACCCTGGCGACGTACCTGCACATGCTGATCGGCGAGATGGTCCCGAAGAACATCGCGCTCGCCGCCCCGGCGCCGGCCGCGCTGTTCCTCGGCCCGCCGCTGGTCGCCCTCACCCGGGCGCTGCGCCCGGTCGTCCTCGGCATCAACGCATTCGCCAACGCCCTGCTGCGGCTGCTGGGGGTGGAACCGAAGGACGAGGTCTCCGCCGTCTTCACCCACGACGGACTCGCCCGCCTGGTCACGGACTCCCAGGAGGCCGGGCTCCTCGGCCCCGAGGGCGGCGAACGCCTGCGCGACGCCCTGGAACTCGGCACCCGCACCGTCGGCGAGATCATGATCCCGCGCGCCGGATTCGTCACCGTGGACCAGGACGTCACCCCGCGCGGCCTCGAGCGGACCGCCGCCGCACACGGCTTCTCCCGTCTGGTGGTCACCGGTCCGGCAGGCGCGATCCTGGGCTTCCTGCACATCAAGGACGCCCTGGCCGCGGCCGACCGGGCCGCGGCCTTCCCCTCCGAAGCGCTCCACACGGTCACCACGGTGGGGCTGCGCACCCCGCTGGACGACACCATGACCGCCATGCGCGGCGCCGGCACCCACCTCGCCGCCGTCACGGACGCCCGGGGCACGGTCGTCGGCTTCGTCACCATGGAGGACGTGCTGGAGGAGCTGGTGGGCGAAGCCGCCTGAACCGGCGCCGGTTCCCTCAGCGGTCCCGGTCGTACGGGTGGAACCCCCGGCCCGCCTTGCGGCCCAGCAGCCCCGCCTGCACCATCCGCATCAGCAGCGGGGGCGGCGCGTAGAGGGGTTCCCTGAACTCGTCGTAGAGGGACTCCGCGATCGCGGCGACGGTGTCGAGGCCGATGAGGTCGGCGAGCTCCAGCGGTCCCATGGGATGGGCGCAGCCGAGTTCCATGCCCGCGTCGATGTCGGCCGGGGTCGCGAAGCCGGACTCGGCCATGCGGACCGCCGACAGCAGGTAGGGGACGAGGAGGGCGTTGACGACGAATCCGGCCCGGTCCTTCGACCGGATCGTCGTCTTGCCCAGGGACGCGCGGGCGAAGGCCTCCACCGTCTCCACGGTCTCCCGGGAGGTGTGCAGCGAGGAGACGACCTCGACCAGCGGCAGCACGGGCACCGGGTTGAAGAAGTGGAGGCCCACGACCCGGTCGGCCCGCCCGGTGGCCATGCCCAGGCGCATGACGGGCAGCGAGGAGGTGTTCGTCGCGAGGATCGCCCCGGGGTCCTCGACGATCTTGTCCAGGGCCGCGAAGGTCTCGGTCTTGACGTCCGCGTTCTCGGTCACCGCCTCGATGACGAGCTGCCGGTCGGCGAGGTCGTCGAGGCTGCCGGTGAAGACGAGGCGGGTCAGCGCGTCCTCGGCCGGGATCCGGTCCAGCTTGCCCCGCTGGACGGCGCGCTCCAGGGAGACGGCGACCCGTTCGCGGGACGCCCGGGCGGCGGTGCCGTCGGCTTCGCACACGACGGTGTCGAGTCCGGCGCGGGCGCAGACCTCGGCGATGCCGGCGCCCATCTGCCCGCCGCCGACGATCCCGACCCTGCGGAGGGGAGTGCTCATGAGTGTGCCTCCGGAATGCGCACGAGGTGGCGGGTGTAGGCGTCGGGGGTGAAGAAGAGCGGGAGTTCACCGGCCAGGGCGGTGCGCTCGAACAGCTCCCGCACCTCGTCGACGGCGGCCCAGGGGTGCTGGGCGCCGAGCGCGGCGAGCTCCTCGTCGAGGATCCGGGTCACCGTGTCGCGGTCGAGGGCCCGGTGGCGCAGCCACTGCCAGATCTGCACGCGGGCGATCTCCGCGGTGGCGGCGTCCTCCATGAGCCCGCCCAGGGCCACGGCGCCCCGGCCGTGCAGCCAGGCGTCGAAGTACCGCAGCGCGACGGCGATGTCGGTGCGTACGCCCTGTTCGGTGGGCGGGCCGCCGGTCCGCCGTACGGAGAGCAGGTCCGCGGCCCCGACCTGCACGTCCTCCCGCGTACGGTCCAGCTGGTGCGGGCGCCCGGCCAGGACGCCGTCGAAGACGTCCCGGCAGACGGGGACCAGGCCCGGGTGGGCGACCAAGGAGCCGTCGAACCCGTCCTCGGCCTCGCGCTCCGTGTCCTGCTTGGGCAGGTAGAAGTACGGGCCGCGCCCGGCGTCGATCTGCCGTTGCGCGCAGTGGAAGAAGTACAGCCCGAAGTCCACGAGCGAGGCGGGTACGGGGCGGCCGTCGAACTCCAGGTGCTCTTCCAGGAGGTGCCAGCCCCGGGGCCGGACCACGACGGTGGGCAGCTGCTCGCCGAGGCGGTACTCCTCGCCCTCGGGCGTGGTGAAGTCGATCCGGCGCCGGGTGGCGTCGAGGAGGGTCGGCTGGCCGCCGACGATGTTGTTCCACGTGGGGGCGGTGGCGTCTGCGAAGTCGGCCGTCCGGACCCCGGCACCGGAGTTGAGGGCGTTGACCGCCGTGCACCGCTCTGGCGGGCCGGTGATCTCCACCCGCCGGTCCTCCAGGCCCGGGGCGGGTGGGGCCACGCGCCACGTGGGGTCGGCACGGACGGCGGAGGTCGCGATCGGGAAGTCCGGGGGAGATCCGGTGGCGAGCCGGATCGCCTGGCGGCGGCGCTCCTTGAGCAGCAGCCGGCGGCGCTCGCCGAACGCCTCGGCCAGGCGGCCGACGAAGGCGAGTGCCCGTGCCGTGAGGATCTCGCCGTGGCGGGCGCCCGGTGCCGCGAGGACCCGGACCCGGTGCGTGGTGGCGGTGGTGGTCATGCCGTCTCCTGAGGGGTGGACGGGAGCCGGACGGACAGGGCCGTCCGGCTCCCTGCGACGCGGAGCTCCGGCCGGGGGGCGGCCGGCGGGGGCGGGGCGCCTCAGTGGAACTGCTCCTCTTCCGTGGAGCCGGTGAGGGCGGTGGTGGAGGAGGCGGGGTTGACGGCGGTGGAGACGAGGTCGAAGTAGCCGGTGCCGACCTCGCGCTGGTGCCTGACGGCGGTGAAGCCGTGCCGCTGGGCGGCGAACTCGCGTTCCTGGAGGTCGACGTAGGCGGTCATGCCGTGTTCGGCGTAGCCGCGGGCCAGGTCGAACATGCCGTGGTTGAGGGAGTGGAACCCGGCCAGGGTGATGAACTGGAACCTGTAGCCCATGGCGCCGAGTTCGCGCTGGAACTTGGCGATCCGGTCGTCGTCCAGGGCGGCCTTCCAGTTGAAGGACGGCGAGCAGTTGTAGGCCAGCATCTGCTCCGGGTACCGCGCGTGGATCGCCTCGGCGAACTCGCGGGCCTGCGCGAGGTCGGGGGTGCCGGTCTCGACCCAGATCAGGTCGGCGTACGGGGCGTAGGCGAGGCCGCGGGCGATGACGGGAGCCATGCCGTTCTGGACGCGGTAGAAGCCCTCCGCGGTCCGTTCGCCGGTGCAGAACCGCGCGTCGCGCTCGTCGACGTCGCTGGTCAGCAGGTTCGCGGCGAGTGCGTCGGTGCGGGCGATGATCAGGGTGGGGGTGTCGGCGATGTCGGCCGCGAGGCGGGCGGCGTTGAGGGTGCGGATGTGCTGGGAGGTGGGGACGAGGACCTTGCCGCCGAGGTGGCCGCACTTCTTCTCGGAGGCGAGCTGGTCCTCGTAGTGGACGCCCGCCGCACCGGCGGCGATCATCGCCTTGGTCAGCTCGAAGGCGTTGAGCGGGCCGCCGAAGCCGGCCTCGGCGTCGGCGACGATCGGGGCCAGCCAGTCCGTGGGATCGCCGGCGCCCTCTGCCGTGGCGATCTGGTCGGCGCGCAGCAGCGCGTTGTTGATCCGGCGGACCACCTGCGGCACGGAGTTGACCGGGTAGAGGGACTGGTCGGGGTAGGTGTGGCCGGCCTGGTTGGCGTCGGCGGCCACCTGCCAGCCGGACAGGTAGATCGCCTGGAGGCCGGCGCGGACCTGCTGGACGGCCTGTCCGCCGGTCAGGGCGCCCAGGGCGTGGACGTAGTCGAGGTCGTGGAGCCGGCGCCACAGGCGTTCGGCGCCGCGCCGGGCGAGGGTGTGCTCCTCGCGGACGCTTCCGGAGAGCCGGACCACGTCCTCGGCGGTGTAGGTGCGCTCGATGCCCGCCCACCGCGGGTCCTCGGCCCACCGCTGCCTGAGCCGCTCGGCCGCCGCCTTCGTCGTGCGGGTGTCTGCCATGTCCTTCACCGTCTCCCTGGATCGCATGGTCTGCCAACGTCCCGCCCTGTGCGGCGAGATATGGGCACTGTGTGCCGAGAATGTGGGTTGCGGCCGCCGGCCCCGCCTGGAGAGGAGCTGAGCAATGCTGCAGGCCGGGCAGCTCGAACTGCCGGGACATCCGACGTCAGAGCATGAATCGGGCCCAGTGTGTCCGCCCGGACCGCCGGGGTCCGGCGGGCCGCACGACAGACTCTGACAGCGGCACGCAGTGCCATCAATGAGGTACACATGCCAAGTTCTGCGCATCTTCCGCGGCGGATCTGCCAAGGTTGCGAAGATGGACGGCTACGGAATCGTGCGTACGCTGGAGCGCCGGCGGCTGAGGACGAAGGAGACCGGGTGGGCAAGACGTACGCGGGTGCGCGGCTGCGGCGGCTGCGTGAGGAGCGCCGGATGAGCCAGGCCGAGCTGGCCCGCGTCCTGGCCATCTCCCCCAGCTACCTGAACCAGATGGAGCACGACTCCCGGCCGCTGACCGTGCCCGTCCTGCTGCGGCTCACCGAGGCGTTCGGCGTGGACCCCGGCTTCTTCTCGGAGCGCGACACCAGCCGTCTCGTCGCGGACCTGCGCGAGGCCCTGGCGGGCGAGCTCGCCGAGGCCCGCGTCTCCCCTTCCGACCTCGCCGAACTCGCCACCCGGATGCCCGCGGTGGCCTCCGTCCTGCTGGACCTCGGCCGGCGCGGCCAGCTCCTGGCCGAACGACTGGCGGACACCGCGGACGGCCGGGCCGGCGCACCGGCCGCACCGCGCTCACCGCACGAGGAGATCCGCGAGTTCTTCTACCGCCGCCAGAACTACCTCCACGACAGTGACCTGGCCGCCGAGGGCCTGGCCCGGCAGATCGGGATCCGCCCCGGAGAGGTCGTCCGCGTGCTCGCGCAGCGCCTGGCCGAGCGCCACGGGATCCGCCTCGCATCCGGCACGGACCGCCTCCACCACTTCGACGGCGCGACGCGCGTCCTGCACCTGTCCAGCCGGCTCCGCCCCGGCCAGCAGGCGTTCCGCATGGCCACCCAGCTGGCCCTGCTCGAGTACGACGAGGAGCTGGACCGGCTCGCCGGCGAGGACTTCGCGCCGGGCTCCCCCGCCCACGGTCTGGCCCGGATCGGCATCGCCAACTACTTCGCCGCCGCGCTGGTCCTCCCGTACGACGCCTTCCACACGGCGGCCGAGGAGTTCCGCTACGACATCGAACGCCTCACCGACCACTTCGGCCTCGGCTACGAGACCGTCTGCCACCGCCTCAGCACCCTGCAACGGCCCAGGCTGCGCGGGGTCCCGTTCTCCTTCGTCCGGGTCGACCGGGCCGGGAACCTGTCCAAACGGCAGTCCGCGACCGGATTCCACTTCTCCCGTGCCGGCGGCACCTGCCCGCTGTGGAACGTGTACGAGGCCTTCGCCGCGCCCAGCCGGATCCACGTCCAGGTCGCCGCCATGCCCGACGGACAGCGGTACCTGTGGACCGCCCGGGCCGTCACCCGCCACCGCGGCGGCTGGGGCGAACCCGGCAAGACCTTCGCCATCGGCCTGGGCTGCGAGATCCGCCACGCGCCCCGGCTCGTCTACTCCGACGGCCTCGACCTGGACAACGCCTCCGCCGCCACCCCCATCGGCATGGGCTGCCGGCTCTGCGAACGCCTCGACTGCCCCCAGCGCGCCGTCCCGCCCCTGGGCCGCGCCCTGACCGTGGACGAGAACAGCAGCACCTTCGTCCCCTACCCCGTGTCCCGGGACCGGGGCTGAGGACCCGGCCCGGTCGGCGCACACGCGCCCCGCGCCGGAGCCCTGCCGCCCCGGACGTCCGGGGCGGCAGGGCTCGGTGCACGGAGGTCAGGCGTGGTCGCCGGTGAGGGTGGCGCGGACCTCGCGGGCGGCGGCCACCAGGTTCTCCACGGAGGCACGGGTCTCGGCCCAGCCGCGGGTCTTCAGGCCGCAGTCGGGGTTGACCCACAGCCGCTCGGCCGGGATCGCCTCCAGCCCCCTGCGCAGCAGACCGGCCGCCTCCGCGGCGGCGGGGACGCGCGGGGAGTGGATGTCCCAGACGCCGGGACCCGCCTCGCGGGGGTAGCCGTGGGCGGCGAGTTCGCGGGCGACCTGCATGTGGGAGCGGGCCGCCTCCAGGCTGATCACGTCGGCGTCGAGGTCGTCGATCGCCCCCACGACGTCGCCGAACTCGGCGTAGCACATGTGGGTGTGGATCTGGGTGTCCGGCCGGACACCGGAGGTCGTGAGGCGGAAGGCCTCCGTGGCCCAGGCCAGGTAGCCGGCGCGGTCGGCGGACCGCAGCGGCAGTGTTTCGCGGAGGGCGGGCTCGTCCACCTGGATCACCGCGGTCCCGGCCGCCTCGAGGTCGGCGACCTCGTCCCGCAGGGCGAGGGCGACCTGGCGGGCGGTGTCGCCGAGCGGCTGGTCGTCGCGTACGAAGGACCAGGCGAGCATGGTGACCGGCCCGGTGAGCATGCCCTTGACCGGCCGGGCCGTCAGGGACTGGGCGTACGAGGTCCAGCGGACGGTCATCGGCCCGGGCCGCGAGACGTCCCCGGCCAGCACGGGCGGGCGGACGTAGCGCGTGCCGTAGGACTGCACCCAGCCGTGCCGGGTGGCCAGGTAGCCGGTGAGCTGCTCGGCGAAGTACTGCACCATGTCGTTGCGTTCGGGCTCGCCGTGCACCAGGACGTCGAGACCGGCCTTCTCCTGGAAGGCGACCACTTCCTCGATCTCACCCCTGATGCGCGCCTCGTATCCGGCCGTGTCGATCCGTCCGGCCCTCAGGTCCGCGCGGGCCGCGCGCAGTTCGTCGGTCTGCGGGAAGGACCCGATCGTGGTGGTCGGCAGCAACGGCAGGCCCAGGTGGGCCCGCTGGGCGGCGGTGCGCTCGGCGTACGGCTGGGGGCGGCGGGCGTCGGCGGCGGTGACGGCCGCGGTGCGGGCGCGGACGGCGGGGTCGTGGGTCAGGGGGGACGCCGCACGGGAGACGAGGGCGGCCCGGTTCGCGGAGAGTTCCCCGGCCACCGCGGCGGTGCCGGACCCCAGGCCCTTGGCCAGGGTGGCGATCTCGGCGGTCTTCTGCCGGGCGAAGGCCAGCCAGCGCAGGATCTGCGGGTCGACGTCCCGCTCCGCCGCCGCGTCGAGCGGGACGTGCAGCAGGGAGCAGGAGGCGGCCACGTCCACCCGGTCGGCCAGGCCCAGCAGGGTGCCGAGGGTGGCCAGCGACCTCTGCAGATCGTTGACCCAGATGTTGCGGCCGTCCACGACCCCGGCGACCAGGCGCTTTCCGGGCAGTCCGCCGACGGCCGCGAGGTCGTCGAGGTTGCGGGCGGCCGGGCCGGTGAAGTCGAGGGCCAGGCCCTCGACGGGCGCCTTCGCCAGGACGGGCAGCGCCTCGCCCAACCGGTCGAAGTACGAGGCGACCAGCAGCCTGGGCCGCTCGGTGAGGGCGCCGAGGTCCCGATAGGCGCGGGCGGCCACGTTCAGCTCCGCCGGGGTGCGGTCCTGCACCAGCGCCGGCTCGTCCAGCTGCACCCACTCGGCCCCGGCGGCGCGCAGGGCCGCGAGGACCTCCGCGTACACCGGCAGCAGCCGGTCCAGGAGGGTCAGCGGCTCGAAGTCCGCCGCCACACCCGGTGCCGGCTTGGCCAGCAGCAGGTAGGTGACCGGTCCGACCAGGACGGGGCGGGCGGTGTGGCCGAGGGCGAGGGCCTCACCGAGCTCGGCGACCTGCTTGGCCGGATCGGCGCTGAAGACCGTGTCCGGACCCAGCTCGGGGACGAGGTGGTGGTAGTTGGTGTCGAACCACTTGGTCATCTCCAGCGGCGGCGCGTCCTGGGTGCCGCGTGCCATGGCGAAGTAGCCGGCCAGGGCGTCGTCGGTGACGGCGGCCCGGTGGCGGGCGGGGATCGCGCCGACCATGACGGTGGTGTCCAGCACGTGGTCGTAGTACGAGAAGTCCCCGGTGGGCACTTCGGTGAGGCCGGCGGCGGCGAGCTGCTGCCAGGCGGTGCGGCGCAGTCCGGCGGCGGTGACGCGGAGGGCGTCGGCGCTGACGCGGCCCTTCCAGTAGCCCTCGATCGCCTTCTTCAGTTCCCGGTTGCCGCCCTGGCGGGGGTAGCCGTGGACGGTGGCGCCTGCTGCCGCGGCTGCGGACTCGGTGGTCACGGAGATCTCCTTCGCGCGATGGATCCCTGAGATCCCGATGGGACCCGAAGGTGCGAAGGAGTACCGGAAACGGACGGTCCCGACCCCACGCGGCACGCGTGGCCGACCGTCTCGCCGTATACGCCGACCCGCCCACGAGGTCACCGGGATGTCCGTGCACGGCATGGGGCCGGGCACGGGCAACGGGCAGGTCTTCGGACTCGCGGGCACGCCTGCCGGTCTCCCGGCGGGCACCTACTGGCCGTCGCTTCCCAGGACCTGGCGGTCCCAGTGCGTATGACGGCGGTCGTTCCCGCTCACCGCTGCGGGGCAGTCCCGGATTCCCACCGGGTTCCCTCTTACGACGCGTCCCGCCTGGCTGACGGGGCGAACCAGCTGCACGGGCCAGCCTACGGGTTCGATCCAGGGGACCCACAGGCATATCCACGTTCCGGACGGTGGAACGGGACATCCGGGGGGGTGGGGCGGGCGTCAGGCGGACAGGGTCGCCACCAGCCAGTCGGTGCCGCCGCCGAGGTGGGCCGAGAAGCGGCGGAGGTGGCCGTCGGCGTCGATCCAGTAGCGGGTGCGGCCCGGGACGGTCCGGGACGATTCCCGGGTGGCGTCCTGGGACGGGGTGGCGGACGGGCCGGCGAAAACCGTGACGGGGACGCCGTCCACCTGCTCGGAGCCGAGCCGGCGGGCGCCGCTGCGGAGCAGCAGCTGGGCGTTGTCGGGGCGGTTCGCGGCCAGGTCGAGCAGGAGGAGGAGCGTGGTGTCGACGGTGGACGTCCGGGCCGTGAGCGGGTGCTCGGTCCAGCCGTCCCGGGGTGCGCGGGCGGGGAGGGAGCCGGTCCAGTCGCGCCGCATGGAGACGGTCGTGCGGTTCCAGCTGAGGAGGTGGCGGCCCTGGTCGCGGGGGCCGCCGTCGATCTGGAGGAGGGCCAGGCCCGTCCCGTGACGCCAGTCGAGGCGGCCGGTGAGCCGGGCGGACTTCCCTTGGACGGGGATGTCGGCGCTGACCCGGGCCGTTCCGCGCCGGTAGTTGGTGAACCGGGTGAGGGCGAGCAGTTCGGCCTGTGGGGTGGTCAGGGCGGGTGGGGCGGCCGCGGAGGGCGCGGGGCGCGGCTCCTCCCGGGTGCAGGCGGAGACGCCGAGGACGGTCAGGAGGGCCAGGGTGATGCCGTAGGCGCAGGGGCGCGGCAGGGTGCGGCGGGGTGGCGGTGTCATCGTGCGGTCCTGCTCCGGCGGGGACGCGGGGCGAGCAGGTCCGGTGCGGGCAGGGGTACGCGGTCGGCGTGGACGTCACCGGGCAGGTGGAGCGCGGGTTCGGCGGGCGCGTCGCCGGCACCGGGGAGTTGCGGCTGGGCGGGGGGCGGGGTGACGTCGAGGAAGGGGACTCCGGCGGGTGGCGGGGCGGTGCGGGTGGGGGGCGCCGCGGCGGAGGAGCGGCTGTTGCCCCCGGGGCAGGGGGCGGTGCGGGTCAGGTCGTCGGGCAGGGTGCGCCGCAGGGTGTTGCCGTGCAGGCAGTTGCCCTCTCCGGGGGCTCGGGTGGACGCCTGGTAGGTGATGTCGACCTCGTTGTCGGACAGCGTGTTGTCTTCGAGCCGGTTGCCCAGGGGAGGTACGTCCTCGTGGGAGGTGAGGACGATGCCGGCGCGGGAGTTGCCGCTGACGCGGTTGCGCCGGAGCGTGTTGTGCTGGCCGCCGGCGATGCCGATCCCGATCCCGAAGCCGCCGTCGGCCTGCTCGGGGGTGTCGGGGGCGTTGTTGTCGGCCACCAGGTTCCCGGCGATGACTCCGCCGGTCTGGGGTACGTAGGCCTCCTGGTAGTCGGTGTCGATGGTCATGCCGACCCGGTTGCGGGTGAACCGGTTGCGCAGCACCCAGACGGGTCCGCTGGCGTTGGTTCCCTCGTAGCCGATGGCGTTGTGGTCGGCGACGTTGTCCTGGACGAGTACGTTGCAGGGCTTGCACTGGCCCACGTAGAGGCCGGAGTCGGCGCTGCCCGAGGCGTGGTCGTGCTCGATCACGCCGTTGCGGGCGTTGAACGCGTAGATGCCGTAGAGGCCGTTGGCGTGGGCGGTGACGTAGCGGACGCGGAAGCCGTCGAGGGGAGGGAAGCGGGCCGGGTCCAGGTGCTGGTACCCGTCGCTGCCGCGGGCGAGTCCGCCGTCGGCGCCGCTCATACCGGTGACCAGGACCCCGTTGAGGAGGTGGTTGCTGACGGTCAGGTTCTCCACGGAGACGCCGGCCGCCGTGACCACGATGCCGTTGGAGCGCCGGCCCTCGCCGTCGATGACGACCCGGTTGCGGTCGGTGCCGCGCAGCACCACGCGGTCGGTGCGCACCCGGACGCTCTCGTGGTAGACGCCGGGTGAGACGAGTACGAGATCGCCGGGGCGGGCCCGGTCGAGGGCGGCGTTGATCGTCGCCGCTTCCCCGGGTACCCGGATGGTCGCGGGCCGGGCCGCGCGGGCGGGCGCGTGGCCGTCGGTGGCGGTGTCGTTCCCCGTGCAGCCGCCGCACAGGAGCGCGGCGACGAGCGCTGCGCCCAGCGTCACGGCGCGCCAACGGGTCGGTGCCCGACGGGCGATGAGCGGCGTCATGTGCGCTTTCTTCCGATCGGCGAGGACGGCGGGAGTTAGCTTAGAGTACGCGAGTGACTACTGACAGTGCACATTGCAGTGGATCGGGTACGGGGCAACGGCCGTTGCGGCGCAGGGTGCTGATGGGGGGTGCGGCGGCCGTCGCGACCGCCGGGGTCACGGGATACGCGGTCGGTTCGGCGCGGGGACGGTCGGCGACTCCCCCCGACGGGGCGTCGCCGGTGGGGACTTCCGGGAACGGAGCGTCGTCCTCGGTCCCGGGGACGGTGGCCGTGTCCGCCCGGGGCGGCCGCCAGGCCGGGGTCGACCGGCCGGTGCAGCCCCAGCGGTACGTGGTCCTGTCGGTCTACGACCTGCCCGGAGCCGGGGAGGCCGCCGCGTCCGGCGCCGATGGCGTGCGCCGGAGCGGGGAGCTCTTCGCCGCGCTGGGCACCCGGGTCCTCGCTCTCACCGGACAGGGCGGCGCGGCCGCGTTGAGCGGGCTCCCCCGGGGCGATCTGACCGTCACCGTGGGGGTCGGCCCCCGTGTCGTGGCCGCCGTGGACGGAGGTCTGCACGGAGCCCGTGAACTGCCGGGCTTCGCGCGGGAAGAAGAGCTGGCCGAGTCGGCCCGGGGCGGCGATCTGATGGTCCAGGTCTGCGCGTCGGACCCGCACGTGGTGACGCTGGCCGATGACGCCCTCCGGTCCTGGCTCCAGGAGCGGTCTGCGGTACCGCGCTGGTCGCAGCAGGGCTTCCGGCCCCCCGCTCCGCCCACCCCACGGGGAGGAGCCGGAGAGCGGGTGCCGGTGCGCAACCTGCTGGGGTTCCTGGACGGAATGGTCGCACCGCGCACCGGGCGGGAGGTGGACCAGGAGGTGTGGCTGCCGGCCCCGGCCCGGGTGCGGGGCGGCACGGTCGCGGTGGTGCGGCGCCTGCGGCTGGACGTACGGCGCTTCCTCGCCCAGGACCTCGCGGAGCAGGAGCGGACGATCGGGCGACGCCGGGCGGACGGGGCGCCCTTGACCGGCGGAGGCCCGGACGCGCCGATGGACCTGGGGGCCAAGTCGGCGCGGGGCCGGTACCTGATCCCGGCCATGGCCCACGCCCGCCGCGCCCACCCCCACGGCACGGGCAGCGGACTGATGCTGCGGCGCGGCTACAGCTACGCCAACGGGCCGGAGGACCGCGGGCTGCTGTTCATCTGTTTCCAGCGCGAACTGCGCACGTTCGTGGCGACGCAGCAGCGGCTGGACGACGGCGACGAGCTGTCGTCCTTCGCCACGGCCACGGCGTCCGGCACCTTTCTGGTGTTGCCGGGGTACACGGAGGCGCTGCCGCTGGGTGCTTCCCTGTTCTCCTGAGCGCGCGGGTGTACCGGGGGGGCCGGGGGCCGGGGGCCCGGGCGGCCGTATCGGCGCCGCCCGGGTCCCCGGCCGGGGCGGGCGGCTGTCAGGTGCCCGCCCACATCCCGGCGTCCAGGTCGTGGTTGACGGAGCCCGGAGGACCGGTCCTCACCTTCGCCACCGCCGTCGGCGCCTGGTTGTCGCCGCCGGTCGGCTCGGCGTCCGAGTTGGTCGCCGGGTCACGGCCCGTCGTGGGCGTCCACATCAGGTCGGCGGGTGAGGTGATGTAGGGGGGCAGGTTGCCGGTGTCCACCGTGGTCTTGTCGAACTCCACCGTGTAGTCGGTGTTCGGCTGGAGCCCGTCGCGGTGGTCGAAGTAGTACTCGCCCTTGGCGTTGGTCTTCTTCGTCGCGATGACCCGCCCCGTGGAGTCCTTGAGGGTGACGGTCACCCCCCTGATCCCGAGGGTCTCGTCGTACCTGGCGTTCTGCGAGCCGCCGCCGTCGTCGAGCCAGACGCGGTTGCCGATCTGGACCGGCGGTTCGTCACACAGCAGTTCCAGGTCGCCCAGGCCGTGGGCCTTGCCGAAGCCGCCGTCGGTGTCGTAGACGACTCCGAACCCGTCCTGCGTCGCGTCACGGCGGCCCGACGTCCGGTCGAACCAGCCGACCCCGCCGGAGTTGATGACGCGGTACGGGTCCAGGATGGTGCTGGCGATCGTGGTCTGCTGCAGCGGCAGCGCGAGCGCGCCCTGCGCGGTCTCCCGGTGGCCGGTGCCGGTGTAGTAGGTGTCGCCGGTGAACCACTCGCCGCCGCCCTGCGGGCGGGGGCAGTCGGCGCTGCCCTCCCAGTGGTAGGTGCCGGTCGCCTTGCGGCAGACCTTGACGATGTCACCCCCCGTGACGGTGCTCTCGATGCCCCCGGCCGGGTTGGCGTTGGGGATCACCAGCCCGGACTGGTCGCCGAACCGGTCGCGGAAGCCCAGGACCAGGCTTCCGTCGCGCTCGACCTCGATGTCGCTGAGCATGGGCTGCGGGTAGGACGTGAATCCGGTGGGGAACTGTGCCAGGTTGTCCCGCGTCCACGGCTTCCAGTCACCCGGCGTGGGGTCCTGGGCGGGGTCGCGGGGGAAGTTCAGCGGTTCGTCGACGACGGGCGCCGCGCCGAACGTGGCCGTGACGGGGTCGTACGTCCACACCACCGCCCGGAGCCTGGTGGCGTCCTGCGTGCTCTCGGCGGAGCAGACGCCTCCCACGTACACCACGCCGTCGCGCACCCCCAGCCCCATCGGCCGCCAGTCACCGGCGGGGGAACAGGCGGAGTCCGGGATCTTGACCGGTGCGCGCTTGAAGGTGGCGGCCGTGGCCCGGGTCGCGTCGTAGGTGTAGAGGTTGCCGTCGTTCATGTTGACGACGTACAGCTCCGAGCCGTCCCCGGAGATCTCGATGTCGCCGAGGGACTCCTTGCCGGGCCGGTTGGCGAAGGGGGCGTCCACCCGGTTGCTCTGGTTGTGCGCGGTGGTGCCCGCGTTCGGCACCTTCGCGAACAGGCTGGTGGCGCCGGTGGTCCGGTCGGTCACGTAGATCGCGCCCTGGCCGTCGGGGCCGTACTCGGTGTGGCGCTTGGCGTAGGCCCCGGAGAAGAGCCGCTTGTCCTTCTTCCGGTACGCCAGCCCGTAGACGGCACCGGTGTTCCGGACCGTGGCGATCGGCCTCGGATTCGTGTTGCTGCCCTGGGTGTCACCGCGGGAGTTGTACGGGAAGGTGACCAGCGTCTTCTCGCCCGGCTTGGTCGCCGCCTGCATGCAGGCGGTGGCCAGGGTCGGGTTGTCCTGGCAGTAGTCGTCGGGGTTCCACACCGCCATGTCGAGCGTGACGTCCTGGCCGTCCTCCAGGTCCACGAAGTTGAGGTGGGAGGACAGCCCGGTGCCCGCGAACGCTGGCTGGAGGAATCCGGTGCCGGTGGCCGGGTCGTGCTTGTTCGGCCAGCCGATCAGCTCGACCTTGTACTTGCCCCCGCTGCGCCTCCAGGCGGTGAAGTCGAGGGTGACGGTCCCGTTGGGGCCGACCGGGAAGGTCTGTGTCTGCCCGGACTGTTCGCTCGTGACGCGAATGGTCGCCCCGGCCAAGGCGGTCTGGATCCGAGGGTCGAGGGTGCCCGCCGCGGCGAACTCCCTGAACACATTGACCGTCAGCTTGCCCTCGCCGCCCTGGGCGAGGGCCGGTGCGCCGGGCACCAGCAGCGCGCCGGCGCAGCTCAGCGCCAGCGCCGCCCGCCAGGCTGTTCGTCTGATCACGTCATTCCCATTTCTGCCTCGCAGTCGCCATGGAGTGGAGCCCCGGGCGGTGTTCGCCGCCGGCTCCGGATTTCGGTGGCGTTCGACGGGAGGAGCGCGGCTCGGCTCGGACGTGAGGCCCCGCATGAGCCCCGCGGAACGACGCCCCTCACTGCACCAACCACCTACATAACCCACAGTAATCGATGGTGACGGATTGTAACTATAGCTCGAACGGGTGACCTTGCCGCCTCCGCCCGGCAGGACCCGGGCCGCGCGCCCTCCCCCGACCCGCGGCCGCCGCGCGTAGCCTGGCCGCAGCAGTGGCGCGAGGAGTGTGAGGCGGTCATGGCCGAAGCGCGGGGCGACCGGTACGACGTCGTGGTCATCGGAGCGGGAGCCGCCGGACTGGCCTGCGCCGCGGACCTCGACACGGCCGGCCTGCGCGTGCGGCTGTTGGAGGCCGAGGACACGGTGGGCGGCCGCATCCGCACCGACCGGGTCGCCGGGTTCACCGCCGACCGCGGCTTCCAGGTGTTCAACACCGGCTACCCGCAGGTCAAGCGCCGCCTCGATCTGCGGGCCCTGCGCCTGCGGCCGTTCACCCCCGGGGTGCTGGTGCACACCGGCGCCGGGCGGCTGCGGCTCGGCGATCCCACCCGGCGCCCGCGCGACGGGGTCGGCCTCCTCACCGGCGGCCGGGTCGGGCCGCGCGACCTGCTCGCCCTCGGCGTCCTCTCGGCCCGTGCCCTGCTCGCGCCGGCCTCCCGGGTGCGGGCCCGCCCCGACGCCACCACGCGGACGGCCCTGGCCGACGCGGGGTTCTCCGAGGAGTTCGTCGAGACGTTCTTCCGGCCCTTCCTGTCGGGCGTCTTCCTGGAGGACTCCCTGGAGACCTCCGCCCGCTTCTTCCACCTGGTCTGGCGCAGCATGCTGCGCGGCACGCTCTGCCTGCCGCGGGACGGCATCGGCGCCGTGCCGGCGCAGCTCGCCGCGGTCCTGCCCCCGGGCGCGCTGCGCACCTCGTCACCGGTTTCCGGGCTGACACCGGGGGGAGTCCTCCTCGACGACGCGGAACTGCGGGCCAGGGCCGTGGTCGTCGCCACCGGAGCGGGCGCCGCGGCCCGCCTCCTGCCGGACCTCCGGCCGGTCCCCGGACGGACCGTCACCACCCTCTACCACGCGGTCGCACGCTCCCCCCTGCCCGAACCCACCCTGCTCGTCGACGCACGCCGCAGGTTCCTCAACTCCTGCGTCCTCACCGAGGTCCAGCCCGGATTCTCCGGTGACGGCAGGGCCCTGGTGTCGACCTCCGTACTCGGCGCACCGGGCCCCGCGGAGGAGGCGGCCGTCGCCTCCGCCCTCGCCGAGGCGTACGGGACGGACACCGGGACCTGGGAGCCGGTGCACCGGGTCACGGTGCGCAACGCCCTTCCCGCCATGCCCCCGCCGCTGCCGCTCACCCGGACCAGCCGCCTCGCCCCGGGCCGTTACGTCTGCGGGGACCACCGGGCGACGGGCTCGCTCCAGGGGGCGCTCGCCTCCGGGGCGAGGGCGGCCCGCGAAGTGCTCGCCGACCTCGGAGCCACCCGGGAACCCTGACTCCGCGCCGGCCCTCGGAGGCGAAGCCCGCCGCGCTACGGCTCCCGCACGAGGAAGACCTCGTCGACGTAGCACCAGGCCCAGGACTCGTCGGGGGCCAGCGACAGGACCACGGGGTGTCCGGTCCGCGCGTGGTGGGCGTAGGCGTGGCGGCCCCGGGAGCTGTCGCAGCATCCGACGTGCCCGCAGGCGGCGCACCACCTCAGCCGGATCCAGGTCCATCCGCGGGCGCGGCACGACGCGCACACCCCGGACGGCTCCGCCGGCTGCTCCGGCACGCTCGCCAGGTGGGAGCACGCGCGCCCCTGGGGACGGCCTCCGTCGGGCGCCACCGACCACGGGGACGGCGGCCCGCTCCGGCCGCCGGCGCCGCTGTCGTCACGGGACATGCGGGACTCCTTCCGGACGGAGGCCGCCGCTGCCGCGCCCCGCCGCCGCCCGCGGCGTCAGGGCGGGGTCCCGTCCTGCTCGCGGCGGGTGCGGAGCACGTCGTCGAGGTCACCGAGCCGGTCCAGCCCCTGCACGGCCCGGGCGGTGCGCGGGTTGACGGCCAGCCTGGAGCGGTGGCGGTGCACGAAGGACCAGTAGCCGGTGGTGTAGGGGCAGGCCCGGTCGCCCGTGCGGTCGGCGGGCCGGTAGGCGCAGCCGTCGCACAGGTCGCTCATGCGGTGGATGTACGCCCCCGCGCTCGTGTAGGGCTTCGTGGTCATCAGGCCGCCGTCGGCGTACTGGGACATGCCGATCACGTTGGGGAGCATCACCCAGTCGTAGCCGTCGACGAAGCACCGGTGGAACCAGTCGGTGACGGCACGGGGGTCCCAGCCCCGCTGGAGCGCGTGGCTGCCCAGGAGCATCAGCCGGGGGATGTGGTGGGTCCATCCCGTGTCGCGGACCTGCGCGAGCACCGTGGAGAGGCAGCGCGCGGTCACGGCGTCGGCGTCGAGTTCCAGGAACCACTCCGGCAGGGGCGCGCGGTGCCGCAGGGCGTTGCGGTGGCGGTAGTCCTCGCCGAAGTACCAGTAGGTGTGCCACACGTACTCGCGCCAGCCCGCGACCTGCCGGACGAATCCCTCCGCGCTGTGCACCGGCACCCGGCCGGCGCGCCAGGCGTCCTCGGCGGCGGCGACCGCTTCCGCCGGGTCGAGCAGTCCCAGGTTGAGGGAGGAGGACAGCAGACTGTGGCTCATCACGGGGTCGCCGGCGAGCACGGCGTCCTCGTACGGGCCGAAGCCGGCCAGGCGGTGCCCGACGAACCGGCGCAGCGCGGCCTGCGCCTCGCGGCGCGAGGCGGGAAAGGCGCGCGGCCCGTCGCGGCCGACGAAGCGGATGCCCTCGTCCCGCTCCCACCGGTCGAGGTCCGCCCGCACCTGCTCGTCGATGTCGCTCTCGCGCGGGCGGTACGGTGCGGGGACGCCGAGGGTGCGCGGGCCCTTCGGCGGTGGCTCGCGATTGTCCCGGTCGTGGTTCCACCGGCCGCCGGCCGGCTCGTCGCCGTCCATGAGGAGGCCGAGTTCGCGGCGCGTCCAGCGGTAGAAGTCCTCGTGCCTGAGCCGCTCGCGCCCACCGGCCCAGGAACGGAAGGCCGCCTGCGGCACCAGGAACCCGCGCGCGGGCAGCACGCGCACGGCCGGCATCGAGCCGACCAGGCCGTACGCGGCCCGGGAGGTCGGGTGGTGGACGGTGACCGGAGCCTCACCGACGACCTCGCGCAGGCCCTCCGCGTAGGTCTCGGCGCGCACGTAGCGGACGCGGTCGCCGAGTTCGGCGGCGCGGTGCCGCATGGCGGAGAGCACCAGGTGGGCCTTGGCCCGGTGGAACCGGCGCCGGCGGAAGACCGAACGGGCCTCGACCATCACGACGGGCGCGTCCGGCGCGGGTCCGCGCTCGCCGGGGGCGAGGAAGTGGGGACCGAGCTGGTCCCCGAACAGCCAATGCCAGGCAGTCACTGGTTCTCCTCGCTCGACCCGGCGCCCTCGACCCGGCGCCCTCGACCCGGTGCCCTCGACCCGGTGCCCTCGACCCGACGACGGCGCACCCGCACGGCGGTTCCGTTCCGGGTCAGCGTCGCCGGCGGCCGGGGTCGTCGTCGGTCAGCTGGGCGATCCAGCCGTACGGGAGCTCCTCGCCGTCCACCGTGACGGCCTCGACGGCCCGGCTCTCGGGGTCGATCTCGGCCTGGACCCCCTCCCCCTCGTAGCACGGGTAGCCGGAGACACCGGTGTCGCCGGTGGCCACGACCCGGGCGGTGCGCAGGACCGCGTCGTGGCCCTTGGCGTCCTGGACGCCGGGCGGGCCCGGACGGAGCACGACGGTGTACCGGTCCGGGGCGGGGTGGGACTCGGGAGTCATGGGCCCAGGCTAGTGACCGGCCCCGCCCTCGGCCCGGAGGCGCGGCTGGGGAGCGCGGTACGCCGGGATGCGGGGGGGGGGCGGCCGGCCCGGTCCCGGGGCGGGGGCGGGGCCGGCGTCCCGGGTCCGGGTCAGGCCCTGCCGTTGAGGTACGTGACGTCCCAGTGGCTGCGCTCGCGGGCGTAGACGTTGCCGGCCGGCGACTTGTACAGCGCCGCGCCGTCGCCGCGCGTGCCGGCCTTCGCGTAGTGGCGGGTGATGTAGACGTCCAGGCACGACGCGTCGTTCTCGTGCTTCTTGGCGAGGGACATGTCGACCTTGTAGCCGTTGCCGTGGGTGTGCTGCCCCCGGGGGCTGTGGCCCGCCTCCGTGCCGCCGGTGATGATCACCGGGCAGCGGCTGGTCCGCTTGAAGGCGATGGCACCCGAGACGGTCGCACGGTTGATGCCGGTGAAGGAGGTGCACCCGCTGTCCCTGCGGTCCGAGCAGTTCTTGCTGGACGTCCAGGAGACGCCGGCCGCGCGGAACTCCCTGGCCGCGGCCTCGTGGGTGTACGTGGCCGGGGCGCCCTGGGCGGTGCCGGAGGCGATCAGCAGGGGCACCGCGGCGGCGAGGGCGGCGACGGTGGCGCGGCGGGGCAGTGTGGTCACGGGTTCGTGTCCTCTCGGTGTGTCCGGCCCGCCCGCAGGGACGCGGCGGGCACGGGGGTGGGGTTGGGGTGCGGGGGACGCCGGACGCGGCGCCGTCTTCCGCCGTTCCACCGTGCCCGGCGCACCGCGGGTGCCGCTACCATCTGGGGTCAGGTCGTGACCATGCGTACATGCACGCATGCATGCACGTCTGTGACCAGCTGCAATGCACCATGCCGGGGGATGCTCCATGGACCGTGACCAGCGGGAAGCGAGGGGCGCACTGCACCCGGACCCGGACCCGGCCGCCGAGCTGACCTCCCTGCTGCGGCAGTGGTGGGAGGCGTACCCCGGAGTGCGCCCCACCCAGAAGGCGCTGGCGCGGCGGGCGGGGGTCGACCAGGCGACGATGTCCCGCTACCTCAATCCCCGGCGGCCCATGGCGGCGCCGCCCCGGGTCGTACGGGTGCTCCACGCCGAGCTGCGGGCGGATCCCGTCCGCCTGGAGGAGGCCCTGGCCCTGGCCGAGGCCGTCCACGCCGCGCGGCGCGTGCCCCGGGCGCGCGGGGCCGCCGACGAGCCGGGGCCCGGCGGGGCCGGCGCCCGGGAGGAGGCCGTCCGCGCGCACCGCCGGGTGCGGGTTCCCCTCTGGGTGCGGGTGCTCGGCCATCTGGCACTGCTGGCGGCGGCCGTGGGGGCCGGCGCCTGGTTACGCCCCCTCCCGGCCGGGCCGTCCCCGCTCTCCTCCACCGCCCCCTCCCCCGCGTCCGCACCTGCCGCGCCGCCCTCCGCGGGCCCGTCGTGGCCGGTGGTCCGGCTCGGAGACGTGCTGTGGGAGGCGCGGACCGTGCAACACCTGCTCAACGCCCACGGCCACCCCGTGGCGGTCACCGGCACCGTCGACGAGGCGACCGTCACCGCGGTGCAGGGTTTCCAGAGCGCCCGCGGCCTGGACCCCGACGGCCGGGTCGGGCCCAGGACCTGGCCACGGCTCGTCGTCACCGTACGGGCCGGCGACCGGGGCGACGCGGTGACCGCGTTGCAGGCGCTGCTCACCAACGCCGGGCACCCCACCGCCGTGACGGGCTCCTTCACCACCGACACCGAGGACGTCCTGCGCGCCTTCCAGACGGCGCACGGCATGGCCGCCACGGGGATCGCCGAACCACCGGTCTGGCTCGCGGTCATGGCCGCCCAGCAGCCGCGCCTGCACGGCTGACCTCCACCGGCCGGCCGCGGGCGGGCGGGCAGGCGGGCAGACACCGGACCTCCCGAAGTCAGGTGCATTACAGTCGACTTGACCATGGACGTGTGCGCGGCGCGGCTTCCGGACGGTCGGCGGCCGAGCACGGGTGGACGGCCTCGCCGGTACGGCCGCCGAGGAAGGGGTGTCCGCCGTTGTCGGATCTCATGCCGGGGTTGCCGCCGGGTTACCGGGCCCGCCCGACCACTGCCGAGGACCTCGGCGCCATCCATCGCCTGGTCACGGCCTGCGAGCAGGACCTGCACGGACGGGTGCACACCGATCCGGGCCGGGTCGCCGCCGACCTGGCCAGACCGGGTCTCGACCCGGAGCTGGACACCCGGCTGGTCCACGACCGGGCGGGGCGGCTGGCCGCCCGGGCCTGGGTGAACCGGCGCTCGGAGGTGGACGTCCACCCCGAACACCGCGGCCTCGGCCTGGGCGGCGCCCTCCTGGACTGGGCCGAGGCCCGCGGCCGGCAGGCGGGGAGCACGCGCATCGTCCAGACCGTCCCGGACGACGACGGGGACGCCGTCGCACTGCTGCGCTCGCGCGGATACGAGCCGATGGTGACCGAATGGCTGCTGGAGTTCCCGATGCCGCAGGAGCCGACCGTCCCCGAGGCTCCCGCGGGCATCACGGTCCGGCCGTTCGAACCCGGTGACGAGCACGACGCGCACCGGGTCGTCGAGGACGCCTTCGACGACTGGCAGGAGCGGCGCAAGAGCTACCAGGAGTGGGCCCGGCACACCGTCGAACGCCCCGCCTTCGCCCCCGCGATGTCGGCGCTGGCGTTCGCCGACGGAAAGCTGGTCGGCGTCGCGCTCTCGCTGGACCTCCCCGACACCGGCGAGGGCTGCATCGAGCAGGTCGCGGTCCGCCGCGACCACCGCAACCGGGGCATCGCCCGCCTCCTGCTCCGTACCGTGTTCCGCAGCTTCCACCGGCAGGGACGTCGGGCGTGCACCCTCGGCACGCACTCGGAAACCGGCGCCCTCGACCTGTACCTGAGCGTGGGGATGCACGTCCGGTACGCCTCCACGGTCTTCCGGAAGGATCTGTCGGCGGGGTGACGGTCAGCCGGGCGCCCGTGTCCGTGCGGGCTCGTGCCGTGGGCCCCCGCCGAGTCGGCGCGGGCCCACGGCACGGCCTCACTTCAGGTGCCGGGTGAAGAACCGGGCCGCGGTGTCCCCCGCGTACTCCGGGACGCCGGTGTGACCGCCCATGTTGGCGTCGAGGGACTTCTCCGCGGAGCCGAAGGCGTCGAACAGGTCCAGGGACGCCTGCCGGTCGTTGCCCTCGTCGTCCCACTGCAGCAGGACGTGCAGCGGGATGGTGACCCGTCGCGCCTCCTCGAACACGGCGCGGGGCACGAAGCTCCCGGCGAACAGTCCGGCGGCCACGATGCGCGGCTCGACCGCGGCGAGGCGGACACCGACGGAGATCACTCCCCCCGAGTACCCGACCGGGCCGCCGATCCCGGGCAGCGCCAGCAGGGCGTCCAGGGCTTGCTGCCATTCCGGGACCGCCCGGTCGACCAGCGGGAGGACGAGGGCGTCGACGATCTCGTCGCCGACCGGCTCGCCGGCGTCGATCGCCCGCCGCAGGTCGGCGCGGGCCTGCTCGATGGCGGCCCATCGGGGCCGGTCGCCGCTCCCGGGGAGCTCGATGGTGGCTGCGGCGAAACCGTCCGCCACGGCGCGCCGGGCCCGGGCCACCAGCCGGGGGTACATCCGGCGCAGTCCGAGCGGGGGGTGGCCGAGCAGGATCAGCGGCACCGGTGCGGATGCGGACGCGGGGGTCCACAGGACGCCGGGAATCCCGCCGAGGGTGAACTCACGTTCGAGGACGCCGTCGTCGAGGTGCTGTTCGGAAGTGAAGTGCACGGTCGTGCCTTTCGGGAGTGCTGTTGAACGGCGCTCCCGGACGACCTACCGCCCGACCGTGACCCCGGAGGGGAGCACCCATGTCGATACTGCGTTCACGGGTACCACCTCCTCGTTCTCCTGCACGGCCGGCCGAAATCTAGCAGCGGCCGCGGTGGTGCGCCAAACGAATTCCCGGTCACCGAGGGCCACCACCTGGGTCCCTTACGCGACCAACCCTGTGGGACCTGGCTCTGACCTGCACGGACGCGCCATGCGAGGCCGTGGGAGGTCGGCAGGCGCGGCATTGTGCCAGACGCGGCGGCCCGGGACACGTCACGCGTCCTCGGGGCATGCCCGTACGGCCCCGGTCCGGCGAAATGGAGGCAACGGACCGGGCGGAAACGCCGCCCGGCAGTACCGGAAGGAACCAGCCATGGCTGCCCTGATCCCCCTGCGCAAGTCGCTCCTCGTCGCGGTCTCCGCCGTAGCCGCGCTCCTCGCCGGCGGAACGGCCTTCGCCGCGTCGAACGCCGCTCCCCTGTCCAACGACCCGTCCGGAGCGAGGGTCCAGCGCACCAGCCCGCTGACGAAGCTCGGCACGCAAGACCGGCTCAGTGCGTATTACTACTACGTACAGGGGCAGTGACGTGGCTCTGC
Organism: Streptomyces sp. NPDC093801; assembly: GCF_040701585.1. Taxonomy (NCBI): domain Bacteria; kingdom Bacillati; phylum Actinomycetota; class Actinomycetes; order Kitasatosporales; family Streptomycetaceae; genus Streptomyces; species Streptomyces sp. NPDC093801. The sequence continues at coordinate 316,843 of NZ_JBFBDP010000002.1, read as the reverse complement.
TCCGTGTGACGCCCGGCCCCGCCGGGGCCGGGCGTCACGGCGGCCGACGCGCCTTCGAGCGGGACCCGCTCGGCTTCCTGCTGCACCAGCGGCAGTACGGCGACCTCGTCCGCCTCGACGACAGCCTGTACCTCGTGAACGCGCCCGCCCTGGCGGAGGAGGTCTTCAAGCACACCAACACCACCTACTCCATCAGCCGGGACCTGCTGGGCCAGGAGACCGACGGCGGCCGCGCCTCGGAGGAGCTGGCCCTGTGGATGCGTGCCCGCAGCCTGGCCGGGCGCGGTGTGAACCGCACCGGCATGCGCGCCGCCGGGGACCGCCTCGCGGCCACGGCAGCCCGTCACGCACAGGACTGGCAGGCCCGCGGCGGCACCGTCGAAGCGATCCCGGCACTGGAGGACCTCACCGCACATCTGATCGCCGAGTTCTGCCTCGGGCCCGACACCGGCCGGGTGCCGGACCTGCTGGCCCGGTTCCAGGACGCGCTGCTGCCCCCCGTCCTGCCGCTGCCCGCCCCGTGGCGGGCCCTGCGCAAGCGGCGTCTGCAGCGCGCCAACCGCGAGCTGGCCGCCGAGGTCTCCCGTCTGATCCGCCACCGGCGGACGACGTACGACGGCGCCTCCCCGCAGGTGGTCGCCGACCTCCTCAACGCCGCCCGCGACGACGGCGCCCTCACCCACGAAGGAGCGACCAGCATCGTCGTCGCCAACCTGTTCGCCGCCCACGAGACCACCGCCGCGGCACTCGCCTGGCTGCTGCTCCTCCTCGACCAGCACCCCGACGTCCGCCGGCAGGTGCGCGAGGAGGCCGAGCGGGAACTCGCGGGCCGTCTGCCGACCGCCGCGGACCTGCCCCGCCTGGCCGTGACCGAAGCCGTGGTGAAGGAGACGCTGCGCTTGTACCCGCCGCTGTGGCTGATCGAGAGGACCGTCGAGGAACCCGCCGTACTCGGCGGCCGGCCGTTGCACCCCGGGCAGCGTGTCGCCGTCAGCCCCTTCGCCGTCCAGCGGGACGCCCGCCACTACGACCGGCCGGACGCGTTCCGTCCCGGCCGCTGGACCGGCCGCTCCCCCGGCGCCCCGCTGCCCAAGTACGCGTTCATGCCCTTCGGCGGCGGACCCCGCACCTGTCTGGGGTCCCACTTCGCCACCGTCGCGATGACCCTCACCACCGCGACCCTCACCAGCCGCTACGACATCGCCCGCACCCCCGGAACGAAGCCCGTGTTCAGCACGCGCACCATCCTCCAGCCCCACGGCCTCGTCCTCGACGTCACCGCCCGCCCGGCCGGCCACAGGGCCGCCGGGGACGGGACCGTGCGCCCCGCTCAGCCGGTGGGCGGCCGGGCCGGCAGGTAGTAGGGGCGGTTGTGGGCGGCGACCGGAGCCGACTGGCAGGTCCAGGCGCCGGCGGCCGGGGCGTCCCCGAGCAGGGCGTGGACGTCCCGGCCGAGGTCGCCGTCCGGGGCGTGCACGGTGACCCCGGCCCGGGCGGCGAGGCCGGGGCCGGCGAGGTCGTGCCAGCGGTAGGGCTGGTAGACGTTCATGGGCCCGGCCAGCAGGCGGCCGGCCGGATCGGTGCCGTAGCCGGTGACCGGGGCGAGGTTGGCGGGGACCGAGGGCAGGCCGTCGAGCGCGGCCGTGAGGTCGAGGAGCGGCGTCGCGCCCCTGGCGAGGGTGTCGTCCGGGCCGATGGCGGCGGCGTTGCATCGTACGGTCCAGGTGTCGCCCGCCGGGCCGTTGAGGGAGGGCAGGGCGACCTCGAACCAGCCCGGGAACTTCGGCTCCGCGTACAGTTCGCGCCCCGCGCGGATGGCGAACGGGTTGTCGCAGACGACGTGGACACGGGCGATGCCGAGCAGCTTGGTCTGGTCCCAGCCCTGCGCGTACTGGGCGTAGCCGAGCTCCGGGAGACGGTTCCGGTCGGCGCTGGGGTGGGCGATGACGTTGAACTCGATCTCCTGGGTGACGCCGCCGCCGAAGGGGTACTGCGCGAAGTACAGCTGGTAGTTGAGCGAGACCAGGGCCCGGCCGTCGTCGAACGCGGCTGCCGAGAGGTCCGGGTGGTGCTTGGCGAGCAGGTCGTGGACCGGGCCCGGGTCCACCAGCCAGTCGACGCCGAGCTGGTGCAGCGCACCGTAGTGGAACGGGAGCCGGAACGGCTCGGGTACCGGAGGCAGGGGTATCGCGGTCATGGAGTGGCTCCTGGCGTGGTCGGGCTGACGGGGACGGGCCGGTCGCGGGCCGCGAGGTCGGCTTCGACGGCTTCGGCGCTGCGCAGGGCGAGGGCGGCCATGGTCAGGGTGGGGTTGGAGGTGGCGACGGAGGGCATGCTGCCGCAGCCGACGGCGTACAGGCCGGGGTGCTCCCAGCAGCGCTGCCGGGCGTCGACCACGGAGGTGGCCGGGGAGTCGCCCATGAGGTGCGTGCCGGCGGCATGGCCGGCGCCGCGGTAGCCGTAGGTGCGGCCGCCGTACTCGAAGCGGCCCGGCCAGGCCGCGGCGGGGGCGTAGTCGGTGTGGTCCTCGGCGCCGAGCAGGGCGAAGATCTGGTCGGAGACCGACCGGGCCGCGGCCATGCCCGCCTTGACGTGGTCGTCGAGGTCGTACGTGACCAGCGGCCTGGGCAGTCCCAGCGCGTCCCGCTCCGTGGGGTGCAGGGTGACCCGGTTGGCGGGGTCGGCTCCCTGCTCCATCTCGAACTGGAGGGTGAACTGGCGGCGGATACGGTCGCCGACGGCCCTGCGCAGTTCCGTCCCGAAGAGGCCCCGTGCGGTGAGGAGTTCCGCCACGTCCGTGTCGACGGGCCCCTTCGCCCAGACCCATCCCCAGTTGCCGATCTCGATCCGGAACGGTGCGCGGGCGCGGCGTGCCGGGCCGGCGCGGAAGCCCTCCAGGCCGGAGGTGGAGCCGGGCCCGCGGTAGGCGCCGACGGCCTCCGGCATGAGGCCCCAGGTGAGGAGCACCGGGTGGTCCATCAGGTTGCGGCCCACCTGGCCGCTGCGCCCGGCCAGGCCGGACAGGAGCAGCAGCCGGGCGTTCTCCACGGCGTGCGCCGCGAGGACGACCACGTCGGCGCGGGCGACGGACACCGTCCCGTCGTACGCCCTGTACTCCACGCCGGTGGCGCGGCCGGTGCCGTCCACGAGCACGCGGGAGACCACGGACCTGTCCCGGAGCGTCACGGAGGCGCTCCACCGCCCCTGGGTCTTGAGGGGCGTGTACTTCGCGTACGAGGGGCAGTGCGGGATGCAGCTCGCGTGGCCCGCGCACCTGCTGTCCGGGGCGTCCCTGCCGTCCTTGCCGCGCGGGACGTAGCCGCGGCCGCCGTCGTAGCGGGGGTCGGGGGCGCCGTTGCGGGCGTGCGGGGTGCCGACCACCCGCAGCTCCGTCTCGTGCAGGGCCACCGGGTCCTTGACCCGGCGCCCGTCCAGTCCTGCCGCGAGGACCCGGTCGAGGTGGCTGGAGGGGATCGGCCGCATCGGGAAGACGTGGCCGGCGGGCAGCGGCAGGCCCACGTGCTCGCGCTGTTCGTCGGCGTCCGCGGCCACCCCCAGCTCTTCCTCGGCCGCCCGGTAGTACGGCTCCACCTCGTCGTACGTCAGCGGCCAGCGGCGGCCGTACCCGAAGGACTCGGTGTCGAAGTCCTCCGGCAGCATGCGCGGTGCGAGGCCGGTCCAGACGTTGCCGGTTCCGCCGTTCACCCGGACGTAGCCGCTGGCGTACGGCAGCGCACCGTCCTGGAGGAGATGGCCCGCGGCCCGGAAGCCGGGGGCGCCGTCGGCTCCGGCGAGGTCGGTCACCTCGGGCCAGGCCGCGGCCGGGTGCGGCCGGTAGGCGGAGCCGGGCACTTTGGCCGCGGCCGTGAGGTAGGCGGTGTGCGGGTCGGTGGCGTCGGCGGCCCCGGCCTCGAGGACCAGGACCCGGCGGCCCGGGCGGCCGAGCCGGTGGGCGACGAGCGAGCCCGCGATGCCCGCGCCGACGACGATCACGTCGTACCGGTTCACCGCCGGACCTCCGCGACCGGGGCGGGCTCCGCCGCCCAGCTGCCGTGGCCGGCGGCCCCGGTGCCCGGCGCGGCGACTCCGGCCGCCTTCCAGACGAGGCCCTCCGCGTAGGCGCGTGGCGAGACCACGAACGGCGGGGGTCCCGGCCAGCCACCCGTGTACCAGAGGATCGTCACCGCTCGGGCGGCCGCCACGTCGTCGTCCGCGACCTCGTCCGACGGCCCCGCTCCGCCCAGCAGCCGCTCGTACCGGGCCGGTCCGAGCTGCTCCGCGGCCACCGCCGCGTAGGTCTCGGCGAGTCCGGTGGCTTCCAGCTCCGCCGCGTCGAATCCGGTCAGCCGTTGCGACAGCGCCACGAAGCGGCTCGCGTCCTGCGGCGTGCTCACGAGAGGTCACCGCGCGCGCGGGCCCCGCGGGCCCCGCCCCTCAGGCAGCACCGGTCCGGTCCCGGCCGTAAACCCCCGCCGACCACGTCCACCATTCTCCCCACCCGGCCTCTCCCCGGTACGGCAGGGCACGCTCGTCGCACCCCCTGACGACGGTAGCGAGCAACCCGCCCCGCACACGATCACTCTTCCGAGTGATCATTGCGGCCCTGCAACGGGACTTGCTCCGCGGGTGATGCCGCGCACGGCGACGGCCAGTGCCCAGAACAGGAGAGGAAAGGCGGCGGCCCGTTCCATGCCTCCCATGCCGAGACCGAGGTAGCGGTGGGAGAGGAAGAGCCCGAAGGCCGCGATCGCCGCGCATCCCAGCAGCGTCGTGCCCCGCCGCAGGGCGGGCGGTGCGTGGTCCGCCATGCCGAATCCGGCCAGGACGAGGCCGATGTTGCCCACCGCCATGATGAGGAGGGCACCCAGGACGTGCTGGTTCTCGTTGACGTCCGCGGGTGCCAGCCCGGCCAGTACGAATCCGGCACCGGCACCCGCCAGCCCCAGGCGGCCCGCGGCGGCGGCCGGCCCGCTGCGCCACAGCGCGCCGCCGGTCAGGGCGGCGCCGACGACGAGCAGCACCCCCAGGGCGACGAACGAACCGTTCATCAGGCCGTGTTCGGGAGAACAGACGTACCGCGGCCCGGGCTCCGGCTGGAAGGCGCAGTGCGCGTTGCCCAAGTCGCTGATGTTGTTCCGCGCCCAGTCGTACGGCCTGGACCAGGCCGACTCGGCGACCCGGTGCACCACGAAGAACTGCACCACGCCCACGACCCACGCCCAGTACCCGATCCGGCCCCTCACCCGTCCCCCCTCCGCCACACGGTGCGCATGCGGACAGCCGATCACGCGACACCGGCCCCGGGCACTCCGACGAGCCCCAGGAAGGGGGGTGGGGCAGGCCCTACCCCGGTCGGGAAAAGGGGAGTTCACGGGCCGGGGGCCCACCGCGCCGCGCTTGACCTCAACCTCGGTTGGGTTCCTATCGTCGCGACCACCGGCAACCACGCCGGACGAGGAGGGGATTCCCGTGACCGCATCCGTCGTTCCCGAGGCCTACCGCAATGCCGTCGTCGCCCACATCATGATCGACGGCGCCGCCGCCGCGATCGACTTCTACGTCGAGGCGTTCGGCGCCGAGGAACTGTTCCGCCTCGGCCGCCCGGACGGCCGCCTCGCACATGCCGAGGTCCGCATCCAGGGGTCCACCCTCATGCTGGGCGATGCCGAACCGCCCGTCTTCAGGGCCCCTGCCGCAGTCGGCGGCACCGCGGTGGCCCTGCACGTCTTCGTCGACGATGTCGACACGCTCACCCGGCGGGCCGTCGCGGCCGGTGCGGAACTCCTCCAGCCCCCGACCGACCAGTTCCACGGAGATCGCACCGCGATACTGAGGGACCCCTTCGGGCACGTGTGGATCTTCCTGACGCACCTGGAGGACCTGGAGCCTGCCGAGATCGCCCGCCGGGCGGCAGACCTCGCCCACTGAACAACGGCCGCCCGCCGTCGGCGCGCTCAGCCCGTGGTGCTGCTACGCCACTCGAGCGCTTCGGCGACCTCGTTGAACTCCACCAGGTGTTCACCGGCTCCGCGTTCGAGTACCGCCTTCACCTCGGCGGGTGTGACGTGGAAGAACTCCTTGCGGCTGTTGACCCGGTTGACGCGTCGTGAAGCGAACTCCTGGTGGAGACGGCTTTCGAGACCGACCGCGTCCTTGCTGAAAATCAGAGCGTGGACGTCGAAGCGGAACGGCACGGCCGCACCGCTCAGCTCGTAGATCCGCTCCAACGGTTCCAGCCGCCGCGTCATCCCGATCTTGACGACGCTGTCACCGAAGGCTCCGATGTTGGAGATGACGTACACGTACCCGGTGCGGACGTTGGCAGCGCGGGCCTCCACATCGTCGAGCGCGCCTTCGATCTCGGCCAGCTTCGCCGAGATCTCGGCAGCTCCCACATGGTCTCCCTGCGCTCGGAGACGGTCGAGGGCGCTCTGGTAGTGGCTGAGCTCCTTGTTCAACTTCTCCCGCTCGCGGTCCAGCTCACGCTGGGCGGCCGCCTCCTCGCGCTCGCGTGCGCGGGCCTCGCGCTGGGCCTGCTTCTCCTCCTCCTTGCGCTGCATGAAGTCCGCCGTCAGTCGCAGTTCCTCTACCCGGACGTCGTGATAGGCGTCCGAGATGCGGATGTCCATGGTGGCGCCGAGTTTGGCGATGGTCTCGCGGCTCTTGTAGAGCCGTTCGACGAGGGAGGTCAGGCGGTGCGGCCGCATGCTGCGCACCGCGTATTCGGCCTCGGCGTTGTAGGCGCGGAGCATGAGCTTGGAGTAGTCGCGGATCATCTTGGTGCCCTGGCGGGCCGAGCCGTTCACGGTCCAGCCGGTGGCAGCCAGCACCGCCTGCTGTGACCGCGTGAGCTCCTTGATCCGGTCGCGGATGGCGTCCAGGCGAGCCCGGTAGGCGAGGGCATCGTCCAAGGGGTGCCGGTACGCATAGATTCCCACCTGTTGGAGCAGCAGGCTCTCGTCCGTGGTCACGATCCTGGTGCGCAGGTCGTTCAGACGGCTCTCCGCCCGGAAGATCTCCGTGCGGTGCTCCTCCGCCTGCTTGCGGAGCTTCTCCGCGGCCTTGGCGGCCTCCCGCTCCGCGGCCCGCGCGTCCTTGGCGCCCCTGCGTGCCTCGCGCAGGATCTCCTCGGCTTCCCGGTGCGCGCGGCTGCGCACCTCGTCCGCCTCCCTGCGCACCTGTTGCGTCAAGAGGGCCACCGTGGCGGCATCCGCGCCCTGGGTCCGGGTAATCCAGTCCCGGAGCTGGTCCGCCTCGCTGCCGCCCTCGCCGCGACCGCGCCGGAACCAGCGTGTCCGCCGCGGCACCGGTACCTCCGGTGCCGACTGCGCTCCCGGGCTCTCCTCGCTCCGCTGAACGGGCAGCCACAACTGCCATCCTGCCGGAGGCGGCGGCCAGGACGGGTCCGGCTTCCAATCGGCCGAGGGTGTCCAGCCCGGCGGTAACAGCCAGTTCGGCGGCGGATTGAAACGGTACGGGCTCACGAATCCCCCAGGATCAAGGAAAGCGCCGGACGCGGACGCCGGCCGGCTGACGCGATCATGCATGTGTGGCCGGTGCGGCGACAAGGGCGCACGGGAGCGGCCGTCGGCACGACCGGTCGCGGTCCGTCCGGTCCGGGCGGCCGTCGGCCGGCGCGGTGGGTCTTGAGGGGTACGTCCGAAGGTGTGGTCCGTCTGCGTCTCGGGGCTGATCACGGACGGCGGGGCGGCGGCATAGCCTGCCGTCCGGGTCCGGGTTCGTCCGTGCAGAGGAGAGAAGATGAGCACCGCCGCCGCACCGGTATCGCTGGTCACGGGTGCCAACCGGGGAATCGGCCGGGAGACGGCGCGTCAGCTCGCCGTGCTCGGGCATACCGTGCTGCTGTGCGCCCGCCGCCGGGAGGACGCCGAGCGGGCCGTCGCCGACCTCGCGCCCGGCGTGTCCGGCAGGCTGCTGCCGCGCCGGCTGGACGTGACCGACGCCGAGGGCGTCCGTGCCCTCGCGCTCGACGTGGAGGCGCAGTTCGGGCGCCTCGACGTCCTCGTCGACAACGCCGCCGTCAATTACGACACCGCCAGGCGGGCCGTCTCCGTCGACCTCGACGAGGTCCGGAGCACCCTGGAGACCAATCTCCTCGGTGCCTGGCGCACCGCGCAGGCGTTCCTGCCGCTGCTGCGCCGCTCGGCCCGGCCCCGTCTGGTGAACGTGTCCAGCGAGTCCGGCGCTCTGGAGCACATGTCGGGCGGGACCCCCGCCTACGGGGTTTCGAAGGCGGCGCTCAACGCCCTCACGCGCAAGCTCGCCGACGAACTGCGCGCCGAGCGGATCCTGGTGAACGCCGTCTGTCCGGGGTGGGTCGCCACCGACATGGGCGGCGCGGGCGGGGCACCGGTCGAGCAGGGCGCCGCCGGCGTCGTCTGGGCCGCCACCCTGCCCGATTCCGGTCCCACCGGCGGCTTCTTCCGGGACGGCGAACCCCTGGCCTGGTAGGGCCTCCGCGTTCGTACGGACGGTCACCGGGCGCCGTCGGGGACTTCGTCCCGCCCCGGGGGTCCGGGCGGGGGCGGGAGTCCGTCGGTGCGGGCTCCGGGGACGGTGCGGCGGCGTTCACGGGGCGGGGCGGCGCCGGTGGCCGGGGCGAGCGCGATCACCGCGTCCTCGGGGCCGAAGGCCAGCCGCTCCCTCTTGTCGGGGTTCAGCCGCACCCCGTACGAGGGGCCCTGTGCGACGGCGTCGTGGAGCCGGTAGCCGATGACGCAGTGCCCCTGGCGGCGGCCGGACTCCACGACGGTGGCGAACGCGACCGGGCGGCCGGGCCGGACGTACTCCGTCGCGGGCCTCAGGTGGAGGGTGTCGCCGTCGGCCGAGAACAGGCCGTCGAAGACGGCGGCGAGGTGCCGGTTCTCGGCGATCTGCGTCATCAGGAGGCTGATGAGCCGGCCGCCCACGATGAAGTCCGCGCCCTCCCGTGCGGGGGCCAGCAGCCGGGTCCGGTCGTCCGCCATCTCGGTCACGACGGCCAGTTCGCGACCGGCGGCCTGCTCCAGCGCGCGCAGGTGGAGGAGGGTCACCAGGGTCCTGTCGTCGCCGGTGAGCGCCCCGGGGGCGGTGTCCTGGACGTCGTATCCGAGGACGACGGCCCGGTCGAAGGACAGGACGTCCAGGTCGTCCAGGACGCGCGGATCGGTGATGTCGCCGCTGTGGACGTCGACGCGCATCCGCCGGCCCGGTGCCAGGGCGCAGCGGTCGGCCTCGCGGAGGAGCTCCGCGCCCTGCGCCATCACCGTGAGCACGGATCCCGGCGGGGCGCACGCGTCGAGCTGCTCGACGATCAGCGGGGCACGGTGGTTCCAGCCGAGCAGCAGGAAGCGCTCGGCCGCGCTGGGCGTCCCGGCCGGTGCGACGATCGCCGGCTCGTCCACGGCGGGCGGCTCGGCGGCCGGGGTCGCGGTGTCGTCGTCCGCGGTGATCAGGACGATCCGGTCGCCGTCGCCGAGGACGCTGTCGGCGGCGGGGTTGAGTTCGACGCGGCCGCCGTCGGAGCGCAGGAGTCCGATGACGCTGGAGGTGTCGTACGCGAGGAGCAGCTCGCCGAAGGTGCGTCCCGTCAGGGAGGGGTCCGCCACGGTGTAGATCTCGTCGCCCCCGAAGTCGAGCAGTTCCCGGTAGACGAGGGAGAGTCCGGGCTCGCAGGAGGTCTGGGCGATGAGCCGGGCGGTCACGTCCTCGATGTCCAGCACCCGGCCGCGGCTGCCCGCGGCGAGCTCCGCGGCGCGTCGGTGGCGGCCGTCGCGTACCGCCGCGACCACGGCGGGGCCGCCCCGCCCTCGGACGGCCGCTTCCACGGCCAGCAGCGTCTTGACCACGTGGGCGTCGCCGTCCTCGCCCTCGTGGGTGAGGACCAGGACGGCCCGGGCCGATGCGGGGCTGACGAGGGAGACCACCGCGGGGTCGGTGGTGACGCCGCTGCGGCAGATCAGCCGGGTGCGGCCGAGCCGGCCGACGGCGGTGGCGATCTCGTCCTCCATCTCGGCCTTGTCCTTGGGGCCGAGGACGGCGATGACGGCCCGGCGCCGGTTGGAGTTGGCCTCGACCAGTTCGGAGATGATCGGGAACACCTGGTCGGACCATCCGAGCAGCACCGTGTGGCCCGCCTCCAGGACGGTGGACCGGCCGCGGCGCAGGTCCAGGACCTTGTCGTTGAGTCCGTTGGTGATGAGGCCGACGAGGGTGGAGACGAACAGCAGGGCGACGAGGGCCAGCAGGACCGACATGAGCACGTACAGGGGGCTGCCGACGGCGCCGCCGATCTTCAGTGTCTGGCCCACGCTCACCCACACGGCCACGATCCGCTCCGACCAGGTGGCCGGGCCGTCCCGTCTGGCCCACACCAGGGCCGCACTGGCCGGGACCACGACGGCCAGGCACATGAGGGTGAGCCAGCCGATCAGTACGGCGGTCCCCCGGGCCACGATGGTGTCGAACCAGTAGCGCACCCGTGGCCAGGCGGGGCCCGCACGTCGGGTGGTCGTCCTGCGTCCCGTCAACCGGAGTTCCTCGCTCGGCTGGGATCCCGGAGCGGACGCTGAGCTGCGTTCTGCCCGGCATCGGCGGTTTTGTACGGTCTCCAGGTTAGTGACGGGGACACGCACCCGGGCGCCGCAGCCGTGAACTCCGCCCTACGCGTGACGGTTCGGCCCTGCTTTCGCCCCACAAGGTCGTTCTCGGTTCCGGCTGCCCGCTGCGCATAGCGGGCGAATGGGGGTTCCGCCGTCCGGACCGCCCCGTGGTCTGGCGGAACACGGCGCACGCCGGCGACAAGGTCGGCGACCTGGAGGCCCGCTGGCGGGCGGACGTGCTCGACGCGCGACCTGACCTGGTGTCCGTCCTCGTCGGGGTCGACGACACGGGCTGGCGCACCCTCGACCCGGCGGGACACGTCATCCCGCCGGAGGAGTTCGAAGCGACGTACGACCGGCTGCTCGCGCCCCTCGCCGGGGCGGGCACGCAGCTGGTCCTCGTCGAACCGTTCCTCCTGCCGGTCGAGGGCGTCGTGGAGGCCGGTGAGGGCGTGCTCGCCGGGGCGAAGGAGCGCGGCGCCTGGCGTACCGACCCGGCCCCGAAGATCCAGGTCGTGCGCCGGCTCGCCCACAGGTACGGAGCCCATCTGCCGGCCGCCGTCCCGATCCCGGCGCGGGTCCGCGCCGGGCATCAGGACCGTTCGGGAGTGACGACGGGGCCGTGGCCCAGGGTGGCGGCCAGTTCCGACCTCCGGCGTATGCCCAGTTTCCGGTAGGTGCTCGTCAGATGGGTCTCCACGGTGCGGCGGGCCACGTGCAGGAGATCGGCGATCTCGGTGTTCGTCCGTCCCGCCGCCGCCAGTTCCGCGATACGGCGCTCGCTGCCGGTCAGCGCCCCCGAGCCGGTCCGGGCCGTCGCCGGGACCCGGGCGCCGCCGTCGCGCAGGGCCTGCTCGGCCAGGGCGAGCAGCCGCAGGCCGCCCCGGCGTTCGGCCAGGTCCGCCGCCTCGCGCAGACGGTCGCGGGCGCGGGCGCGTTCGCCCGCGGCGAGGAGCTGGCGGCCCTGGGCGAGGAGGGCCTCGACCAGCTCCATGCCGGCGTCGGCCGGTGCTCCCCTGAGGGTCTCGACCGCCTCCTCGGCGAGCTCCAGACCGCGCCGGCCGCCGGTCGCGGCACCGAGGACGCGCAGCGCGCGACCCACCGTGCGCGGGGTGTTCCACACCCGGGCCAGCCGCAGTTCCTCGGTGGCCAGGGCCAGTGCCTCCGGGCCGCCGCCGAGGGCGAGGCGGCACTGGGCCACCGCCGTCCGCCAGGGGGTGACGATGGGACTGAGCACCTCCCGGGCGGTCTGGCGCCGGCCGCACTCCAGGAAGTCGTGGAGCGCGGCCGCCGGGTCACCGGCGGCCAGGCGCTGCACTCCCCGCGCGTAGAGGAAGCGGTTCAGCTCCCAGGATTCCGGGGCGCGGCCGAGGTCGAAGGCGTCGGCGAGCCGTCGGGCCTCCTCGGCGCGTCCCGTGTGGACCAGGGCCATCAGCACGTGGGCGTCCCGGTTGGACGGTCCGCCGTGGGCGTGCGCGGCGACGGCCGCGCCGTCGTCGCGCACGGCGATCAGCCGGGCGATGTCCCCGCGGGCCGCGGCGATGTCGGCGCGGGTGTTGAGCAGCGCGTCCTCCATGGGGTGGAGCAGGCCGGGGTGCTGGCCGACGAGGCCGCGGTCCACGAGCCGGTCGGCCTCGTCGAGTTCGCCGGCCCATTCGGCCACCGCGGCGGCCGTCCCCAGCAGGAACGGTTCGGCCAGCGGGTCGGAGGGCTGTGCGAGCAGGGCCCGGACCCGGTTCATGGCCTCGCCGGCGGAGATCAGCCCGGCGGTCGCCTCGTAGCGCACCAGCAGGGCCCGGCCGGCGGTGCCGACGCGTTCGGGGGCGCGTTCCCCGCTCTCGGTGAGCCTGCGGTAGGTCTCCTGGCGGGTCGCGAGGTCGGCGTCGGACAGCAGGGCGGTGGCGGTCCGCACGGTGCGGGTCAGGCCCGGGTGTCCGTCGAGGCTGCCCTCGGTGCGCCGCAGCACCTCCAGTGCGGTGGTCACCTCCCCGCGGCCGACCAGGGCCGTGCCGAGGGCGACGGCCGCGCGCACCCGGTCGCGGGGGGCGGCCGGCAGGTGCTGTGCCTCCGCCAGGCGGGCGATCGCCACCGCGCCGCCGGCCGAGGCGTACTCCAGAGAGCCCAGCTCGGTCAGCAGCCGCTGGCGCCGGTCGCCGGAGAGCGGTTCGTCCAGGGCGCGGCGCAGGTAGCCGGCGGCGTCGCCGGGGCGGGCGTCGTGGACCGCGACCGTCGCCGCGTCGCGCAGCACGCGCAGGGCCCAGGGCAGGCCGATGCCCGGCGCGCGCAGCAGGTGGGCGGCGACCGCCTCGACCGGATCGCCGCGCCGCAGCATCGTCTCCGCCGCCGCCCGGTGCGCGGCCTCCCGCCGGGCCGTCGGCCAGCCGGTCAGTACGGCGTCCCTCAGCAGCCGGTGGGCGAAGCGGGGCCGGCCGGCGGCGTCCGGGCGCAGGATGCCGATGCGGGTCATGGCGGTGAGCCAGCCCGCGACCCGTGCGTGATCGGCACGGGCCGCCCGGGCGAGCACCGCGGCCACGTCCGCGGCCACCGCCGCGGCTACGCCCGCAGCCACCGCCGCCTCCGGGGCCGTGTCCAGGACCGTGCCCGGAGCCTCGCCCGGGGCCGTGTACGAAGCCGTGCCCGGAGCCTTGCCCGGGGCCGTGTACGAAGCCTTGCCCGCAGTCGTGTCCGGGGCCGCCGTCACGCCGGGGCCCGGAGGGGGCCGCCGGTCCCACGTCCCGTCGGGCCAGGCCTCCTCCAGGGCCGCCAGGCAGCGGGCCACCTCGGCCGTCGCCGTGCCCGCGCTGTCCAGCCACCACGAGACGGCGGCCGGATAGCTTCCGGGATAGAGCGCGGCGCAGGTGTCCGGCAGCGGCGGGACCGCGTCCGGCAGGGAGCCGGCCGCCCGCGCGCCGCCGCCGAGGTCGTCTGTCAGGGCGTCGAGCAGCAGCGGGTGGCCCGCCCCCGCCCGGACGAACTCCGCGGTCCAGTCGGGTCCGGCCGCGGGCCAGACGGCGCGGACGAGTTCCGCGGCCGACGCGTCGCCGAGCGGGTCGATCGTGTGGGAGCGGACGAGGGACCGGGGCAGGGACCGCGCGAGCCCGTCGTCGCGGGGGAGGATGTCGTACTGGCTGCGTTCGCCCACGACCAGCAGTACCGGTAATCGGTCGATGCGGCGCGCCGCCTCCCGCAGCCAGTGGCGTGACGGGGCGTCGGCCAGGTGGACGTCGTCGACCGCCAGCAGCAGCGGGCCCCCGTCGGCGTAGGCGCGCAGCAGCCGCCACAGCCGGGCGGCACTGCCGCGGTCGTCACCGTCGGGCGTGATGTCCGTGAAGTCCGGTACGGGTCCCAGGAGTTGCAGCACGGTGGCGAACGGCACCCCGGTGTCCTCCTGCGAGCACCTGGCCCGCAGCACTCTCAGGCCCCGGTCCTCGGCGTCCCGGACGGCGGCCTCCAGCACGGAGGTGCGGCCGGTACCGGTGGCTCCCCGGAGCAGCACCAGTCCGCCGGATCCGGCGCGGGCCCGCTCCGACTCGGCCGCCAGCAGGGCGCGGACGCCGTCGCGTTCGCGGAGCGGTCCGGTCATCAGTGCCTCCTGTGGCGGTCGGGGTGCCTCACCCCGGGTGAGACGTCGCGAACCCGGTCGGGGTGCTGTGGAGTGGCGTACCTCACTGCCGGTCCCTCCGGCCTGCCCGGCGGCCCTCGGCAACCGCGGTGACCTGCGGCGATCCGGACGGTCTCGTGGTGGTCGCCCCGGCGGCCTCGTGGTGGGCCCCGTGGTGCTCCACGATTGCGGCCGGCGCGGGGCCCGCAGAAGGGTTGAGGGAGCTCATCGGCTACCGGCCCGCGCTCCGCGGAGGGCCGCTGAACAGGGGAATCGGTTGCTCAGCACATCCCGGACCATGATCACGTCCTTTTCCGCCGCGAGCCGGAGCGCCGGCCCCGCGGACCGGCGCGTCCCCGTGGCGGTGTCCGCCTCGGACCCGATCAGCCACGAGGGCGCGGTCAGCCAGCTGCGCAGACACCCGGGGATCGAACTGCGCGAGGAGTCCGGCCCGGGCACGGTGGCCCTGCTGGTGGAGGACGCCCTCGACGAGGCGGTCCTGACCAGGCTGCGCCGGATCGTGCGCAGCGAGGGGGCGCGCGCCGTGCTCGTGGTGGGCACGATGCGCGAGAACGAGCTGCTGGACGTGGTGGAGTGCGGTGTCGCCGCGATCGTCTGGCGCCGCGAGGCCACCGCCGAGCGGCTGGTGCAGGCGGTGCTGGCCGCGTCCCGCGGTGACGGCGACCTGCCCGCCGACCTGCTCGGCCGGCTCATCCAGCAGGTGGGCACGCTGCACCGGAGCGCGGCGGGCCGCTCCGGCGGCCCGGTCCTCGGGCTCACGCCGCGTGAGGTGGACGTCCTGCGCCTGGTCTCCGAGGGCCTGGACACCGGTGAGATCGCGGGCAAGCTGTCCTACTCCGAACGGACCGTCAAGAACGTCATGCACGGACTGACCACGCGGCTCCACCTGCGCAATCGCGCCCACGCCGTTGCCTTTGCCCTGCGGGAAGGCTACATCTGACCGTCCGGGCAGCGGACGGGGGCTCCAGGCGTCCGCGAGGGCAGGGGGCACTGCCCGGACGCCGTCCCCCGTGCCCCTGCGGCCCGGGCGGCCGCGCGGGGCACGATCGGCGGTGGGATACGGGCCGGGCAGGCCGGCGCCGTGCGGGCAGGGCGGGAGCGCAGGCGTGATCCACGAGGTGGACGAGACACTCAAGGGCCTCCTCGGCGGCGGGGCGCTGACGGGGTCGGGCATCGAGGTGTCCTTCGAGGCGCCGACCCGCGCGTGGGCGGCCCGGCGCAACGCACCCGTGGTCAACGCCTACCTGTACGACATCCGGGAGGACGTGGCGCTGCGCCGGCGCGGCCACATGGCGGTGCGCGACGAGCGCGACGTGGTCGTGCGGCGGCGCCGGCCGCCGCGCTGGTTCCGGCTGTCGTACCTGGTGACGGCGTGGACGAAGACCCCGCAGGACGAGCACCGGCTGCTGTCCGCCGCGCTCGCGACGCTGCTGCCCCACGAGCTGCTGTCGCCGGACGAACTGCCGGTGCCGCTCGGGGCGCTGGGGCTGTCCGTGCCGCTGACGGTGGCCGGCGGGGAGGCGCAGTCGCGCTCGCTCGCCGAGATCTGGTCCGCGCTGGGCGGCGAGCTGAAGCCCTCCCTCGACCTGGTGGTGACGGTGCCGTTCCCGGCCTTCCCGGAGTACGACGCGGGGCCGCCGGTCACCGAGGGCGCCACCGTCCGGGTGGGCGGGCTGGACGGCGATCCGGCGGTGTCCGAGGGCCGTTCGCACCGGCCCCACCAGGTGGCGGCCGCCCGGGAGGCCCGGGCCTCCCGGGCGGAGGCGGCCCAGCGCCGGGCGTCCGCCCGCCAGGAGCCCTCCCGCCGCCCGGACGCCCGGTGAGCGCCCCGTCCGCCGTCCCGGTGTCGGCTCCGGGGCCGCAGGCGGCCGTCACCGACTCCGCCCGCGCGCTGCTCACCCGCCTCGGCGCACTGCGCGGACGGGTGTCCGCGCTGGTCGAAGGGCGCTCCGCCGACGATCCCACGGCCGGCGACCCGCTGCGCGGCCTCTACCTGTCCGAGGAAGCGGTGCGCCATCTCCTCGACAGGCGGCCCGAGGTGGCGGACGGACTCCCGGGCGGCGCCGGGCAGCAGGACGCTCCCGGCGACCGGCTGGCCCGGCTGGCCGGGAGCGCGGACCTGACCCCACTCGACGTCGCCGTCCTGCTCGTCGCCCTCGCCCCCGACGTCGACCGGACCTTCGAACCCCTCTACGGCTACCTCAACGACGACGTGAGCAGGCGCCGGGCCACCGTCGGGCTGGCCCTCGACCTGTGCGGGGCGTCCGCGCAGTCGGCCGCCGCCCGGGCCCGGCTCCACGCCGGCGCACCCCTCCTGGCCCTCGGCCTGCTGGAGGTCGACGAGCCCGAACGCCCGTTCCTGACGCGTGCGCTGCGCGTGCCCGACCGCCTGGTCGGACACCTCCTGGGCGACGACACCCCGGACGCCGCGCTGCTCGGCCTGCTGCGCCCGCTGCCGGAACCGCTGCCTCCAGGCGCGGGCGCCGACGGGTTCACCGACCGGCTCGCGGCGCTCCTGGCTTCCGGCCGCGCCACCGTCTACCTGCGGGAGCGGCGCGGGGGCGACGGCCTGGCCGCGTACGCCGCCGCCCTGCGGGCCGCGGGCCTGGACGGGCTGTGCTGCGCCGAACCGGGCGAGCACGTCGCCGCGCTGCTGCGCGAGGCCCGTCTGAGCGGCCGGGCCGTCGTCGTACCGGCGCTGCCCGAGCAGCCCGGGCCGCTGGTGCGGGCGCTCGGCGCGGCGCCCGGCCTGACCGTGCTCATGGCCGACCCCCGCCCGTACGATCCGTACTGGTGCGCGGAGGATCCCCTGGTCCTGGACGCTCCGGGCCGCCGGGACGGCGATGCGGCCGCCTGGCGGGCCGCGCTGGGCGCGGACGCCGACGGCTTCGACCTCGCCGCGACCGTCGCCCCGTACCGCCTCGGCGCGGACCGGGCGCGCCGGGCCGCGCGGGCCGCACGCGCGCTGGCCGCCTTCGACGGCGGTCCGCTCACCGCCGCCCACGTGCGCAGCGGCGCGCACGGCCAGTCGGCCTCCGGGCTCGAGGGCCATACCCGGCGCATCCGGCCCGCCGTGGACTGGAACGACCTGGTCCTGCCCGAGGGGCCCCTGGAGCAGCTGCGCGAACTGGCCCTGCGGGCCCGCCACCGCGACCGTGTGCTCGGCGACTGGCGCCTGAGCGCGGGCGGCGGCCGCGGCCGGGGCGTCCTCGGCCTCTTCGCCGGGGATTCCGGCACCGGCAAGACGCTGTCGGCGGAGGTCGTCGCGGCCGACCTCGGACTCGACCTGTACGTGGTCCAGCTGTCCTCGGTGGTGGACAAGTACGTCGGCGAGACCGAGAAGAACCTGGAGCGGATCTTCACGGAGGCGGACCGCACCGACGCCGTGCTGCTCTTCGACGAGGCCGACGCCGTCTTCGGCAAGCGCTCCGAGGTCAAGGGCGCGCACGACCGCTACGCCAACATGGAGAGCTCCTACCTGCTCCAGCGGCTGGAGTCGTTCGACGGCATCGCGCTGCTCACCACCAACCTCCGGGCGAACATCGACGAGGCGTTCACCCGGCGGCTGGACCTCGTCGTCGACTTCCCGTTCCCGGACCCCGGGCAGCGCCTCGCCCTGTGGCGGCACGGCCTGGCACACGTGCCGTCCGTCGAGGGCGTCGATCCGGCCGCGCTGGCGCGGGACTTCGAGCTGGCCGGCGGTTCCATCCGCAGCGCGGTGGTGACCGCCGCCTACCTCGCCGCCGGGCGCGGCGGCGAGGTGACGGCGGAGGACCTCCTGGAGGGGGCGCGGCGGGAGTACCGCAAGGCGGGGCGGCTGGTGCCGGGCGAGGGGACCTGGTGATCCGCCGGCCGCCCCGGGAGCGGCCGTCTCAGCCGGCCTTGGGGTGGACGATCTTCCACTCCTGGTTGCCGGTGTTCGTGCAGTCGGAGATGTTCAGCTTGTCGTCGACGTTCGCCCCGCCGTTGACGTTCAGGCACTTGTTGTTGCTGGCGTAGTTGCGGATCCAGTAGTCGCCGCCGTCCTGCTTGTCGATCCACCACAGCTGGTTGTCGGCGGTGGTGCCGTCGCAGTGGAACTCGCCGATGCCGGTGCCCACGGGACGGCCGCCGTACTCGCCGAGGTCCATGCAGAACTGGTCCTTGACGTTGCGGATCTGGAAGAGCGGGGTGCCGCCGGGGCCGAGGTCGGGGTACTTCACCTCCAGGTTCCAGAGCTGGTTGTCCGCCTCGCTGCCCGTGCAGCCGGCCTGCTGCACGGCCAGGTTGATCCGGCCCTTGTCGTTGCCCGGCAGGTCCGCGCACATGCGGGTGGCCGCGTTGCGCAGCAGGACCTTCTCGGCCGGGACGACGGGCGCCGGTCCCGCCGGCTTGGCGGGCTTCTCGTCCCCGCCGTCGCCGCCGTCGTCCTTGGGCTTCTCGCTCTTGGCCGGTGAGGGGTCCGGGCTCGGCGGCGGGGGCGGCGAGGAGAGGGGCGGGGCGGGGGGCAGGACGGCGCCGGCCTGCTCGGTGGCCTCGGTGGCCGCGCTGCGCAGCTGGGGCTTGTAGGAGATCCAGACCATCACGAAGGCGAGGGCCAGGGCGAGGAGGAGCCCGGAGAACGTGGCCAGCCAGCGCGGGAGGAACCCGCGCTGGACGTAGGTCCCCTCGACCTCCAGCGGCTCGGTGCCGGAGCGGCGCACCGCGAGGGTGTACGGCCGCTCCTCCTTGGAGCCGAACCAGATGATCCGCCGGGGCCGCAGGGTGGTGTCGACGAACGCGGCCCGGCCGGGTTCGATCTGGACGTTCCCCGGACGGATCTCGTACGCGAGGTGGTCGCCGTTGTCGCTGCCCGCGACCGACGCCGTCACCTTGGTGTTGCCGAGGTTGTCGACGGCCAGCCTGGGGCGTCCGCGGAAGCGGCCCTTGACGGTCGGCGGCACCAGCTCGGCGCGCACCTCGGTGAACGGGGTGATCGTCAGGTTCCCCTCCGGAACCGTCACGGCTTCGGGGTGCTCGGTCGGCGTGATCCGCACCGCGTACGGGTTGGGGCCGGCGGTGGCGTCGGGGGTCCGGGGCGGTGCGAAGGTCAGCTCGACCGTGCCGGTGGTGCCCGGGTACAGCCGCAGGGTCGCCGGCTCCACCCCGGTCCAGGGCGCCACGTCGCCGACGGGTTCGAAACGGTATTCGTCCACCACGTCGCCGGTGTTGCGCACCCGCAGGCGCACGCGCGTGCTGCTGCCGGGGGCGACGGTGGCGGAGGCGGGTTCCAGGGAAGTCCAGAGGCTCACCCCCGGCACGCTAACCGGGCCCGCGCCCGCGGGCAGGAGCCGCGAGGGCAGACCCGTTGCCCCCGGGGACCCGCCCGCCGTCAGTACCGGGGCGCGCGCTCGCCGTTGGCGATCAGGATGAACTGGGCGTAGGAGTCGGCGTTCATCAGGGCGCGCCGTCCCATCGCGTACCAGTTGGGCTGCCGGTCCCCGTCGTTGTTCCTGCCGCTGTACTCGCCGGGGGCCCTGACGGCGCGCCTGTCGAGGTTGGTCTTCTCCTGCCGTGCCGCGTCCTCGTCGAGGCCCAGGGCGGCCAGGCGGCTGACGCCGCCCTCTTCCGTCAGTTCCGTCTCGCGCGGGCTGTACTGGTAGTCCAGGGTGCCGGCGAACCGGTGGGTGGCCTCGTGGACGAAGTACCAGGCGATCTGGCCCTGCTTCGTCAGGTGGATCGGACCGGATCGGGCCGTGTCCATGGGCGGCAGCTTCTCGCTCTTCATCGGATGCGGCACGAGCTTCTCCGCCAGCGGCCATTCGACCCAGCCCATGACGGAGGAGGGAGCGACCCCCTCGCCGATCAGGGCGATCTGCGCACCCTCGGCGTCCAGGCCGGCCTTGATGCGCCGTACGACCTCGGCGATGTGGGGCAGGAAGGCCGCGATCTGCGGGGGCCGCATGTCCCGGAAGGCCGGGAAGCCGGATCGCAGGCCTGCCAGGAGCGCGCCGCCGGGTGCGTCCCCGGCGGTGCTCAGCATGGTGAGCGCCGACGCGATGTACCGCTTGGCCCGTACCAGTTCGCGGCGGGCGCTCGACTCCCGCTCGGGCCGTTCGCGCTCCGGGGTGCGCCCCTGCCACGAGAAGGACGCGTTCCCGCTGCCGTAGAGCTCGCCCGTCGCGTCGTCGTAGACGTCCGCCGGTCGTGATCCGGTCCCCGCGGGCACGCCCAACTGGGCGGAGGTGCGGATCTCCTGGGGGTCGGCCTGGCTGCGCCAGCGCGTCTGCGGCCCGTCGTCGGCGTGGGTGAAGGAGCGGCCGGGGTCGTGCTCCCAGAGCGTGCGCTGGACGGCTCCGGGGGCGGTCGCGGTCCGGGCCGCCTCCTCCGGAGGCGGTCCGTCCGTGTCGTGCGTGTCGTGTGCGTCCCCGACGGGGGCACGCTGGGCGACGGACAAGGCGGTGCCGCGTCCGGCCGTGAAGGCGGCCCCGTCGGCCGTCGCGGCGCGCTCGGAGCCCTGCCCGGGGTCGGTCACGGCCATGCCGTGGCCGTTGTCCCGGCCCGTTTCGGGGATGCCCCGGAGGTTCTTGTCGAGGTGGCTGGCCTCGTGGGCGAGGATCTCGGTGTTCCCGGCCGCCCCGGGGCCGAGCAGGATGTGGCTGCCGACCGTCACCGCGTGGGCGCCGAGCGCCTCGGCGGCTCGCTGGGCCGTCGGGTTGTCGTGGACGCGCCCGGCGCCCAGGCCGTCGTTGCGGTAGAACGCCTTCGCCCTGCTGAGGAACGGGTCGGGGAGCGGGCTGCTCGGCGTGGCGAGCGCGGACCGCAGGAGGCCGAGCTGCGCCTGCGGCCCGAAGTCCCTCGTTTCCTTCTGGTCGTGCTCGTGCTCGTGCTCGTGGCCGTGGTGCACGGCCTCCCGGCGCTGTACGGGCCCCGGTTCCGGATGTCCGCAGCCCGGGCCGTGCCGGTGCCGCCGCTCCTCCACGGCGCGGGCCACCGCCGCGTTCCCCGCCGCCTGGCCCAGGTCCAGCATCCGCTGGACCGGCGCGCTCGGCGGCACCGCCCGGCGGGTGGTCTCCCGTCCGTCCGGCGACGGGTTCCGCTGACCGTGCGCGCGCATGGCGTTCCCTCTCGGCTGTCCGGGCGGTGGCCGTCCAGCCTTACCCGGGGGCGGGGCCGCCCCACAGGTCCCGGAGGGCAGACCTCGGGGCAGCCGGGTGCGTCCCCGCCGCCGGGGCCCGCCCGCGGCCGCCCCGGAACTGCCCCCGCGGGCGGGCCCCGGGGGCAACGGCGGTGCCCCCGGTCGGGTACCGGGGGACGTTTCGGCGGCGACGCGCGCGCGTCAGGGTGGAGGTGTCCTGTCTCGTATCCGAGGAGAGCAGAGCATGCCGTCCTATCTGTCGCCCGGCGTCTACGTCGAGGAGGTGGCGAGCGGTTCGCGCCCGATCGAGGGAGTCGGCACGTCGGTGGCCGCCTTCGTCGGTCTGGCGCCGACCGGCCCGCTGAACGAGCCCACGCTGGTGACCAACTGGACCCAGTACGTCGCGGCCTTCGGCGACTTCACCGACGGCTACTACCTCGCGCACTCGGTCTACGGGTTCTTCAACAACGGCGGCTCGACGGCGTACGTGGTGCGCGTCGGCGGCTCCGCAGAGGACGCCGGGGGCCAGGACCGGGCGTCCGCACCCGCCGCGGTCGCCGGCGGGAACGCGCCGGCCGCGCTGCCCGCCGCCGAGCCCCGCCGGCTCGGTACCTTCGCCGTGACCGCCACCGCGGAGGGCGGCGCCGGTCCGCTGTCCGTCGAGGTCGCCGACGCCGAGGGCGAGGGCCCCGCCGAGCGTTTCCGGCTGGTCGTCAAGGACGGCGACACCCCGGTGGAGACCTTCGACGTGACGGCGAAGAAGGGCAGCCGCTCGTACGTCGTCACGCAGGTCAAGGAGCGCTCCCGGCTGATCGCCGTGACCGAGGCCGCCCCGGCCGCGCAGCTGGCGCGCCCGGAGAACCAGACCGTGGCCCTGCCTGCGCCGGCGCCCGCGCCCGTCGAGCCGGCCGTGGCGGCCGGCCGCGGCGAGGACGCCCACCCCGGGCCGGCGCAGTACCTCGGCGACTCGGCCGACCGCACGGGCTTCGGCGGCCTGGAGGCCGTCGACGAGATCTCCATGGTCGCCGTGCCCGACCTGATGGCCGCCTACCAGCGCGGCGCCATCGACCTGGAGGCCGTCAAGGCGGTCCAGCTCGGTCTGATCGCGCACTGCGAGCTGATGGGCGACCGGGTCGCGATCATCGACCCGCCGCCCGGCATGAACGCCCGTGACATCCGGGTCTGGCGCCAGGAGACGGCCAACTACGACTCCAAGTACGCGGCCCTGTACTACCCCTGGATCAAGTCCTTCGACCCGGCGACCGGGCAGTCGCGCCTGGTCCCGCCGAGCGGCCACGTCGCCGGCATCTGGGCCCGCAACGACTCCGAACGCGGTGTGCACAAGGCCCCCGCCAACGAGGTCGTGCGCGGCGCCGTCGACCTCGAACTCCAAATCACCCGGGGCGAGCAGGACCTGCTCAACCCGATCGGCGTCAACTGCATCCGGGCCTTCCCCGGCCGCGGCATCCGCATCTGGGGCGCCCGCACCCTCTCCTCCGACCCGGCCTGGCGCTACCTGAACGTCCGCCGCTACTTCAACTACCTGGAGGAGTCGATCCTGATCGGCACCCAGTGGGTGGTGTTCGAGCCGAACGACCACAACCTCTGGGCGCGGATCCGCCGCAACGTCTCCGCGTTCCTGGTCAACGAGTGGCGCAGCGGCGCCCTGTTCGGGCAGAGCCCCGAGCAGGCCTACTACGTCAAGTGCGACGAGGAGACGAACCCCGCGGAGTCGGTCGACCTCGGCCGGGTCATCTGCGAGATCGGCATCGCCCCGGTCAAGCCGGCCGAGTTCGTGATCTTCCGGCTGGCGCAGTTCTCCAGCGGCAACGGGGAGCTGGAGGAGTAGCCGGGCGGCCGGGCGCGGAGCCCGCCTCCGCCCCCCGCCGCCTCCCCGTGCCCCTCCCCTCTCCAGAAGGACAGCGAACACATGAGCCTCCAGCAGGGTGACTCCCTCACCTCGCACAACTTCGGCCTCCAGATCGACGGGGTGATGGTCGAGTACCTCGCCGAGATCAGCGGTCTCACCCTCGAACAGGACGTCATCACCTACCAGCAGAACAGCGCGCAGGGCCGGCCCGAGATCGCGCTGCTGCCCGGCGTGCAGAAGAACGGCCAGTGCACGGTCGTGCGCGGCATGACCCAGTCGACGTCGTTCACGGAGTGGATCAACGACTCGATCCGGGGCCAGATGAGCACGGCCCGCAAGAACGCCTCCATCATCATGATGGACTTCGAGGACAACCCGGTGAAGCGCTACAACCTGCGCAACGCCTGGTGCAGCAAGATCGAGACGAGCACGGTGAAGGCCGGTGAGGCCGCCGCGCTGACCGAGACCGTCACCATCGTGTTCGAAGAACTGGTCATCGAATAATGCGGCGTTCGGCTGCCAAGGCGCCCGCCCCGGCAGTACCCCAGACCGCGGCGGCGGGGACCGGGATCCCCCACTCGGCCCCCGCCGCCGCACCGGACCGCGCACCCGCCGGACCGCCGGCCGACCCGGCCCCGCGGCAGTCGCTGCGCACCGAGTTCCCGTTCGAGCTGCCGCGCGGGTACGTCGACGACGCGGGCACCGTGCACCGCGAGGGCGTCATGCGGCTGTCCACGGCGCGCGACGAGCTGGTCCCGCTGCGGGACGTGCGGGTGCAGGAGAACCCGGCGTACCTGTCGGTGGTGCTGCTCGGCCGGGTCATCACCCGGCTGGGCACGCTGCCGATGGTGCACGACGGGATCGTGGAGAACATGTTCGCGTCCGACCTGGCCTTCCTCCAGGACTTCTACCGCCAGATCAACGCGGAGGGCCACACCCGCGCGGCCGTGCGGTGCCCGCACTGCTCGGAGCCCTTCGAGGTGGAACTCGGCGGGAGCCGCCTGGGGGAATCGTGACGTACGCGACCGACCGGCTGCACGAGGAGATCGCGTACGTCGCCTACCACTTCCACTGGGGCCCGGACGCGATCCTGGACCTGGAGCACCGGGACCGGCGCCGGTACACCGAGCAGATCGCGTCCCTCGTGACGCGCGGCGCGACGGAGGGCTGAGCGGGTGGCATTCCTGGACCGGCTGCGGGGGCGGCGCGACGACGACCGCACGGCGGCGCCGTCGGGCGGCCACGCGGCTCCGGACACCGCCCCGGCGGGGGCGGAGACCGCCGGGGCCGCCGTGCCCGGGCCTTCCGCGGGCCCGGTGGCCCTCGCCGGCTGGGTCGGCCTGCCGCCGCTGCGGCGGACCGCCGGCGAGGTGCCGGCGGGCGTCGCGGACGCCGGGTTCGGCGGGCGGCTGCCGACCTGGCAGAACCCGTCGTTCACCCGGGCGCCCTCCCCCACCGTCCTGGACCCGGCGGCGGGCGCCGGCATGCTCTCGGGTGCGCTGACGGCATCGGCCCGTCCGACCTCGGGGCTCGAACGACCCGCCCCCGGCCCGCCGTCGGGCCGCCCGGGCGGTGCGCCCGCCGTGCAGCGCGTGCCGGTGGTGCCGCTGCGGGCGCTCCCCGTGCGCACGCCGTCCGCCGCGGCGGCCGGGACCCCGCCGGTACCCGCCGCGGCCCGGCCCGCCGGGCCCGGACCGGCGGTGCCCGTGGCCCCGGCGTCCGCGGCGCCGCGTCCGCACCCCGGCCGGCCGGCACCGGCGTCGCCCCGTACGCCCGGGGCCACCCGGCCCGTCCCGGGTCTTCCCGCGGCACCGGTGTCCCGTTCACGCGCCGTGCAGCCGGCCCCGTCGCCGACTGCCGCGCCGGGCCCGGCGCGAGCGGCGGGCCGCGGCGTCCGGGTGACGCCCGTGCCGTCGGTGCCGGCCCCGGCCCGGCAGCCCCTGACCAAGGCACCGGCCGTACGGGCCGCCGTCCAGCGGGCCCTGCCCGCGACGCGCCGGACCACGCCGGCGGTTCCGGCCCCGACGCCGCACGCGGCGTCCCCGTCGGCCCCCGTCGAGCGGGGCGGGCCCGGCACGCCGACCGCCGCGCTCCCGGCCCGGCGCGCCACCGCTGCCCGGCCCGACGGCCCGTCCGCTCCGTCACCGCAGGCGCCCCCGGCACCGGCGTCGTCCTCGGGCGACCCCGTCCTTCCGGGGGCCACCCGTGCCCTGCGGGACCGTCAGGTGCCGGACGGTCCGGTAGCCAGCGCGGCCCGACCCCCGTCGGTGGAACGCACGGACCCGGCCCCGCGGCGCACGGGGCTCGGCGCACCGGTACGAAGCGGGGCGGTTCCCCCACCCGGAGGCTCCGCCCCGCGCACCGACCTGCCGGGCGGCTCCGGCGCGCCCGGCGATCCGGGCACGGCGGGGCGTTCGGCAGCCGAAGCGGCGCGCCCTGCGACGCCACGAGGAGGCACGGCGCCCGCCGCACCGCAGACGTCCGGCACGAACCCGCTCGACACGGGCGTGAGGTCCCGCGCGAGTGACACGCCCGCCTCCCGACGGGAAGCGGCACCCCTCTCCCCGACGCCCGCGTCCGAGCCCGGCGCGCCCGTCCGGCGAGCGGAGCCCACGCCCGGCCCCACCCCGCCCGCCCCAGCCGCCCGTCACCGCACCCCCACGACCCCCGACGCCACCGCCCCGCGACCCGCCGTCCAGCGGGCCGTCCGCCCCCACCAGGCCACGCCGGGAACCACCCCGCCCGCTCCGGACGACCACCGCCCCTCCGCGACCCCCGGCAACACCGCCACCGCACCGTCCGCCCCACGGTCCGTCCGACCCCACCAGGCCACGCCGGGAACCACCGCACCCGCTCTGGCCGGCAGCCGCCGGGACTCCGCGACATCCGACAGCGCCGCTACCGGACCGGTCATCCAACGGGCCGTCCACCTCCACCCGGCCACCCCGGGAACCACCCCGCCCGCTCCCGTCGGCAACCACCGCACCCCTGCGACCCCCGACGCCACCACCCCCGGACCCACCGTCCAGCGGACCCACCAACCCCACCCGCCCACACCGAAAGCCACCCCGCCCGCTCCGGCCGGCAGCCGCCGGGACTCCGCAACACCCGGCAACCCCACGACCGGGCCGGCCGTCCAACGGGCCGTCCGACCCTACCCGGCCACCCCGGGAACCACCCCGCCCGCTCCGGCCGGCAGCCGCCGGGACTCCGCAACACCCGGCAGCGCCGCTACCGGGCCGGCCGGCCGGCCCACGCCCGAAGTGAACCCGCCCGCTCCGGCGGGCCATCACCACGCCCCTGCGCCGGCCGACGCCGTCCGGCACCACCCGCCCGCACCCGGATCCGTCCCGTCCGCTCCGGTCGGCGGTCCCCGCGTCGCTGCGGTGACCGACGGCGCAGTTGCCGGACCCGCCGTACAGCGGGCCGTCCGCCCCCACCCGGCCACGCACGCGCCTGCCGGGACCGGCCTCCCGGCGGGCCCCGACGCTCCCGCGACGCACCCCGCTGCCCCGCAGGCACCTCCCGGCGGCCGCGTCGAGCGGCCCGCGGCCGCGCCGGGGGCGGAGGTCCCGGCGCCAGCCCGCCCGAGGCATCTGCCCGGCACCCCGCCCGGCCAGCGTGCCGCCGCCCCGGCCGCCCCCGCCGAGGCGCCTCCCGCCGGGCCCGTTCCCGCGGCTCCGCGCCCGGAGCCGCAGGCCTCCCGGTCCACCGCCGGGCTGCCGGCCGCCCGTCCGGGCACGGCGACGCCCCCGGTGCAACGCTCCGGGCCCCTCCCGACCGGTGCTCCGTTACCCGTGGTGCGCCGCGATTCCGCGTTCGTGCCCCCGTCCTCCCCCGGCCGTACGCCGGTCCCCCGACCCGAGCGGGCGACCCCGGCCGTGGCCCGTCACCCCCTCGCCGCCCCCGCGGCCCCCCGTACAGGGCTCGGTGCACCGCTGCCGTCCCCCGCGCACCCGGCCCCGGCGCCGCACGCCGGCCAGGGCAGCGCCACGGGCCCGGCGACCGGTCCCGGGACCGATTCCGGTCCTGGCGCCCCGCGCTCCGGCCCGCCCGCACGGACGGCGCCGCCCGCTGTAGCCGAGCCCCGCGTTCCGCAGGCCGGGGCCGCCGCTCCCCCACCGGTCCAGCGGGCCTCGGCACCGCGCGCACCCCTCACGCCGCCCACGGCCCGCCCGACGGTCGCCGCACCCCCGAGACCGCCGGCACCCGCCGCCGTACGGACCGCGCCCGCGCCGGCCCTTCCCGTCCAACGGAGCCTCCCCGCACGCGGCGTTCCGCTGCGCCGGCCCTCGGCACCCGGCGCGGACGCCGCGGGGCGACGCGGTCCGCTGCCCGTGGCGCCGCTGAGCCCGCCGCCCGCGGACGGGCACCCGGCTCTGCCCGCCGCCCCGGCGGCCGGGCCGACGGTCCAGCGCTTCCCCTCCTTCGGAATCGGATCCGGAGGCGGCAGGACCATCGGTGCGCTGGCGGCCGCCGCGTCGGCCACCGCGGTCTCGGCACTGGGGCACCTGGGGGCGTCGTCCCGGCCCGCTCCGGCGGCCGAACCGCCGCCGCCGTACGAGCCGCCCGCGGCGCACGCCGGCACTGCCCCGCCGCCGTCCGGCGGGCGTCCGGCTCCCGGGGCGGCGGTCTCCCCGCAGGATCCGCCGCCCGGGTACACCGCGGTCCCCTCCGGCGCGTTCGATCCGCGGGAGCTGACCGAGTTCCAGCTGGACGAGCTGGTGCACCGGATCATCGACCGCGTCACCCGCCTCGTCCGCACCGAACTGCGCATGGACCGCGAGCGGATCGGCAGGCTCCGCGATCCGCGCGCCTGAACGACCCGCCCGACCCACCCGGCCGGCCCGGCCCCCACCGCCGCCGCCGACCACGCGCGCCACCACCGCAGAACCACAGAAAGGCCACTTCGATGCCCCGCCAGGACCCCGGGTCGACCATCTGGTTCACCCTCACCATCGACGGCGAGAGCCTCGGAGACTTCAACGGGTGCGAAGGCCTGTCCTCCCAGGTGGAGGTCGAGCACCGCCAGGAGGGCGGCAACAACGGCTTCGTCTGGCACCTGCCCACCCGGGTCACGTTCTCCACGATCCGGCTGACCCGCCCGCTCACCCCGGACACCGCCAAGGTCGCCCAGTGGATCTCCTCGGTCCAGACGGGGATCAAACGGCCCACCGCACAGATCGCGGCGCTGCGTGCCGACGGGTCGCTCGTGGCCCGCTGGGGGCTCATCGACGTCCTGCCCGTGAGCTGGCAGGGCCCCACCCTCGACCCCGCGAACCCGGCCGTGGCCACGGAGGTCCTGGAGATAGCCCACCACGGGTTCACGGACTGACGGCGCGGCGGAGCGGGAGAGGAGGCACAGCCATGGCCATGAGCAGCAGGGACGCCGGCAAGAGCCTGGTGCGCGCGACGCTGGCGATCCACGAGCCCCCGGTCGGCACCAGTACGACCCCCGGGGCGCTGATGCGGACGTTCGGCTTCGAGTTCAATCCGGCGCAGCTGTCGCTGAGCCAGCGCGCGCAGTGGAAGGCCACGCCGACGATGGCGGTGCGCGACGGCTCCAAGCCGGAGTTCATGGGGGCCGAGCCGCGGGAGATGACCCTGGAGATCTTCCTGGACTCGTCGACCGCGCCGACCGGCAACACGGTGCTGAAGAAGGTCGAGTCGCTGCTGGACTGCTGCGAGGTGACGGCGAAGAGCATCGCCGCCGACCAGCCGTCGCCGCCGTGGGTGGTGTTCGAGTGGGGGTCGTTCTCGACGGCCCGCTTCGTGGCGTACGTGAGCTCCGTCGAGGCCTCGTACAGCCTGTTCGGCACCACGGGGATACCGATCCGTGCCACGTGCCAGGTCCATCTGGTGGAGATCCCGGGGAAGACCAAGGGACAGAACCCGACGTCCGGGGCGCTCACCGCGCAGCGCGTGCACCGGGTCGTGGCGGGCGACTCGCTGCAGTCGCTGGCGTGGCGGGAGTACGGCACGGCCACCGTGTGGCGGGCGATCGCCGAGCTCAACGGGATCGACGATCCGGCCCGGCTGGCGCCCGGCACCACCCTGGTGCTCCCCGCGCCGGAGGAGGTGGTGCGCTGATGGTGCAGCCCGCGTTCTCCAGCATCATGCAGGTGCGGATCGGCTCCGCGAAGCTCCCGGACGACATCGCCCCGCTGCTCGTCGAGGGCTGGGTGGACCAGGGCGTCGGCGTGCCCGCCGCGTTCCGGCTGACGTTCCGCGACCCGTACCGCCTCGTCCTCGGCAGGCTCGGCGCCACCTTCGGCACGAGGGTGGTCCTCACGCCGATCGCCGACGGCCAGGGCGGCGGCAAGCCCCTGCTGACCGGTGAGGTGACCGCGCTGGAGGCCGACTACGACGGCACCGGCAGCTTCACCGTGATCCGCGGCTACGACCTCGGGCACCGGATGATGCGCCGGCGCCGTGTCGCCGCCTACCGCAACCAGAAGGCGTCCGACATCGCCCGCAAGCTCGCCGCCTCGGACGGGGTGCCGATCGGCCGGATCGAGCCGACGAAGGGGGCCTACGGCTTCATCAGCCAGGCCAACGTCTCCGACTGGGACTTCCTCTCCCGGCTCGCCGACGAGAACAACATGGTGATGTCCCTGGACGCCAAGGGGAAGTTCCGCTTCGTCACGCCGACCCCGTCGGCCGCGGGCCCGTCCCCTCGGACCGACGGCGACAAGAGCCCCTTCGTGCTCCAGGCCGGCCACGACATCCTCCGGCTGCGCGCCGCGGTCACGGCCGCCGACCAGGTCGCCTCGGTCGAGACGCGCGGCTGGAACGTCACCACCAAGAAGAAGATCGTCGAGACGGCCCCGGCCACCACCGATCCGGGGATCTCCATCGGCCTCACCCCGGGCCGGGCGGCCGGGAGCTTCCCGCCGGCGCAGCTCGTCGAGACCGCCACCCCGTACGACCGGCAGGACGAGGTCCGGCACGCCGCGAAGGCCCTCGCCGCCGACGTCACCTCGTCCTTCGCGGAGCTGGAGGTGGCGGTGCACGGCAATCCGCAGCTGCGGCCGGGCGTTCCCGTGGCCCTCGGCGACGTGGGCCGGCCCTTCGAGGGGAAGTACACCGTCACCTCCGTGCGGCACGTCTTCGGCGACGGGAAGCACTACGAGTCCTGGATCACGGTGAGCGGCCGGCAGTGGCGCTCCCTCTACGGCCTGGCGTCGGGCGGGGGCGGCGCACCGGCGGCGGGCGCCGCCCGGCTCCCGGGCGTCGCGAACGCGATCGTCACCGACGTGCAGGACCCGTTGAAGCAGGGCCGGGTCAAGCTCCAGTTCCCGTGGCTGGACAACACCTACGTGAGCGACTGGGCGCGCAGCGTGCAGGGGGGAGGCGTGGGCGGCGGCGGGGTGTTCCCGATGGACGTCGGCGACGAGGTGCTGGTCGCCTTCGACCGGGGCGCGCTGGACCACCCGTTCGTGATCGGCGGCCTCTACAACGGCCGTGACCTGCCGACCCGCGTCGACGACGTCCCCCTGCACGACGGGCTGAAGCGGAAGGCGGCCCGGCACACCCTGTCCGACCGGCAGGGCAACCGCGTCGACCTGCTGAGCCAGCGGACCGGGGGGCGCAAGCGGGGCGTGCGCATCGCCAGCGGCGACGACCGGCTGACCATCAACCTCGACCGCACCGAGACGGAGATCACAGTCGACAGCGCGGGGTCGGTGACCATCAAGGGCGGCCGCTCGGTGTCCGTGGAGGCCGGGACCGACCTGACGCTCAGCGCACGGCGCCGGCTCACCATCAAGAGCGGCGGCGTCCTCGACATCGAGGGCCGCGGCCTCGTCAACCTCAGATCGCTCATGGGCGCCGTCGACGTCGACGCGAAGGGCGCGCTCCTCCTCAAGGGCCTGGGCGCCGCCACGCTCTCCTCCCTGGGCACGGTCCAGGTCAACGGCGGCGCCAGCCTCGGCATCCGCGCGGCCCGGCTCGACCTCCAGGGCCTCGTCTTCGTCAACACCGTGAAGTACCCCTTCGGATGACCGGACGACCGCACCGGCGCACCCGCGGCGCCGACGGCACGAAGAGACAGGTGGCCCCCTGATGGCCGAACAGTTCGTCGGCTCCGGCTGGGCGTTCCCGCTGCGCATCGGCCCCACCGGGGGCATCGCGCTGGTCAGCGGCGAGCGCGAGGTCGAGGAGGCCATCCGGCTCGTCCTGGCCACCTCGCCGGGCGAGCGCCCGATGCGCCCGGAGTTCGGCTGCGCCATCCACGACCTCGTCTTCGCCCCGGTCAACGAGCAGACCGCGGGGCGCATCCAGCACGAGGTGTACGTGAGCCTGGACCGCTGGGAGCCCCGGATCGAGGTGCACGACGTGGAGGTCTCCGCCGGAGCGGACCGGAGCGTCCTGTTCATCGACGTCCGGTACTCCATCCGCGGGACCAACAACCCGCGCAGCCTCGTCTTCCCCTTCTACGTCATCCCCTCCCACGACGAGCCGGGCGCGCCGGACTCGGAAAGCGACCTCTGATGTCCCTGCCCTCCCCCAACCTCGACGACCGGCGCTTCCAGCAGTTCGTCGACGACGCGAAGCGCTACATCCAGCAGCGCGCCCCGGAGTGGACCGACCACAACGTCTCGGACCCCGGCGTCACGCTCGTCGAGACGGTCGCGCACATGGCCGACCAGATCGTCTACCGGCTCAACCGGGTTCCGGAGAAGAACCACCTCGCCTTCCTCGACCTGGTGGGCATCACCCTCTTCCCGCCGTCCGCGGCGCGCACGGACGTCACCTTCTGGCTGTCCGCGCCCCAGGAGGACGTGATCCTTGTCCCGGCCGGCGCCGAGGTCGCCACCCTGCGCACCGAGCGGGAGGAGGCCGTGGTCTTCGCCACCGAGCGCGACCTGGCCGTGGTCCCGTGCGCGCTGTCCCACGTGGTGGTGCAGCACCGCGGGCAGGCCGTCGCGGACCGCACCACGGAACTCGTCGAGGGCAAGGACGTGCTCTGCTTCGCCGAGGCCCCGAACCCCGGTGACTGCATGCTCATCGGTCTGAGCGCGGCCGCTCCGCACTGTGCGCTCGCGCTGGAGCTCGACAGCCGCGTCGACGGCGTCGGTGTCGACCCCCGCCAGCCGCCGCTGGTGTGGGAGGCGTGGACGGAGGACGGCTGGCAGCCCTGCGAGGTCGACCGGGACGGCACCGGCGGCCTCAACCGGCCCGGCGACGTCGTCCTGCACCTGCCCGGCGGCCACGTGCTCTCGCGCAACGGCGGCCACGAGGCCGGCTGGGTCCGCTGCCGGGTCACCGACCCGCTGCCCGGCCAGCCCTTCTACACCACCTCGCCGAGCATCCGTTCCGTCGAGGCCTACACCATCGGCGGCACCACGCGGGCGGTGCACGCCGAGACCGTCCGCGACGAGGCCCTCGGCGAGGCCACGGGACTGCCCGGACAGCGGCTGCGGCTCGCTCACGCGCCGGTCGTCGCCGACGACCCGCCGCTGCTCCTGCAGACCGCCGAGGACGACGGCTGGCAGGACTGGCGGGTGGTCGCGCACTTCGCCGCCTCCCGCCCCGGCGACCGCCACGTCACCCTGGACGCCGCCACCGGCGAGGTCGCCTTCGGACCGGCCGTCCGCGAACCGGACGGGACGCTGCGCCAGTACGGGGCGGTCGCCCCCAAGGGCGCCGTCGTCCGCGCCCGCCGCTACCGCACCGGCGGGGGACGCGCCGGCAACGTGGCGCGCGGCGCCGTCCAGGTGCTGCGCACCTCCATCCCGTACGTCGCCGACGTCGTCAACCGCGAGGCGGCGCGCGGCGGCGTCGACGGCGAGACGGTCGAGGAGGCCAAACTGCGGGCGCCGATCACGCTCCGCGCCCAGGACCGCGCCGTCACCCTGCGCGACTACGAGGAGCTCGCCCGCCGCGCCGCGCCCGAGACGGCCCGCATCACCTGCCTGGAGGGGGAGGAGGGCGCGTACGGCGCCTACGCGGTCCGCGTCCTCGTCGTCCCCCAGGCCGTCCCCGACCCGGGCGGGCGGCTGCGCTTCGAGCAGCTCGTGCCCGGCGACGCCCTCCTGGACCGGATCACCCGCCACCTCGACGAGCGCCGTCTGATCGGCACCCGGCTGGCCGTCGGCCCGCCGTACTACCAGGGCGTCACGGTCGTCGCCACGGTGCACGCCTTCCGCGGCGTCGACACCGAGCGGGTGCGCCGCCGGGCGCACGACGCCCTGTACCGCCACCTCGACCCGCTGACCGGCGGCGCGGACGGCCGGGGCTGGCCCTTCGGCCGGCCCGTGCAGGCCGGCGAGGTGTTCGCGGTCCTGCAAAGGGTCCCCGGGGTGGAACTCGTCGACCAGGTCGTCCTGCACCCCGCCGACCCCCTCACCGGCAAGCGCGGCGACCCGACCGACCGGATCGACCTGGACCGGCCCGCCCTGGTCTTCTCCTACGACCACCGCGTCCGGGTGATCGGGGACGGCGGATGACGGCCGCTCCCTACCGGGGCTCCGTCGACGGCCTCGGCTCCTCCCTCCCGCTGGGCTCCATGCTGCCCGCCGTCTTCGCCGACGACGACCTGGCCCAGCGGTTCGTCGGCGGCCTGGACGACGTCCTCGCACCCGTCCTGAACGTCCTGGACTGCCTGGACACCTATTTCGACCCGGCGCTGACCCCGGCCGACTTCGCACGGTGGCTCGGTACCTGGGTGGGCGCCGAGACCGACGGGAGCGAGCCCGAGCCGCGGCTGCGGGCCGCCGCCGCGTCCGCCGTCGCGCTGCACCGGGTCCGCGGCACCCGCCGCGGCCTCGCGGAGGCGGTACGGCTGGCGTTCGGGGTCGCGCCCGAGATCACCGAGAGCGGCGGGGCCGAGTGGAGCGCCCGCCCGCTCGGCCCCTTCCCCGGTGCCCCGCGCCCCGGCCTGCACGTCGTCCTCCGGCTGCCCGACCCGACACCGGCCGACACCCATCGCCTGGACGCGCTCGTCGCCGCCGCCCGCCCCGCCCACATGCCCTACACGGTCGAAGTGACGGCCGCCGAAAGGACCCCGCAGACATGACCACGCAGAACTGTGCCGAATGCGGAACGCGCGCAGAACCGGGCCAGTCCTTCTGCGACGCGTGCGGCGCCGTGCTGACCTGGGACCGGCCGGCCCGCGCCGCACGGTCCGCCGGCCCGTCGCCGCACGACGGCGCTCCCGCCGCGGACCCGCGGACGGCCAGCGGCGCGGAGCCGGCTGCGCCCCCGCGCACGGGCGGGGGGACGGACACGCGTGCGGGCGTCGGCACGGCAGCCGGGCCCGCGGGCGCCGTGGGTGCCGTGGGTGCCGTGGGTGCCGCGGGTGCCGCGGGCGCCGGCCCCGTGGCACCCGGCGCCTCCGGCAGCCCGGGGACCGCCCCGGCGTCCGCCTCCCGCGATCCGCGGGGACCGGGGCCGGGTCAGGAGGGGGCGCAGCCGACGCGCGACCGGGGGACGGCCCGGAGCCCGCACGCCACGACAACGCCGGGAACGACGGGCGGTACGGGACCGTCGGGAGGCGCGGGGGCACCGGGCACGCCGGGCCGCTCCGAGCCGGCCCGGCACGCCGGGCCGTCACCCCGGCCCGAACGACCGGTACGGCAGCCCGAGTCGGAGGGAAGGGGGTCGGCCGGTCCGGCCCGGTCCGTCGACGGCGGGCACCCCGACGACCCCGCGCCCGGACATCAGGGCACCCCCTCGCCACAGCACACCGGACCCACCGATCCCGCGCCGCCGGCCGGCGCGGGCCCGCACGCGCTGAGCGACACCCTGTCCGACCGGGCGCGCTCCCTCCTGGTGCCCGTGGCGGACGCGCAGCAGCCGCACCCCGCTCCGGCCGCCGCCGGGCCCGTCCTGCCCGGTCGGCCGGACGCCGACCGGCCCGCCGTACGCGCCCCGGGGGAGCAGCCCGGCCTCGTGGGCGGCCCGCCCTGCCGGTGGTGCGCGACGCCCAACCGCCCCGACCGGCACTACTGCGTGCGCTGCGCGATGCCGCTGGCCGAGACCGGCGGGGCCGCCGCACCGGCACGGGCGCCCTGGTGGCGCCGCCTCTTCGGCGGGCGGCGCCGCGAGACGCCGTGGGTGGGCGACCGGCCCCGGCTGCGGCGCGTCTTCGACCGCATCGGCACCTGGACCACCCTCGCCGTCGTCGTCACGGTCGCGGTCCTGGGGTTCCTGTACCTGCCCGACGGCGTCCGGGTGGCGCTGGACCACTTCGCCAAGCGCGCGCCGGTGGCCCCGGACCGCATCACGGCCTCCCGCTCGTACCCGGGCCACCAGCCGGAGCTGGCCTTCGACAAACGCAGCAACACCTGGTGGGGTCCGGGCGTTTCGGAGTCCGGGAAGGGCGAGTGGATCGAGGTCGGCTTCAGCGAACCGACCCGGCTGCTGGACGTGATCATCACCCCGGGCGTCTCCGCGCGGGCGGACAAGATAGGCGAGTCCGCCCTGCCGCACCGCGTCACGGCGACGATCACCGGGAAGGACGGCAAGGTCACCACGAGCCGGCTGACCCTCGATCAGGGGCCGGGCGGCCAGCGGCGCCCGTTCCGCGTCGGGGAGGTCACCAAGGTCCGCCTCACGGTCGACTCCTCGCACGCGGCCTCCGCCGACAAGCAGGTCGCGATCGCGGAGATCGAGTTCTTCGGCCCGTCGAACGCCGGCCGTTCCTGACCACCCCGCCGGAGCCCGGGCGTCCCGCTCCGGCGCCCCGGCCGCCGAACGCCGGTGGTGAACACGGCCGCGGCTCCGGTCTCCCCCGGGCGGGGGAAGGCTGATGATCCGTCGGACGGATGTGACCGGCGCGGGTGGCGGCGAGCCTTGGAGTCTCGGCAGTCCGGAGAACTCGGAGGTCACGGTGGCTGTTCCAGCGAGCGCGGAGACGGGCGGCGTTCCCCGGCCGCCGGCGGCGGGCACGGGGCGGCGGTGGTGGTGGCGGTGGCCGTCGTGGGCGCCCGGGGCCGCCGCGGCGTGGGGGGTCGGGTACGCCGCCGTCGAGGTCGCGTGGGCGGTGGCGGGCACCACCGTGCCGTGGACGGCGCACGCGACGTACGCGCCAGCGGTCCAGCTGCTCCTGGCGGCCCTCGCCGTCCTGGCGGGCGGGGCGTCCCTGGCCACGGCCGGGGCGCTCCCCCGACGGGGACGGGCCGCGGTGGCGGCCGTACTGATCGCGGCGGTCCCGGTGTTCGGCCTGGGGACGGTCGGGCTGCCGATCCACTTCGTGACGCTGGTGACGCTCTCGGGGGTCGAGAGCGCCACGGGGCTGGCGCAGGTGCTGTCGAACACAGCCGGCGCGGTGCTCCTGCTCCTCGTCGGCGTGTCGTACCGGCGCCGGCTCCGCGGCGACTGCCCGCGGTGCGGACGGCCGCATACCGGTGCCGTCGACGGCCCGCTCGCCCACCCGGACGCCTCCCCCGCCACCCGGCGGACCCGCTGGACGGTGTACCTGCTCATGTGCGGGCTCCTGCCGTGGGCGGGGGCCAAGAGCGTCTGGACGCTGGGCGGCGACGCGCTCGGGGTCGCGGGCGACGACTGGCGGAGGCTGACGAGCATCGGCACGTCGGGCCCGTCGAGGGCGGCCGCGGCGGCGGGGATCGACGTGACCGTGCTGGCCGCCCTGGTCGGGGTCTTCCTGCTGCTGGGACTCCTGCACACCTGGGGGCAGGTGTTCCCCCGCTGGTCGACGCCGCTCCTGTCCGGACGACGGGTCCCGCGCCTGCTGCCCCTGGTGCCGGCCCTGCTGACCGGTGTCCCCCTGACCGTCTACGGGGCCGTCCTCACGGTCACGGCCCCGCTCATCGCGGTCGGGGTGCTGCCCGGGATCGAGCCGTCCCCGCCGTTCACCACCGGCTCGGGAGTCATCTGGATGGTCGCCTTCGGCGGCCTGGCCTTCGCCGGCCTGGGCACCGGCCTCGTCGTGGCCGCCCGCTCCTACGCCGCCCGCACGCACCCCGTCTGCGCCACGGCAGGGTGACGCCCGCCGCCGCGGACGACTCCGTGGTGCGCGGCAGGCCCTGGGAATAGGGGCGCGGGGTGGCGGGTTGCCGGGACTGCAAGATCAAGACGGGATTCGGGAGGGGTCATGGCGGTCCACGGCACGGTGGTCACCGGTTTCGAAGGGGTGCGGGAGGAGTTCGCCGCCTTCCTCGCGGCCGAGGAGCACGCGCCCGGCGCGCAGCTGGTGGTGTACCGGGGCGGCGAACGGGTGGTGGACCTGTGGTCGGAGGGGGTGGACGCCGACTCCCTGCTGGGCGTCTTCTCGTCCACCAAGGGCGCGGCCTACCTGGTGGCGGCCCTGCTGGTGCAGGACGGCCTCCTGGACCTGGACCGGACCGTCGCCTCGTACTGGCCGGACTTCGCCGCGCAGGACAAGGGCGGGATCACGCTGCGCGAGCTGCTGGCCCACCGGGCCGGCGTGATCGGCCTGGACGCCGGGTTCACCGCGCAGGAGCTGGCCGACGACCGGGCGATGGCGGCCCGCCTGGCGGGGCAGCGGCCGTTCTGGCAGCCGGGCCGGTTCTTCGGCTACCACGCCCTCGTGATCGGCGCCCTGGTCGGCGAGGTGGTGTTCCGGGCCACCGGGCGCACGCTGCACGCCTGGTACGAGGAGCGGGTCCGCGCTCCGTACGGGCTCGGCCTGTGGCTGGGCCTGCCGGAGTCCGAGGAGCCGCGTTTCCTGAGCACGCAGCCGATGCTGCCGACGCCGGAGCAGGCGGCCGAGATCGAGGCGGCCGCCGCGAGCCCGTACACCCTGGGCGGGATCGCCTTCAACGAACACGCCGACGGCAACGGCGAGTTGTACGCCTTCCCCAACGCGCGTGCCGTGCGCGCCGCGGGCCAGGCGTCGGCGGGCGGGGTGGGCTCGGCGCGCGGGCTGGCGGGCCTCTACGCGGCGGCCGCCTTCGGCCTGGACGGGCGGGCGCCCCTGCTGAAGCCGGACACGGCGGCCGAGTTCGCCCGGATCCACTCCGAGGGCACGGACCTCGTGGGCGGCACGGCGAAGGCGTTCGGCCTCGGCTTCCAGAGCTACGGCGCGCGCTACCCCTCCCTCGGCGCGGGCGCCTTCGGCCACAGCGGCGCCGCGGGCTCGCTCGGCCTCGCCGACCCCCGGCAGGGCTTCGCGTACGGCTACACCCGGCGCCGGTTCGCCTTCCCGGGCGGCGCGGCCCCGGAGAACGAGCGCCTCTTGTGGTCGGTGGTCCGCGCCCTCGCCTGACGCGGCCACGGCCCGACGCGGCGCCAACGGATCTGCTGACGC
Organism: Streptomyces sp. NPDC093801; assembly: GCF_040701585.1. Taxonomy (NCBI): domain Bacteria; kingdom Bacillati; phylum Actinomycetota; class Actinomycetes; order Kitasatosporales; family Streptomycetaceae; genus Streptomyces; species Streptomyces sp. NPDC093801. The sequence goes on along the minus strand of NZ_JBFBDP010000002.1, from coordinate 278,419 downwards.
GCAGGGGTGACGGCTCGTCATCGACGACCGCGCCCCTCCCGGAATCCGTGCGTACCGCTGCGCGCCGGGGGCGGGCGGAGTAGCGTGGCAGGGTATGAGCGAGGTTGTGGAATCCAAGGGTCCGCAGGTTCCGTCGGGTTCCGCTCCCCCGTCGTCGCCCGCGCGCGGAACACCCGTCGAGGCTCCGCGGCCGGCGGCCACGCCGCAGTCCGCCACCGGAATCGCGCCGCGGCTCGTGGTCACCGGCCGGCGGGCCCGGGTGCTGACCTTCCCGTCGGACCGGTGGGCGCCGCGGAAGGCCGCCGGACGGGCCGCGCTGGCCGTCGCTCCCTGGGGCTACCCGGGGCTGGACGAGCACGACTTCCTGAAGGCCGTCCACGGCCTGGTCGAGGCGGCCGTGGCGGCGGGCGGGAAACGCGTCAGCGTCCACCTCGCCGACCAGGACGCGAAGATCCTCGTCATGGCCCTCAGCCACCGGACCGACGGGGACGGCGGCACCGGCGACGGGGGGCGGGTGCCGACCGAGGTGGCGCTGCTGCGCACCGTCGAGGCCTGCGGCACCCACACCGACCACGACGGTCACGCCTGGTGGGCGCTCCTGAACGCCGAACCCCGGCCCCGGCGGACCCAGGCCCAGGACCTGTCGTCGAAGTCCCGTCGTCGCCCGGCGGGGCAGACGGGAGTTTGACGACGGGCCCTGGCGGCGGAGGGCGACGGGGCCGCCCAGCGGCGGCAGGGAGGCGACGGCCGCCCTCGGAGGATCCGCCGGGGGCGGCCGCGAAGGCGGTGTGAAACCGGCCGCGCACACGGGCCGGGCCACATCGCCGCGCGCGGTGCGCCGGGGCGGGTGGCCGTGCGTTCCCGGTCGCGGCGTGCCCCCACCCCGGCTCCGCTCCACTGCCGCGGAGGGGGTGCGGGGGCCGGTCCGGGAGACGCGCGGCACACCGCGGTGTTCGTGCCCGCCGGAGCCCTGACGGCTCTCGGGCAGGGGGCGGGAGGGATCCTTCAGGACATGGTGCGGCTGGCGGCCTCGGCCTGGGCTATCGCCTCGGCCTCGCTCTCGGCGAGCGCGAGGGCGACGCCGAAGGCCTGTGCGATGTGCCCGGCCGCGGACATGACGCGCGCCGTTCCCACGACGGGCGCGATCGCGACCAGCAGGTCCTGCAGCTGCTCGACCGTGAAGTCGGCCTTGACCGCCGGGTTGATGTGGGCCAGGTAGGAGATCGCGGGCGCGTCCATGGCCACGAGCGCGGCGATGCGGCTGATGATCAGCGTGCGCTCGTCCATGTGGCAGTGCTCGAGGGAGTCGATCGTCATCGCGGCGATGGTGTCGAGGACGGGGGTGTCGAATTCGGGTGCAGTAGCCATGACAGGGCCGCCTTCCGGTTCCTGTGCAGCAGGGAGCCGGACCACCACCCCGTTGGTGCAGGGGTCCCCCCGAATGCCCGGCGGTGACCCGTCAAGCGTAGGCACCGCCCCCGGGTGCCGCACGCCGGACGCCGGACGGTCAGGCTGCGCGGCACAGCGCCGTCGGGTCGCCGGGGGCCCCGGTGCAGGAGACGGCCGCGGACGCGGGGCGGTCCGTGCGGAGGAGCGCCGAGGCCCCCCGCGCCCGGTGGCGTGCGAAGACGACGAGGCGCAGGACCGCGAACCGCGCGACGCCGGCCAGTGCGGAGGCGGCGAGGTAGACGGCCTGTTCGAGGGCCGCACCGGGTGCCGCGGCCAGATGGTGCAGGACGAGCATCGCCACGCAGGTGACCGCGTAGGCGGCGGCCGCCGATCCGGCCGACTGCGCGTGCTGCCGCCGGGTCGCACGGCCGCCCGCGCCGAAGGTGATGCGGGCGTGCAGTTCGGTGGCCAGGAGGGTGGACGCCGCGGTGATGACGGCGTTGGCCACGGCCCAGGGCATCCAGGGGTCGAGGGCCGCCACGGCGAAGCTGGAGGCGACCCCCACTCCCCCGCCGCAGAGCACGAAGCGGGCGAAGGAGTCGAGGGCGCCGGGCGCCGCCGCCCGCTTCCGGTTCAGTGCCGCTGCCTCCATGACCCACCCCTTCGGACGTGCGCTCCGCGGGACGCGTGCCCGGCCCATCGGCAGGCCCTGCGCCCCTTCGTTTCTGACGATAGAAACGCTACGTTGCGTTCATGGATGAAGGAAGCGAGATATCACCTTCGATGGCAATCGAAGCAGTTCAGAAGCCTGAAATCGTTGCATCGGATCTGAATCTAACGCAACATCCGGAGGGATCGCGTTGCAACCACCTGGCGGTGAACGCTACAGGCGAGGGGAGCCCCGTGTCCCGGCGCAGGGACACGGGGCTCCCCTCGCCCGGTCCGACGAGCCCCAAACACCTCTGACGTCACCGGGCAGAGGTGCCTGGACACCCGGCGCCCGCCCTTTGTTCAATGGCCCCACAGAAGGGACTTCACCGCAGTGTGGCCGAAGGAGAGGGATGCACATGCGCATGCGTGACGCGGTGGTGGGTCTGACCCTGGGGACTTCGCTCGCCCTGGGAGGAACCGCCGTGACCGCCCGGGCAGCCGAGCTCCCGCAGCCGACGGGCAAGACCGGCAGCACACCGAGCGCCACGGCCGAATGGCATTACCACAGCACGTACTACAACTCCCCCACGCCCTGCGAGAACGCCGGAAAGGCCACCGGCCTCCCCTACACATGCGTCGCGGGCCTGCCCGGAGCGGTTCTGCCGTTCCACCTGTACGTCTGGTACTGACCCCGTACACCGGCCGCGGACGGGACGGGCGGGCGTTCGGGCGTTCGGGAGGACGCACGTCCGGGTGGAGGACGGCGTGCGGGTGGGCCGGGCGACCGGACGGGGGCGTTGTACGGGGTGTCGGCGTCCCCGTGAGAAAAGGAAGCTCCCGTGACCTCTGTGGCCTTACCCGCTGTCGAGACCCTGTTGCGGCGGACCCTCGGTGAGCGGCGCATGGGGCTCGTGGCATGGCGGTTGCTCGTGATGCAGATCGCCCATCCCGTCGTCGCCGCGGGGATGGACCGGTACTCCACCTACCGCGCCCATCCCTGGCGGCGGATCGAGCACACCATGGAGAGCGGCAGCCGGCTGTTCTTCGCCGGCCCCGGGGAACGGCGGCTGGAGGTGGCCCGCCTCCAGCGGACGCACCGGCGCATCCACGGGACCGACGCGGCCGGGCGGGCGTACAGCGCCGAGGATCCCGAGGTCCGCGGCTGGGTGATGGTGACGCTGTACGAGTCCATGACCGCCATGCGCGAGCTGTCGGGGGACCCGCTGTCGCCCGCCGAACGCGACGTGCTGTACGCGGAGTTCCTGGACGTGTGCACCGCCCTCGGGATTCCGGGCGAGGTGCTCCCGGCGAGCGCCGCCGACGTCCCGGCCTACGTCGAGCAGACGGTCAGGGAGGTCCTGGAGTACGGACCCGAGGTCCGCGACCTGCTCCACGGGATGCTCCGCCAGGCCCCCGCCCCCCGCCGGCTCGGGAGGCTGGCGCCGGCGTGGCCGGTGCTGCGGGTGGTGCTCGCCCGTGCGCTGGCCGCCCTCACCGTCAGCGATCTGCCGCCGGCCTGGCACGAGAGGTTCGGGACCTCGCGCGGGCCCGCGGGCGCCGCGCTGTCGTGGACCCTGCACCACGGACTGCGCCACGCCATGGCACTGGCCCCCGACCGGGTGCGCTACCGCCACCGGTCCGTGAGCGGCGCGCCCGCGCCCGCACGGGTGCCGGTGCCCCGGGCCCGGAGCGGCGGCGACTCACGTCCGGCCCGGCTGGAGGCGTTCTTCCGCCGGGTACTGGACCAGACCGGGAACGGCCGGGTCGACTCCGCCGACCTCCAGGCCATGGTGCACACCATGTGCTGGAGGCTCGAACTCCCCGCCGAACGGGAGGACGAGCTCTACGCCGCGTTCGAGGGCTGGTGGCGGCAGCTCCGGGAAGCGGCCGACACCGACGGCGACGGGGGCGTGGACTGCCGCGAGTTCGTGTCCGCGATGACGTCCGGTGTGGACCGTGACCCGGCGTACCTGGAGAAGGGCCTCGTACCGGCGGTGCGGGCCCTGTTCCGCGCCGCCGACGCCGACGGCGGCGGCGCCCTGGGGGCGGACGAGTACCGGGCTCTGTTCGGCGGGCCGCGGGTGCACCCGGCCGAACTCAACGACGGGTTCCGCGCGATGGACGCGGACGGGGACGGACAGGTCGGGGAGGAGGAGTTCGTCGCCGCGTTCTGCGCGTTCTTCACGGCCCGGTCCGACAGCTCCGCGGGAGCGGGCCTCCTCGGCCGGGCCTGAGGCGCCACGGCCGGATCCGCGCCGGGGCGCGGATCCGGTCCGGTGGGCCGGCGGCCGCCGTCCGGTCGACGGGCCGGCGGCCGGCTGCCCCGGGCGCGTTCAGCCCCGGGCGGCTCGCAGGACGTAGCGGACGCCGTCCCCCTCGGTGGAGCCGGTCCGCTCGAAGCCCACCCGGCCGACCACGCCGTGGGAGGGGGCGTTGTCCGCGTCGACCGAGGCGTGCAGCGCGGTCACGCCCGGCTGGGCGAAGGCCCAGGCTGCCAGGCCGCCCAGCGCGTCGGTGGCGTAGCCGTTGCCGCGGGCGGACGGTACGAGGTCGTAGCCGATCTCCGCGTTCCCCTCCGCGTCCGGGGCGCCGTGGAAGCCGATCCCGCCGATGGCGCGCCGGTCCTCGGTCCGGACGATGGCGTACGGGCCCCACCCCGGGCGGTGCGTGCCCTGCTCCCCGGCCTTGAGCACCATGCCGGACGCGACCCGGGTGCCCTCGCCGGGCCCGTCCCCGGCCCAGGCGAAGCCGCCGGTGCCGCCCGCGTGGAGGTCGGCGGCGATCTGGGGGGAGATCTCGCAGAGGACGACGCGGCCCGCCGGGACGGGTTCGGCGTACCAGCGCCAGACCGGCCGGCGGGGCAGGTCCGCGAGGGCGGCCCGGCCGGTCACCCACAGGAGGGTCGGCCACGGAGCGGCACCGGCGCGCGGCGCCTGCGGGAAGAGCCGGTCGAGGACCTGTTCGCAGAGGGCCGGGTCGGGCTCCCAGTCGTGGACGCCCAGGGCGCCCAGGATGTCGTGGGTGTGCAGCAGGGTCTCGACGACGCCCATGGCCGCGAAACCGTCCGCGTCGGCCATGCCGGACGGGTGCCAGGCCCGGACCTCCGGGCGGGCCGCGGCCACGACGGCGGACAGCAGCCCTCCGGTGGCCTCGATGACCTCGATCAGGCCGTCGGGGGTGGTGCCGGGGTCCGCGCTGATCTCGAAGGGGACCCACCCGCCGGTCGCGTGCCCCGTGAGCTGGGCGGCGTACGCGGTGAAGTCGCCCGCGATGTGGACGGCGGTGTCGTAACAGCTCCACTCCAGCCCGGCGGCGGGGGTGGACCAGTCGAGGTGCGCCACCCCTCGGAGCGCCTGCGCGGTGAGGGACACGGACCGGTCCACGGCATGGGGGGTCATGATCGTCATGGGCTGCACCCTAAGGTCACCACCCGCGGCCCGGCCAGCGGATATCCCCCGCGACCACGGGCATCGTCGCCGATGCCCGGGTGCGCGGGCCGGTCGTCCGGGGGCTCAGCGGGGGGCGGACAGGCCGGCGCGCTCCAGTGCGCGCAGTGCGGCCCGCCGGTCCTCCGGCGCGTGCTCGTCCGCGGCCTCGTCCGCTTCCTCCAACGCCGCCTCGACGTCGGAAGCGCTGAGGCGGTACGCCTCTGCCGCCGCCAGGAGTTCCGCCGCCCGCCCCGGGAGCAGGCCCCGGTCTGAGTGCACCAGCAGGCTCAGGGCCTCCTCGCGCACCGCGAAGCGGCTCATGCCGCAGTCGAGTCCATCGTCCTTCAGCCCCTCCGGGTAGGGCGCGCGGGCCCAGGTGCCGTCCTCGTACCAGTAGACGCAGCCCAGTTCCCAGCCTTCCAGCAGACCCCGCAGCCGTTCGAAGGGCAGCCAGTGCGGTGCCTGCGCCAGCATGTCGATCGCGGGCTCGTGCCACTTGACGCCGCTGGACTCGTCCTCGCCGTAGAGCACGTAGCGGCCCCCGCCCATCGGCGCGAGGGTCCACCAGGTGCAGCCGCAGTCGTCGAGGTGCAGCCCCTCCCCGTCGATCCAGGTGCCGGTGCGGTGGACGCGCGGCGTCTCCTCCGCCTCCTCGGTGGCCTCCAGGACGGCGGCCAGGGCCCAGCGGGCCCAGAGCAGTTCGGCCGCCGGCAGGTTCTCGGGCCTCCCGGGCCTCTCGATCTCCGTCTCCACGTGTGCCGGCGCTCCTTCGCTCCTCGTGCGGTGCCTCCCGGTGATCGTAGGGCAGCCGTGTCCCGGGGCCGGCCGGGGCCTGCGACGCGGGGTCGGTCGCCCGGCGGCCGCCGGGCCGACGCCGGTGCGGGGAGGGGGTCGAGGGCGGTGGTGAGCCGGCGCCGGAGGACGGGCCCGAGCCTGCGGTCGACCAGGCGGTTCAGTGCGGCGGCCAGGAGGAGGGAGAAGAGGAGGCCGAGGGCGATCGACGGAAGCAGGCCCAGGAACGGCACCGTCCTGAGGACGCCCCGGGTGACGGGTATGCCGACGCTCTGGTGGACCAGGCAGAAGGGGTAGGTCAGGGCGCCGGCGTGGACGAGGGTCCGCCAGGAGAGGTGGCGCAGCCGGCTGAGGGAGGCCAGGGCGGGCAGCGCAGCAGTACGGGGTTCACGCGGTGGCCGCCTTGCCGGTGACACCCAGGCGGCGGGTCGCCTCGCGCGCGGTGGCCGTGATCCGCTCGGCCTCGGCGGCCAGGGCCGCGCGTCCGGGTGCGGTCAGGGTGTAGGTGCGCCGCAGCCGGCTGTCGACGACCTCCTCCTTGTGGACCTCGATCAGGCCTTGCTGCAACAGCCGTTCCAGCGCGCCGTAGAGCGTGCCGGTCCGCATCTTCACCCGCCCGCCCGAGATCCCCTCCACCTCGCGTGCGATCGCGTAGCCGTGACGGGGTTCGTCCGCGAGCGCGGTGAGGAGGAGCAGGGTCGGTTCCTGCATCGCACGATCAGTCATGTGATCACTATATGCCGGTCAACGACATATGCAGTCGGGGGGACCTCCCGTACGGCCGGCGAGGGTGGCCGCCGGGGGCGGTCCGGCCTGCCGCAGGGGTGTGCTCCGTGCGGGCCACGACAGCCCCCGCCATGGCTATCGGGTGCGCCGGCGGGGCACCTGTGGGGCCGTGACAGCACACAAGAACCACCGGTACGCGGTCGCCGTCGTCCAACGGGACGGCCGCCGGCACTGCACTCGACTGGACCGCACCGCGCTCACGGGCCTCGACGAAGCGATCGCCGCGGTGCGCGGCGAGGGGGCCACGGACACGGTGTTCGGCTTCTTCAACGCGGACGAGGCGTTCTTCCTGATCCTGCGCTCCGCGCCGACCGGCACGGCCCTCCTCCTGTCGGACGCACGGGCCGCGCACCGGCACACGCTCGCCGCGCAGGCCCTCGACGCCCTCGGCGCCGGCCCTCCCGGCGCCGACGCACCGCAGGGGCGCCCGACGGGGGACCTCGGCATCGTCGCCGCCCTCGGGCTCACCGCCGACGGCATGGCCGCCGTCCTGTCCGGGCCGGACCGTCTGCCGGACGACCAGCTGCGGCTGATCGCGGAGCGGTGCGGCTTCGCCGCCGAGTTCGACCGCGTGAAGGCGTGAGGTCCTCACGGGGTCCGGGCCGGCACGGCCGTCAGCACCGGGCACGGGAGGACGACGCAGCCCCCGGCGTGCAGGCGGTCCGGGATGCGCGGGGGCCTTCGGCGCAGGAGGACGACGGCCGGGAGGGCGCCGAGGAGGAGCGGGGCGGCGGCCTGGCGGTCCCGGGCCCGGCTGCTCGCCTCGATCCCCCTCCTGCGCCACAGGACCGTCACCGAAGTCGCGACCCTGCTCGGGTACGCCTCCCCGGCGGCGTTCTCCTGCGCCTTCACGCGCGCCTTCGACGTGCCGCCGTCCTCCATGAGGCGGCGCTGACCGGCGGCACGTACCGGCAGGAGGGTCACGGGCCGCGGCCGGCCCGGACGGTTGGCGCACCGCCCTCCCGGGGCGACGCGCCGACCGTGCCGGGCCGGCCGTGGCGGGGCGTCAGCCGCGGCGCCCTTCGCGGGCGAGGGCCGGTACGAAGCGGGCCGCGTCGAGGGTGCCGACGCCGGTGGCCATGTCGTAGCCGTTCACCGCGGTGTAGCCGGTGACGCCCTGGTAGCTGTTGTCCGTACCGTCGTTGACGTCGACGATGCCGGTGGAGCGGTCGTACGCGGAGCGCCCGTACAGGCGGTACAGCGCCTCGTGGATGTCGCCCAGGCGCTTGCCCGCGGCCTGGTCGGCCAGGGCCACGATGCCGGCGAACAGCGGGCTGGACTCGCTGGTTCCGCCGGAGACGTCCCAGCCGGTGGCCGCCGGGTCGTAGCTGGAGTAGAGCCACGCGCCGCCGTCGACCGCGGCGGCCATCGAGATGTCCGGGGTGCCGCGCCGTCCGCCGACGACGCCCTTGACGCCGTTCTGGAAGGCCGGACGGGTGAAGACGTGGGACTGGCCGCCGCCGCCCGCGCCGTTGTCGTTGTAGACGCTCTCGGGGGCGGTGCGCCTGCCCGCGTCGTCCAGGTGCAGCCGGGTCCCGCCGACGGAGGTCACCAGCGGGTCGGAGGAGGGCCAGGAGTTGACGCGCTCGTGGTAGTAGCCCGTCCCGTCGGCGGTGTTGTCGGTGGCTCCTCCGTCGCCGGAGGAGGCGAGCACCGTGACGTGGTTGCGGGCGGCGGCCTCGAAGGCGTAGCGCAGCTTCCCGATGCTGGAGAAGTCGCCCTTGTCGAAGCCGGGGAAGGTGTTCTCGGTCGCTCCGAAGCTCTGGGTGATGACGTCGCCGACGCCGTGGTCGATCAGGGCCTTCTCGGCGTCCATCATCTCCGGCAGCCCGGTGGTGCCCTCGGTCTCCGCGACCGCGGTCTCCACCAGGACGATCCTCGCGTCCGGTGCCACCGCGTGCGCCATCTCCACGTCCAGGGTCGTCTCGCCGGCCCAGCCCAGCATGTCGGCGTTCTCCGGGTCCCACCGGGGGACGTTGCCCCACTTGACCACCTGCACCTTGGTGCTGGGCATCCCGAACTGCCTGCTGTAGACGTCCAGGTCGTGCTGGACGGTCGGCGAGCCGAAGGAGTCCACGATGACGATCGTGCGGCCCCTGCCGGTGATGCCCGCCCCGTAGAGCGGGTTGAGGTCGTACGCCTCGCGGTACTGCAGCGGGGTGTAGCACGCGATCTTCCACTTGGTCCGGCACTCCTCGATGGAGAGCGGGCTTCCCACGGCGCGGACCAGTTGGTGGCCGGCGACGGCGGGACGGGCCGCGGTGCGCGGGACCGTCCGGGTGTGCGCGGAGGCGGTCGGGGTCCCGGTCACCGGGGCGGCCGCCGCCGCGGTGAGCGCGAGGCCGGCTGCCGCGGCCGTGGCGGCCGCGGCGCGCGGCCACGTTCGACGGGCTGGATGCATTGCGGACTCCCTCGGGGGGTGGCGCCGCTCGGAGCGACTTGTCCGCGATCAGACCCGCCAAGTCATGTTCAGAACAAGGCTGTTTGACGCTTGATGCCGAACGCTTTACCTGTTCGCGAATTACGCCATTCACGGTCTTGACTCGGGGCAAGTCATGCCCGGAATCTGGCGAGTTGAACCTGAATAAGGCCATCCATACAGGCGCTGCGCGTCCGCTCAGCGGACGCGGTAGGGCGAAATCCGGACGCCTTTCGGCCAATACCTGACGTGTCCATGGCGATCTTGGAGATCGCTGGCAACCTCTCCACATCCCCAGCACGACGAGATCGACACGCTCCACCCGGCCGGCCGCATCCCGGCCGCCGGTTCCACCCCCCACGCACCGAAGGAGTCCGCGTGAAGTCCACGCACCGGCGGAACGCCACCGCCACAGGGGCCCTGCTCGCCGCAGCCGCCCTCCTCACCGTCGGCGTCCAGGCCGGCACCGCCAGCGCGCAGCCCGAACCGTCCGCGAACGCGGCCGCCCCCAAGGGCCAGGTCCGCAACCCGGGCGCGCTCCCCGCGCAGCTCACCCCCTCGCAGCGCGCCGAGCTCATAGCCAAGGCGCAGAGCACCACGGCCGCCACGGCCAAGGAGCTCGGCCTCGGCCCGCAGGAGAAGCTCCTCGTCCACGACGTGGTCAAGGACCAGGACGGCACCACCCACACCCGCTACGAGCGCACGTACGAGGGACTCCCCGTCCTCGGCGGCGACCTGGTCGTCAACCGCACCGCGGCCGACAAGACGCAGAGCGTCAGCAAGGCGTCCTCCGCCCAGCTGCAGGGCGTCTCCACCTCCGCCCCGGCCGACGCTCCGGCGGCCGCCTCCGCGAAGGCCCTCGACGCCGCCAAGGCGGTCGGCTCCAAGGCCGACAAGGCCGACGCCGCTCCCCGCAAGATCGTGTGGATGGCGAACGGCGTGCCGACCCTGGCCTACGAGACCGTCGTCGGCGGCCTCCAGGACGACGGCACCCCCAACCAGCTCCACGTCATCACCGACGCCAAGACGGGCGCGAAGCTGCACCAGTGGCAGGGCATCGAGACCGGTGTCGGCAACACCCACTACAGCGGCCAGGTCACCCTCGGCACCTCGTCGTCCGGTTCGAACTTCACGCTGAACGACACGGCCCGCGGCGGCCACAAGACGTACAACCTCAACCACGGCACGTCGGGCACGGGCTCGCTCTTCAGCCAGTCGACCGACACCTGGGGCAACGGCGCCAACTCCAACGCCGCCACCGCGGGCGCCGACGCCGCCTACGGCGCCGGGGTCACCTGGGACTTCTACAAGAACGTCTTCGGCCGCTCCGGGATCCGCGGCGACGGCGTCGCCGCCTACTCCCGCGTCCACTACGGCAACGCCTACGTCAACGCGTTCTGGGACGACGGCTGCTTCTGCATGACGTACGGCGACGGGACGAACAACAACGACCCGCTGACCTCGCTGGACGTCGCCGGCCACGAGATGTCGCACGGCGTCACCGCGGCCACCGCCGGCCTCGAGTACAGCAACGAGTCGGGCGGCCTGAACGAGGCCACCTCCGACATCATGGGCACGTCCGTCGAGTTCTACGCGAACAACCCGAGCGACCCGGGCGACTACCTCATCGGCGAGAAGATCGACATCAACGGCGACGGCACCCCGCTGCGCTACATGGACAAGCCGAGCAAGGACGGCGGCTCCGCCGACGCCTGGTACTCCGGCGTCGGCAACCTCGACGTCCACTACTCCTCGGGCCCGGCCAACCACTGGTTCTACCTGGCCTCCGAGGGCTCCGGCGCCAAGGTCGTGGGCGGCGTGAGCTACAACTCGCCCACCTCCGACGGCCTGCCCGTCACCGGCATCGGCCGGGACAAGGCGCAGCTGATCTGGTACAAGGCGCTCACCACCAAGTTCAACTCCACCACGGACTACGCCGGTGCCCGCGCCGGTACGATCGCCGCGGCGACCGAGCTGTACGGGGCCGGCAGCCCCGAGGTCAACGGCGTCACCGACGCCTGGGCCGCCGTCAACGTCGGCGCCCGTTCGGGCGGCGGCAACCCGAACCCGGGCAAGGTATTCGAGAGCACGACCCGCGTGGCCATCCCGGACTCCCCCGGCCCCGCGGTCACCTCGTCGGTCGCCGTCACCGGCATCACCGGCAACGCTCCGAGCACCCTCAAGGTCGGTGTGAAGATCACCCACACCTACATCGGTGACCTCCAGATCGACCTGGTGGCCCCCAACGGGACCTCGTTCCGCCTGCAGAACTCCTCCTCGGACTCCACGGCGAACCTGGACAAGACCTACACGGTGAACGCCTCGGCCGTGGCGGCCAACGGCACCTGGAAGCTGAAGGTCCAGGACAAGGGCGCCGCCGACACCGGCACGATCACCGACTTCAAGCTCACCTTCTGACCGGCCGACCGGCCACGGTCTGACACCAGGTGCCCGGAGCCCCACGGCTCCGGGCACCTTCTCGTGCCCGCGCACCCGCCTCCTCGGCCCTGCCGTGTCCGCGGTGCTGCCGCCGCGCCCCTCCGGCAGGGCACCACCCGGACGGAATCCGCCGGCGCGTCGCCGTCGTCCGACGGGATCATGAGCTGCCGCCGTGCCGTGCCCGGGACGGCGGTCGTCGCCGTGCCGATCCGGGAGGAACCCCCTATGACCCTGGTGCCGGCGCTCCGGCGCGTGTTCGGAGGCGGACCGTTCGCCGAGGTCGGGGAACCGGCTCTGGCCGTCGCCGACGAGCGCTCGCGGACGGTGGCCGCGGCCGGGAACGTCGGGCACCTCCAGTGGAACGGCAACGGGACCGCGGACGACGGGTGGACGGGGCACCGGATCGGCGTCTACGACCAGGACGGCCTGCGGTGCCGGCACCTCGTACGGTCGAGGTACCCCGTGCGGACCCTCGCCTTCCACCCCGTTCTCCCCCTGCTGGCCGCCGGTACGGGACGCTACGACGGCGGCTACTGCTTCGAGGGCGAGCTGCTGCTGATCCGCCTGGACTCCGGCGACGCGGTGTCCGCCCTGCGGTACCCGCGCGAGGTGCTCGACCTGCAATGGGCCGGTGCGACCGAACTCCGCCTGGTCCTGGCGCCGTGCTACGACCGGGAGAACCCGGCGGCCCACCGGCAGGGGCATCCCGTCGTCGTGGCCCGCCCGGACTGGGGCGCCGTCGGACCGGCACGGGCGCGCCCGCCGTTCTCGTCCCCGGTGGCCGCAGGACGGTGCTGAGGCCGCTGGGCCGCCGCCAGGGGCCTGCCGAGCGGCTGATGGCGTTCGACCTCGACGGTCCGGAGGTCGGTCCGGCGGACGGTCCGGAGGTCGGCGGCTTCGACCTGATCAACCACCCCTTCGACGTCCGACGCGCGAGCCGCCCGTACGTCCTGGTGGGCAGCGACCCGGACGAGCCGCACCGGGACGAGTGGGTCTGCGCCCTGGGCCCCGACGGGACGCTGCGGCGGCTCTTCCCGCACTCCTGGCTCCCGCAGGAACATCATTTCGGAGGTCCTGCGGCCGAGATCGGGCCGTCCCTGGTGTACGCCGGCACCGTCCACCACGGCCGGGGGACGCAACCCGGTGGCGCCTACGTGGTACGGCGGTCCCTCGACGGTGCGGTGCGGTGCGGTGGCAGCACCGCACCGACCATCCCGCCACCGCCCTCGACACCGACGGGGACAGCGTCTACGTGGCCTACAACTGCGGAGCTCTGACGGCGCTGGACGCCGACGACGGCTCGGTGCGGTGGCACACCGCCCTCGCGGTCGGCGGAGCGCCGACCACGGGCCTGTCCCTCGCCGTGGCCCCTGGGGGCCGCCTGCTCATCGGGACCGTCGACGGCCGGATCCTGGAGTATCCGACCGGCTGACCTCCGGGCCGCCATGACCGGCCGGGCCGCCATGACCGGCCGCCGGACGGTCCCCCGGCGGGCCGCCCGGCCCGTCGTCGGCGTCCGCCGGCGGGGGCTGCGCCGGCAGCGTCCAGAAGCGGTCCAGGGTGGTCAGCACGAGCCGGCACACCGCCTCCGGGTCCGCGCTGGCCAGGGGTTCGCGGGCGGTGACCGTGCGCATCAGGCCGATCCCGAGCAGCCAGGCCATGGCCAGATCCGCGCGGAGGGCGCCGTCCGGAGAGGGGGCCAGGCCGGCCAGCACCTTCTGGTACTCGCCGCCGAGCTCCCGCAGGGTCGCCGTCGCCTCGTCCCCCCGGCCGACGGACCGCAGGTACACCTCCAGGGAGCGGTCGGCTCCGGGGGCGCTGCGCGTGAGCATCGAGCGCAGGGCGGTCTCGAAGAGGTCCTCCGGAGCGGTCGCGTGCAGCTGTTCCAGGCCGCCCCGGGCCACGACCTCGGTCAGCAGCCCGTGTTTGGACCCGAAGTAGCGGAACAGGAGCGCCTGGTTGGCACCGGCGCGCTCGGCTATCGCCCTGACCGTCGTGCGCTCGTACCCCCGCTCCGCGAACAGTTCGGCGGCGGCTTCGAGCAGCCGCAGCCGGGTGGCGGCGGCGTTGCGGGGGCGTTCCACGGGCTGCGCCCGGGGGGATCGGGGGGATTCGCTCACGCTGTCGTCCTCTCGGAAGGCCCGTCAGGATAACGGCCACAAAGCGTCGTTGACCGGCCGGGTGGCCCGTCCTACGTTGTAAGCAGCTGCTTACAACCCAGGGAGTCCGACGTGACGAGCACCGGCACCACCCCCCTCGCCTACCCCTTCAACACCGCCGAGGGACTCCTGCTCGCCGAGGAGTACGAGCGCGTGCGCGACCGGCCCGGCCTGTTACGCGTGCAGATGCCGTACGGTGAGCCGGCCTGGCTGGTCACCCGTTACGCGGACGCCCGCCTCGTGCTCGGCGACGCGCGGTTCAGCCGTGCGGCGGCCGCCGCGCACGACGAGCCCCGGCAGTCCGAGGGCCGCACCGACAGCGGCATCCTGGGCATGGACCCGCCCGACCACACCCGGCTGCGGTCCCTGGTGGCCAAGGCGTTCACCGTCCGGCAGGTCGAGAAGCTCCGCCCGCAGGTGCGCGCGCTCACCGCGGACCTGCTCGACGAACTGGAGGCGGCCGGCCCGCCGGTCGACCTGGTCGACCGCTTCGCCCTGCCCGTGCCGGTGGCCGTGATCTGCCGCCTGCTGGGCGTGCCGGTCGGGGACCGCCCGCGCTTCCGGGTGTGGAGCGACGCGGCGCTCTCGACCAGCTCGCTCACGGCCGAGGAGTTCGAGGCCAACCTCGAGGAGCTGCGCGCCTACATGGCAGGGCTGATCGAGCTGCACCGCCGGGACCCGCAGGACGACCTGATGACGGCGCTCATCGAGGCCCGGGACACCGACGGCGACCGCCTCTCCGAACCGGAGCTCGTCGACCTGTGCGTGGCGGTCCTGGTGGCCGGGCACGAGACCACGGCCTCCCAGATCCCCAACTTCGTCCTCACCCTGCTCGACCACCCGGAGCAGCTCGCGCTGCTGCGCCGGGAACCCGCCCTGATCGCCAGGGCGGTGGAGGAGCTGCTGCGGTTCGTACCGCTGGGCAGCGGGGCGGGCCAGGCCCGCTACGCCACCGAGGACATCGAGGTCGGCGGCACGCTCGTCCGGGCCGGGGACCCGCTGCTCGTCGCGATCGGCGCCGCCAACCGCGACGCGCTGCGCTTCGCCGCCCCCGGGGTCCTCGACATCCGGCGCCCCTCCAACCAGCACATCGGATTCGGCCACGGCGTCCACCACTGCCTGGGGGCACCGCTGGCCCGCATGGAGCTCCAGGAGGCCCTCGGGGGACTGCTGGCGCGCTTCCCCGGGCTGAAGCTCGCGGGGGACGTCACCTGGAAGACCGAGATGCTGGTGCGCGGGCCGCGCGTCATGCCGATCGGGTGGTGAGCGGCATGACGTGGACCGTGCGGATCGACGCCGGTCTGTGCCTGGGTTCGGGCATCTGCGCGGGTACGGCCCCCGAGGTCTTCGCGCTCGAGGACGACCACGCCCGGCCGCGCGCCGACCGGGTCGCCGCGCAGGAACGGATCCTGGAGGCCGCCGACATGTGCCCGGCGCAGGCCATCACGGTGCACGACGGCACCGCCGTGATCGGCCCCCGCCCCGACTGACCGGTCACGGGCGCGTCCGGGCCGGGTGGGCGGTCACCGCGTCACCGGTCCGGACGGTGCCCGGCTCCAGCACCTCCAGGTACACACCGACGCACGAGAGCCGGCCCAGGTCGAGGACCGGCACACGGTGCTCGCGGGCCACGGTGCGCATGATGCCCGGGTCTGCGGGCAGTTCGCCGTGGGCCAGGTTCGGGACCGCGCAGCGGGGCGTGGGCACGGTCACCCGGAACAGGGCCCGGCCGATCCGCAGGGTGGCGCCGGGCCAGGAGTCCTCGGGGAAGTCCGGCCCGCCGGGGAGGTCGACGACCAGGTTGGGCCGGAAACGCCCGGGGTCGAAGTCCCCGGCGGGGTGGCTGCGCCGGAGCCTGCGCAGGCTGTTGGCGGTCACGAGGTGGACCCGGCCGAAGTCGAAGAAGGTCCCGGCGGCGACCCGTCCCGCGGTGATGGTCTCCCCGGTCCCGTCCACGGAGGCCCGCGCGCGCACCGCCTCGGGGATCCCGCCCTCGTAGGCGGGGACCGCGCGCTCCAGCAGCCCGTGGTCCGGGGGCTCGCCCGACACCGTCACCGGGCGGCCCAGCAGGCCGGACAGCCGCGCGTCCAGTTCCGCGGCCCCGGCGGGCAGCACGACGCCGCCGGGCAGCTCCACCCTGGCCTCCCCCGGGCCGGCCGCGCTGCTGCGGCAGTCCAGGAGGGCGCCCCACTTGCGGGGGTGCTTGGCGCTGCCGACCGCGCCCGCCCCGTCCAGCACGGCGAACGTCCGGTCCCCGGCCAGCCCTTCCTCCGTGATCCGGGCGCTCGTCAGCGCCTCGCCGAGCATGGACTTCACCGGATACCTGCGCAGCGCCACGAGAGTGCCCACCGCCGGATTATCCGATCGGTCCCGGCCGCGGGCCACCGGTTTTCCCCGCCCGCACGCTGCCGGACCGGACCGGGTGTCCCGCGGCCGACCGTGCCGCCGGGACCGCCCGCTCCCCCGGGGGACGCCCGGGAAATCGGAGGCGGCGCCGCCCGCGCGTCCCCTACCATCGGCCCGCACCGACCCGTCTGACACCACCAAGGACTTCGTGAACCACTCGGACCTCCAGGCCAAGGCCCCCGCACTCGCGGCCGCCATGGCCGCCGCCGGCCACAGCCCGGACGCCCAGCTCTCCCAGACCCGCCACCGCATCGCCCTCGTCTCGGACTGGCGGATCGAGCCGGGCTCGACGGTCCTCGAACTGGGCTGCGGGCAGGGGGACATGACCGCCGTCCTCGCGGAGGCGGTCGGCCCGGAGGGGCGCGTGGTGGCCGTCGACGTGGCCGCCCCCTCCTACGGGGCACCGGTCACCCTGGGGGAATCTGCGGCCCGGCTCGCCTCGGGGCCGCTCGGGCCGCGCATCGGCTTCCGCTTCGGCACCGACGTCCTGGACCCTTCGGTCGGCTTCCCCGCGAACGCCTTCGACCACGTGGTGCTCGCGCACTGCTCCTGGTACTTCGCCTCGCACGGACACCTGCGCGACACGCTGGCCCGGGTACGGCCGTGGGCACGGCGACTGTGCTTCGCCGAATGGGACTTGGCGTCCGGATCCGGCGACCGGCTGGCGCACCTCCTCGCCGTGCTGATCCAGGGGCAGATCGAGGCCGCCGGTTCCCACGGCCAGGGCAACGTCCGCACCCCGCTGTCCCGCGAGGCCCTGCTGCGGCTGCTGCCCGAGGCCGGCTGGACGGCCGACGGCAGCGGGCCGGTGGACACCGAGGGCCTGCAGGACGGCGACTGGGAGATCGCCGCCTGCCTCGACCCGGCCGGAACGCAGGAACGCGTGGACGCACTGCCCGAGCCCGTGCGCCGGCTCCTCCTGAGCCAGACCGACGTCCTGCGGGCCGTCGCCGAGCCGCACGGCAACCGGGCGCTCGCCGCCTACACGGTCACCGCGCACTGACACGCGTCCCGGCGGAAGGCGGGCGCGGGCGGGAGGGGCGGGCGGGCCCGTCGCTGCGGCCCGCCCGCCCCGGGCGGTCAGTCGGCCGAGGCGATCTCGTTCACGATCCACGCGCCGAGTTCCTCGGTCATCGTGGTGTGCCCCTCGTTGCGGCCGGCGCACAGGAAGGCGTCGAGCGCGCTGTGGTCCGGGCCGATCGCACGGTAGAGCGCCTTCGGGTCGCCGATCTCACCGGCCGCGACGGCGCTGATGCTGGGGATGAAGCAGGACGTGGTGATGACGTCCGGGTCCACGGTGTTGCCGAGGAGGGTCATGAGGAGGCCGGCCAGGCCGAAGCTGCCGGTGTCGCCCACGGGGGACGGCATGACGAACAGGCCCCCGGGCGCGCCGTCGATCTCGGGCAGGCCGTTGGTGCGCACCGAGACCGCGTCCTCGCCCGTCTTCTGCAGGCGGGCGACCTCCTGGGCGCCCTGCGCCTGGGTTGCCAGCCAGGTGTCGTGCAGCGTTTCGCCGTCGCACCTCACCGCGACCACACCGGGCTTGACCCCGTTGCCCTTACCGGTGCCCACACCGTTGGCGACGCCGATCTTGCGGACGCTGCGCGGCCATCCGCCGAGCGCGTCGAGCTCCTTCAGGAACTCGGCCCGTTCCGGCGCCGGCGCCGGGGTCTCGCCGACCTTCTCGATGTGCCAGCGCGCCATCTGCTTCGCGGCGGTGCTGTTGAGCAGTCCGGAGAACTGGCGCAGCACGG
This sequence comes from Streptomyces sp. NPDC093801, assembly GCF_040701585.1. Classification (NCBI taxonomy): domain Bacteria; kingdom Bacillati; phylum Actinomycetota; class Actinomycetes; order Kitasatosporales; family Streptomycetaceae; genus Streptomyces; species Streptomyces sp. NPDC093801. The sequence continues at coordinate 260,196 of NZ_JBFBDP010000002.1, read as the reverse complement.
GGCCCAGGGTCGGCGCGTCGCCCCACTTGTCCGTCGCGTAGTGCGTGAAGGCCTGCAGGGAGATGGGGAACCACGCGCCGTGGTGCGGGGAGTCGTAGGAGAGGTGGATGGAGGTCTCGTGGTCGGGCAGGGTGGGGTCCTGCTCCATCTTGGCGAGGGCGTAGCGGGTGACGAGTCCGCCCATGCTGAACCCGCCGACCACCAGCTTCGCCCGGCCCACCCGCTCGGCGACGGCCCGGCGGATGCACTCGACGGCGGTTTCCGCGTTGGCGGTGATCGATGCGGTGCGGTCGGTGTAGCCGAGGATGATCACGTCGCGGCCGGTCGCGTGGAGCTCGGAGATGAAGCGGAAGTCCCCGTTCTCCTCCAGCCCGTGCCAGAGCTGGTCGAGGTCGCTGGACCCGCTGGAGAACCCGTCGGAGAGGATGACGGGCCTGACGAGCTGCCTGCGGTTCAGCGGGCTGTAGTAGACCCAGGCCATTCCGCCGGCGAGTGCCCATTCGTCATGCGGTTCCGGAGCGGGCGGGAGCGTGGAACGGGCCCCGGGGGCGACGGGGCCCCAGACGTCAACGACAGGTGCGGACATGATCAGCCGACTCCTTGTGCGGTGCGGTTCGCGGATACGCCGATTGGCCGGTGCCGTCTCGCACCTTCGCGGGACCCGGCCACCCCTCCATGGTTACAGAAAGTGCGCGTCCCGTTACTCAACGTGCCCGACGATTCGTAACCCCTTGCGTAACTCCAACCCCACCTGCCCCGTTAGCACCTTCCGCCCCTACCGCATCACCCTGCGGGCTCCCACAACCCCTCAGTCGTGCGTCCACCAGGCGCATGTGCATCCCGGATCGCAGACTGGGAGCTCGGCGAGGTGGCTTCCGAGCAGCCGGGCGGACGGGTGGTGGCGACCGGCGCCGGGATCAGAGGTCGCCGTGGACCAGGGCGTGCAGGTGCTCGTCGTGCCAGCCGTCCTCGTGCAACAGGGCGCTGCGCATCGTGCCTTCGAGGGAGAATCCGGCCTTCTGGGCCACCCGGCACGACGCGGGATTGGCCACCGCGTGACACAGCCGGAGCCGGTGCAGGCCCAGGTCGTCGAACGCCCACCGGCTCACGCTTCGCGTGGCATCGACCATGGCGCCGCGGCCCCGCCCTTCGGGCAGGATCCAGTACACGATTTCGGCACTGCCGCCGGCGAGGTCGATGTCACCCCATCCGATCAAGCCCACGGCCCGGCCGTCGGCGGGCCCGGCGACGGCCCATATCGCGCTCTGCTCCTCGCGCCAGCGCTCGTGCATGCGGCCGATCCGCTCGCGCGCCTGCGCCCGCGACGTCACGACGAGCCGGTTCCACTGGCGGATGGCCGGTTCCCGGGAGGCGGCCACCAGTGCGTCGGCGTCGCTGATGCGCCAGGGGCGCAGCTCCAGACCGCCGGGGAGGGCCAGCACGGGTTGTTCCATCGCGGCCAGGCGGCCTGCGGGGACGACGGGTGGTACGGGTGGAGTGATCATCCCGGCATCGTGCCACGGGCCTCCGGCGGACGGACCCGGGCCGAAGTCCCCGCAGGGAAGGGCGAGCAGCCGGGCGTGCGGAGTTCCGGCCTGCGGGGTGCCGTCCGCGCGATTCCCGTTCGAGGGGTTCTCCTTTCCGCCGTGACAGCGTCGGGGCTCCGGGATCCACCAGGAACGAAGGGACGATGGGAATGGCCAAGTCAAGGCGCAGGTTCGGCATCGGCGCCGTGGTCGCCGCGATCGCAGCCGCGATGATCACGGTCACGGGACTCCAGGGAGCCAGTGCCCAGGACCTGGCACGCCGGGGCTGGGACCACTTCGGGTTCGGGGTGCCGTGGGAGGAGTCCTACGGGTACTCGCAGGGCATCAGGGCCGGGGACACGATCTACATCTCGGGACAGGTGTCCCACGACGAGGCCGGGAACTTCATCGGCGCCGGCGACTTCGAGAAGCAGGTGCGCCAGTCGTTCGCCAACCTGGACAAGGTCCTCGCGCACTACCGGGTCCCGCGCAGCCAGATCATCAGCATGAAGATCTTCACCAAGGACCTCCGCCAGAACTTCGACACGGCCGCCAGGCTGCACAAGGAGTACGTCGGCAACCACCGCACGACCGACACCATCGTCGGCGTCAGCGACATGTCCGTGCCGGAGCAGCTCGTGGAGATCGAAGCCATCGTCCAGGTCTCGCCGCGCTCCTGACCGAACGGGGCCGCGTGGCCACGACCGCCACGCGGCCCGCTCCGCGCACCCTAGCGGCCCGGTGACCGGCAACGGCCGCCGGGCCACGGCACGTCCGCCGGTCCCGCCGGCGGTGTCCGCAGGGCGGCCGGGGGCTACTTCAGGTCGGCGCAGGGGTCGCAGCAGGAGGGGGCTGGCTCCACGCAGACGGTGACCGTGTCCGTGTTGTTCGTGGTGTCGGGGTCCTTCTCGTTCCCGGTGGCGGCGGCCGTGTTGAGGATCCGGCCGGTCTTCTCGGCCTTGGCCCTCAGGACGAGGGTGGCCGTGGCGCCGACGGGCAGGCCTCCCACGGTCCAGCGGCCGGTGGCGGGGTCGTGGCGTCCGGGGCCTTCGGCGGAGAGGAAGGCCAGGCCGTCGGGGAGCCGGTCGGTGACGGTGACGCCGGTGGCGTCGTTCGGGCCGGCGTTGCGGACGGTGATGCGGTAGGTCACCGTCTGGCCCACGGTGACGGTCGTCGCGTCCGCCGCCTTCGTGACGGCCAGGTCGGCGGCGGGCCTGACCTCCGTGAGCTGTTCGTCGGAGGTGGACGTCAGGGGTTCGGGCGTGTCGCCGAGACGGTTCTCGTACGAGGCGGTCGCGGTGTTGCTGACCAGCTTGCCGGCGGCGGCCCGTCCGAGGGTGACCCGGTACTCGACCGTGGTGCCCGCCGGCAGCGTCTCGGTGTTGGCCAGGCTGCCCCCGGCCGTGGCGGACGCGCCGTTGCCGAGGTGGAAGACGACCCTGTTCGCCTGCGCGTCGAAGTGGGCCTGGTCGTCGCCCCGCGCGTCGCTCTTCACCCCGGCGTTCGGTCCGTCGACGATCCGCAGGGAGCCGGGCAGGTACGTGGTGCCCTGCGGTATCGCATCGGTCAGCACGAGGTTCTCCGCCGCTCCGCCGCCCGGGTTCCTGGCGGAGATGCGGTAGGTGAGGACGTCACCCACCTCCAGCGGCCCGGTGGGCGCGGCGGTCTTGTCGAGCACCACGTAGGGGGCGGTGCCGAAGAAGATGCCGTCCAGGAAGTTGCCGATGCCGCGGTTGCCGCCGGCGGCGGAGACGGAGCGGAAGGCGAAGCGGGTCAGCGTCTGGCCCGCCGGGACGGTGTAGGTGCCGGTGTAGTAGCCCCATGCGGTGTTGCCGTCGGTGAAGCGGCGCTGCTCCACGGGCGCGCCGGGCGCGCCGATGTCCAGCGCCATGGTGTCGTCCCCTTGGCGGCCCCGGTGGTACAGCCGCCAGTAGAGCTTCGTCCCGGGGGTCGTCGGCAGGTCCTGGTAGAGCGTGGAGACCTCGTTCGCGTTGAGCTCGGCGAACTGGGCGCCGTCGGCTGCCGGAACGCCCTGGAATCCCGAGTGCCACAGCTCGACCCGGTGGTCGGTGGCGGTCGTGAGCCAGCCCGGGACCCGCTTGGGCGCCTGCGTCTGCGAGGCGTCCGGCAGGATCTCCACACCGGCCACGACGGGATCCTCGAAGCTGCCGTTTGCCAGGGCGACCCGGAGCGGAGCGGGGGGTGTGGCCATGGTTCTTCCCTTCACGTCGACGCTGGTGGAAGGCGCCGCCGACCCGGACGCGTCCTCCGCGTGCCGTGGCGGAGCCGGAACACGCCGTAAGGGCATCGCATCCGGGTGAACACGTAAAGTGACGAACGGAGGGACTCGGCCAATCCCGTGCGACGGGTTTGCGGGATCCGCCCCCTCACCGCTCCTTCCGCACGGTGAGGTGCGCCGGTACGGACGCGCCGCCCCCGCCACACGCGCCTCCCGGCCCTCTTCCGCCTGCGCCGTCACGACCGAAAGCCCCTACCGCACCTGTCGAGCCCATCCCGCGCACGGGTGAATCACCCGTTGGCCGTGTTGACGTTCCGGGTGTCGCGGCTTTCGCGCCCGGGGACGGAGCGGGGACGACTCGGGGACAGAGCGGGGAAGGGTCGGTCACCGAGCGTCATGGCGTTCTGCTTCCCGTGCCGCCGACGGCTCCTCAGGCGACGAGTGCGTAGAGGGCGCTGGCGGTCAGCCAGATTCCGGCCAGCAGCGAGAGGGTGACGATCAGCTGGTCCTGGTGGTGCTCGAGCCAGCTCCGCAGGGCGCTCAGCCGTGCCTGGGCGGCTTCCGGGGCCCAGACGGTGTACAGCTCCATGATCAGGAGGCTGACGGTGGCCAGCAGGCAGTAGCCGGTCAGGGCCAGCCAGTCGGAGACGGAGGAGAGGTCGGCGTCGACGGCCGTGGCGGCGCCGGCCGCCACCAGGGCCCAGGGCTGGAGCAGCCAGGCGAGTGCGGCGGCGGTGGCGAGCGAGGCGTTGTCGATGCGGGCCGTCCAGCTCGGCGGCCGGTACGGGCGGGGCGGCCGCCGGAGGCGGTAGCCGCCGAACAGCACCAGGCCGACGCCGATCGCCAGCTTGGCGGCGACCGCGGCGGTCGACGGCGTGGTGTGGTGGACGGGCGGCGTCCCGCCGGTCAGCAGCACGACGCAGGCGATCACCGCGACCAGGTTGGCCAGCCAGGACAGCAGGTAGGTGAGGCCCTTGCGCACGCCGCGGCGCGACGCCAGCAGCAGGATGAAGGCGCTGTTGTGCAGCGGCCCGAGGGTGATGGCCGTGCCGATCACGACCAGGTCGACGACCATCGGCACAACGGCTCCCGGAGATCGAGGGCCGCCCGGTGTCATCGGGCGGGCGCAGGGCACGGGCGTGCCCGGCGGGCAGGGGGTTCCCGTGCCCGCGCGGGCCGCTTCCCGACTCTGCGGCCCCCGGCCCGGCGGATCAAGCGGGCCACGCCGGTACCGCCGAACCTCTCGGCCGGCCCGCGGTGGTCCGGTCAGGTGGCGGTCGCCGTCGGCCCGGGGCGTGGGGCCTCGGGCGCGGGCCCCGCCGGGAGCCGGGCGAGGTGGAGCGTGGCGACGTAGGAGACCACCACGCCGACGATCACCAGCGGCATCACGGTGAGGCCGTCCGCGCCGAGCAGCAGGGTGGCCAGCATGACGGCGGTCAGGGGCAGTTTCAGCATCGCCACGGTCATCGCGCCGATCCCGATGGCGAATCCGGCAGTGCTCCCCAGTCCGGGCAGGTGGGAGAGGGCGAGGCCGCCGGTCGCGCCCACGAAGATGGCGGGGAAGATCGGGCCGCCGCGGAAGGCGCTCATCGAGGCGCTGTAGGCCAGGGCCTTGCACACCAGCAGGACGACGAGGGTGGCCGCGGTGTAGCCCGCGCTGTCGGCCAGCAGGGGTGCGAGGGCGTCCTGGCCGGAGAACAGCACGCCGGTCACCGGCCGGTCCGTGATCACCGCGTACAGCAGCGCGATCACGCCGACGGCCACGCCCATCAGGACGGTGAGCGGCAGCCGGTGGCGCTCGACGACGGCCTGGAGGGAGAGTGAGGAGCGGCGGATCGCCTCCCCGAGGAAGGCGGCGGCGACGCCCGCGACGACCGCCCAGGCGAACTCGCCGACGGTGGGCGGGCCGACGGGCGGCACGTGGGTGAGCGCCAGCGAGAAGGTGCCGAGGCCGGTCCAGTTGCCCAGGCCGGTGAAGATCAGCGACCCGACCCCGGCGGAGAGCAGGCCCGGCACCAGCACCACGCCCATCATCGGGCCGCCCAGGCCGGTGGCCTCCATGAGGAGGAAGGCGCCGACGAGCGGGGATCCCAGCAGTTCGCTGATGGCCGCGAAACTTCCGGCCGCCCCGACCACGGCCACGGCGGTGGGCGGGGCGTCGCGCTTGAGGAGCTTGGCCGCGCCGACGGCGAGCCCGCCGCCGAGCGCGATCAGCGGGGCCTCCGGGCCGAGGACGGCCCCGAGGCCGAGCGTGGCGAGCGCGGCGAGCGCCACACCGGGCACCATGGCGAACGAGGGTACGCCGCCGGTCTTGAGGCCCTCGGCCGGCTTGTGGCCGCCTCCGCCCGGCAGGTGCCGGATCGTCAGGGCGACCAGTGCGCCGGCGACCGCGAGCGGCCCGATCGCCCACCAGTCGGGGGTCCCGTGGAAGCCGAGGTGCTCGGGCAGGTCGTGGTAGAGCAGCGACTGGAGTTCGGACACCAGGGCGAGGAAGCCGAACGCGACGGCCGAGATCGGGACGCCGAGCAGCGCCGAGATCACCAGCACCGACACGTAGCCGCGGCTGCGGACGATCGCCAGCGCGTCCTGTGGCGCTGCGGTGCCCTCGGCGGGTGGTCCGGCTGACATGTGCATCGTCTCCTTGGGATCCGGCCCGCATCCGGAACACCGGGCGCGCGGGCCTGAGTCTGGGGGTGGCACGGGCACCGGCCGTCGCTGCCCCGCCGGTGACCGGGCCCGGCCGGGAGCCGGGCCGCGCGGCGGGCGTCGGCCGAGGGGGCCGTGGTGCGCCCTACCGCCGCGGGGCAATGCGCGTGGGGGCCTCACCGGGTGCGGCCGGCTCCTGCCGGGCGGCGTCGTACGCCGGTATGGCGGTGCTCGGGTCGTCGGCCACCGGCTGTCCCTCCTGGCTGGGCGGCACGCCGTCCGGCGGCGGTCCGCATCCGTCCTGCGCATCATCGCGGGCGGGGACGACCGAGTACCGCTGCGGCACGCTCGGACGCGCGATCGGTGGCGGCGGCCCCCCGCGGGGCCCCGGGGCGGCACGGCGGGCGTCTCCGGCCGAGGACGGCCGATCGGGTGAGGTCCGGCGGGTCTGCCGGGCAGCGGCGGCCCGGGGTCCCGGGCTGCCGGTTGGCGGCGGCCCGGGGTCCCGGGCTGCCGGTTGGCGGCGGCCCGGGGTCCCGGGAACGGCCGGCCGGATGCGGTGTGCGCTACGCCGCCGGGGCGAGCGGCGCCGGCCCCTCCGTGACCACGGGGCACGGGCGGCTCGCCGGGCACGGGGGCTGCGGCGAGGCCGTGCTCCCTCCCCGCGCGTCCGGGCGCGGGGACGGGTACGACGGGGTGGGGAGTCCTTCGAGGTCCTGCCGGGTGACCGGCGTCGCCACGGCGTCCGCTCGGCCGGAGCCACCGGTGCCCCCGCGGCGGCCGCGGCGCGAGGGCGCCGGGACGCGCGGGGGCCGGGCACAGCCGGGTGCCGTCAGCGGCCGGCCGGGGTACCCGCCGGGGCGAAGCGGACGGTCTGGGACACCGCGTGCGGGCCGCGGACACGGGTCCCGAACACGACCACCTCGCAGCCCGGAGCGACCCGGCAGTCGACCGTGCGCCCGTCACCGGTGGTGAAGGTCTCCGAGAGCACGACCGTCTCGTCCAGCCGCCCCTGGTCGGTGGTGGCGGGCGGGCGGCCCCGGGTACGGCAGCCGGTGGCCTCCGTGGCGCCGGCGGCGCACTCCAGGACCACCGAGTGGTACTGCGGCTCGTAGCCGCGGCCGGTGACGTGTACGGACTGCCCGTCCACCAGCCCCTCGGAGGGGTCCACCCGCACGGTGGGAGCCGCCTCCAGCGCACCACCCGGCCGGAAGTCCAGCGCGACGGTGGTGAGCACGGCGCCGGTGTTGTCCGTCAGGGCCAGCCGGCACGGGTGCGCGGCGGTGGCGGTACGGCAGTCGAAGGTGCCCGTGCCCGTGGCGAGCTGTGCGTAGAGCTTCTTCGGCGACACCGGCAGGGTGCCGTCCGGCAGCACGCGGAACTGCCGTCCGGTGTCCTCGTCACAGGCTCCCGCCACCGTGTCCGGGGCACACAGTTCGACCCACACGTACGCCTTGGGCGGACCGGCCTTGACCGAGAACGCGACGATGTCCCCGTCGAGCAGCCCGGCCGTCCGCTTCACCACCAGCTGCGGAGCCGCCGGCACCGCCTCCGCCACCCCGCCCCCGGCCAGTCCGGCCCCGGCCAGTCCGGCCCCGGCCAGGGCCACCACGAGCCCGGCTCTCCCGAGAACCCTCCACGGTCCCATTGCCGCCCCCTCCTGTTGCGCGTGTCAGGACGAGGGGATCCTCCTGTCCCCCGGCGTCCCCCACAAGGACGCGATCAGGCCGCGTCCCGGAGCGTCCGGGGGCCGCAAGTGCCCGGGCCGGACGACCGGAACACGGCGATCACGGACGCCGGCGGCCGCGGTCACACGGAGCCGGGGAACCCCGGGACCGACGACCCCGTCTGCCGGTGATGTCCGGGGCACTGCGCGGTTCAGCCTCCGAAGACGGTTACGAACGCCTCGCAGAACGCGTCCAGGTCGTCCGGTTTGCGGCTGGTGATCAGGGGGCTGGCGCCCGCCCGGCAGATGTGGACCTGTTCGTCCACCCAGGTGCCGCCGGCGTTGCGGATGTCGGTGGCCAGGCTGGGCCACGAGGTCAGGGTCCGTCCCCGGACGACACCGGCCTCCACCAGCAGCCACGGCGCGTGGCAGATGGCGGCCACCGGCCGGCCCGCCTCGAAGAAGCCGCGCGTGAAGCCGACCGCCGACGCGCTCGTCCGCAGCGCGTCGGGATTCGCGACTCCCCCGGGCAGGACGAGGGCGTCGAAGCTCTCGTCCGTACGGCCGGTCAGGACCCGGTCGACCCGGTACGTACCGGCCTTGTCCAGGTGACGCATCGCCTGGACCTCCCCCGGCTTCGTCGAGACCAGCCGCGGGGTCCAGCCTGCCCCGAGGACCGCCTTCCAGGGCCAGGTCAGTTCGACCTCCTCGACGCCTTCGGGCGCCGTCAGGAATGCGATGCGCACGGTACTCACGTCCTTTCGAGGGCATTTCCCCGCTGCGGGCGGCCGGGCGCGGCCGCGGATGGGCGGGGACCGGGGGCCGGCTCCGGCGAGGTGGCCCGTGTCCGCGCCTACCCGCCGGGCCGCCCCTCACACGGTGCGGGCGCCCCTCCCCTGCGGCCCGGCTGCGGTGGCGGGTGCGGCCCGGTGCTGTTTGGCTGGGAGCCCACCCTCCCCCCACCACCCGAGGACCGGTCATGAGCAAGGACAACGGGCCGAACGAACGGGCCCGCGAGATGCGCGACAAGGCCCAGGAGCTGGAGCAGGCCGCCCAGCGGGCGACGGATCCCGCGGAGCAGCAGCGGCTGAGGAACAAGGCCCTGCACATCCGTCAGAAGAGCGAGGAGCAGAACGGTCCGGGCAGCGGGACCATGGACCCCATGTAGGCCGGGCGCTGCGCCCCGGGGAGTCATGACGCGTCGTCGTGGTCGCGGGCCACGGCCCGCTCCTGCCGCCGCCTCAGCTCCTCGGGGGTCCGTCCGGGCACCGGCCTGCTGGCCTCGGGGTGCACCGGGTCCGGGCCCGGATGCTCCTGCACCTGCTCCTCCCGGCCGATGCCGGGCTCCTGCTTCTTGTGCTTCATGCCGCTCATGGCAGCCGCTCCTCGTGCTTGCGTGCGGACGGGGGTCGGTGGGCAGGAGGCGGGTCGTTCACGCTCCCGCCCTCGCGGGGGCCAGGGGCGGGGTGTCGGCGCCCGCTCCCCGGCGGAGGCCTTCGAGGAACTCCGCGACGGCCTCCGTGGCCGTGGTCGACGGTTCCCAGCCCAGTTGTTCCCGGGCCCGCCCGGCGTCGAGCAGCGGCAGGCGCAGGACGGCGTCGAGGAGGCCGGGGGCGGCCGGTACGAGGTGCATGCGCCAGGCCGCGGCGAGCGCGGCGCGGGCCGCGCCCGCGGGGACCGGGACCGTACGGGTGTGGAGGAGGTCCGCGAGGGCTCCGGTGTCCAGCACGGGGTCGGCCACCAGGTTGAACGGGCCGTGGACCGGGCGGACGACGGCCGCGCGGTAGGCCCGGGCGGCGTCGTCGGTGTGCAGGGCCTGGAACCGCAGGCCGGAAACGGCGGGCAGCGCGGGCAGCAGGCCGGGCCGGATCAGGCGCCACGGCAGGAGCGGGCCGGCGAAGATCCGGCGCTGTTCGCTCGCCGACTCCTCCTTGAAGAGGAACGCCGGCCGCATCCGCACCAGCCGGATGTCGGGGTGGGCGAGCTGGAAGCCGTCCAGGTAGCGCTCCAGGTAGGCCTTCTCGCGGGTGTAGGCGGCGCCCGGCCAGCCGTGGGTGGGCCAGGACTCGTCGACGGGGCGTCCGTCGGCGGGGCCCGGCGAGTACGCGCCCACCGACGAGGCGTGCACGAGGGTGCGCACCCCGGCCCGGGCACAGGCCTCGAAGACCCTGATGCCGCCCAGCACGTTGGTCCGCCAGGTGGCGACGGGGTCGTGGGTGGGCTGGAACCGCCAGGCCAGGTGGACGACGGCGGCGGCGCCGTCGAAGAGGCCGGTCAGGTCCTCGTGGCCGGGGTCGACGTCGGCCGCGGCCCAGCGCACGCCCGGGATGCGGAGGTCCGGCAGCCGGCGGGCGATGCCGAGCACATCGGTGACCGTACGGTCGGCGGCCAGGGCCCGTACGACGCCGGTGCCGGCGTTTCCGGTGGCTCCGGTGACGACGACCCTCATGACGCCCACCGCGGCCTTCCCGGCATCCCGTGACGGGCCGCTCCCCCGTGGCGGCGGGCCTGGGCGGCATCCGCCGCCGGGGCGGCGAAGGTGCCCCGGGCGGCTTCCAGTCTCAGGGCCTCCAGGAGGGAGGCCTGCCGCCCCGCGCGGGCCAGGAGCCGGTCGACGGCGGCCAGGTCCAGGCGGGAGTCGGTGGCCGCGAGGACCCGCAGCGACCGCCACAGGGACGCCTTGCCCTCCACTCCGAGCCGCATGGCCTCCAGTTCGAGGACGTCGCTCAGGGGCGAGCGCTGCACCAGGCGGCCGTTGGGCTTGAGCCGGGCCGCCTTCTCCACCAGCCGGCCCGCGGCGACCCTGGGCCACTGTGCGGGCACGTCCAGGGCCGTCATGAACGCGCGCAGGCTCTCCCGGTCCTCGGCGATCGCCGCGGCGAGCCCGGCCAGGGCCGGCCCCGCGGGCGTACGGCGGTGGGTCCGGGCGATGCGGCGGATCAGGGACACGCCGCTGCCCGCGCCCGCGAGGTGGTCGTTGAGGTAGACCGCCAGGAGGCGCTGCGGGTCCGGAGGGGACGCGAGGGGGCGGGACCGTGTGCTGGTGGGACGGGTGTTCATGGCACCTCCGATCCGCGGGGGTGGCCGGCGGGCGGCCTCCGCTTCGGTTGGCGCGTGCCCGCGGTCATGCCCCGCAAACCCCGGAGGGCGGACGGCGGACCGGTCGGGGACCGGCCGGCGTGGAGGTTCGCCTCCCCCGGCCGGGGGAAGGAATGCCCACGATCCGGAGGGGGGTCCCGCCATGAGCACCGGGCTCGACGCCGTTCCGCTGGCACCCCGGCACCTGCCGCTCCTCGGGCACACGGTGGCGCTGCTGCGCGACCGGCCGGGGTTCATCGCCTCGCTGCCCGGCCGCGCCGGTCTGGTGCGGCTGCGGCTCGGGCCGCACACCATGGTCCTGGTGTGCGACCCCGCCCTCGTCCAGGAGGTCCTGCGGGAGGACCGCACCTTCGACAAGGGCGGCCCGTTCTTCGACCGGGCCAGGGAAGCGGTCGGCAACGGACTGGCGACCTGTCCGCACGGCCGGCACCGCAGACAGCGCCGGCTGTGCCAGCCGGCGTTCCGGCCGGCGCGACTGCCCGACTACGCGGACGCGGTCACCTCCGCCGCGTACGAGACGACCGCCGCCTGGGCCGACGGGCAGGTGGTCGATGTCAACCGGTCCATGCTGGCCATCGCCAACCGGACCCTGGCCACCACGATGTTCGGCAGCCGCCTGCCGGACGCCACGACGCGCCGCATCGGCGAGGACGCCGAGACGATCATGGCCGGCGCGATGCGCCGCATGCTCCTCCCCGCCCCCTTCGACCGTGCGCCGACGCCGGGCAACCTGCGGTTCCGGCGCGCCCGGGCGCGTCTGCTGGAGACGGTCCGCGAGGTCATCGCCGCCCACCGCACGGGCGGCGCCGGCCACCGGGACCTGCTCTCCGACCTCCTCCTGGCCGCGGAGCCCGACGGCCCGGACGACGGGCCCGCGGGGCTGTCCGACCAGGAGGTCGCCGACCAGGTCCTCACCTTCTTCATCGCCGGCACGGAGACGACCGCCGGGCTGCTGTCGTGGGTCCTGTACGAACTGGCCCGCCACCCCGAGGTCCAGGACCGGCTCCACGCCCACGTCACCCGGGTCCTGGGAGGCAGGCCGCCGCGGGCGGCCGACGTTCCCGAACTGACCTACGTCGCCCGGGTGGTCGACGAGGCGCTGCGCCTGCACTCGATCACCTGGCTCGTCACCCGCACGGTCACCCGGGCCACCACGCTCGGCGGAACGCACCTGCCGGCCGGGACCACGGTCGCCCTGAGCCAGTACGCGGTCCATTGGAACCCCCTCGTCCACCCCCGGCCCCGTGTCTTCGACCCCGACCGGTGGGCCGGACGGCCCGCCGACCGGACCTCTTTCATCCCCTTCGGATCCGGTCCGCGCCGGTGCATCGGCGACCGTTTCGCCCTTCAGGAGAGCGCGCTCGTCCTCGCCCTGCTGATCGGCTCGTGGAGGTTCACGGCCGTCACCGACCGCCCCGCGAGGACCGCCCTGTCCGCGGCCTGTGTCCCCCGCGACCTGCGCCTGCGCCTCGAAGCCCGGCCGGCGTCCCCCGGACGGCCCTGAGCGGTGGCACGCGTCCGGCCCGGGCCCGCGCCGTCCTGCGCGCCGGTGCTCGGCGGCGCGCCGCGCGGTCCCGGGTGAGGGGGAGGGGCGCGCCGTCACGCGCGGGAGGAGGTGCGGACCGCGGTGGTGCTCGCGTACGTCCGGTTCCGGCGGTTACCCGCGCGCACCGCTCGGGAAGGAGGTACGCGGCCGGAGAACGCGTGTGCCGACGGAAGGGGCGTGATGGTCGGGCCCGGGGTGACGGAGGAGCTGCTCGGTGCCGGGGGGATCCGCGACCGGGTCGACGGGTGCCTGGAGGACTTCCTCGCCGCCAAGTCCCGTGCCGCCCGGGCCCAGGGCCTGCCCACGGAGATCCCGCGGGTGCTGCGCGCCTTCCTGGGCGCCGGCGGCAAGCGGATCAGGCCCCTGCTGTGCGTGGTGGGCTGGTTCGCCGGCGGGGGTGCCGGCGCGGTTCCGCGGGCGGTGGTGCAGGTGGCCGCGTCGCTGGAGCTGTTCCACGCCTTCGCGCTCATCCACGACGACGTCATGGACGACTCCGACACGCGGCGGGGTGCCCCGACCGTGCACCGTGCGCAGGCCGCCCGCCGGAGCGCTGCCGGGGCCGCCGGGAGCGACGCCGAACGGTTCGGGCTGGGCGCCGCGATCCTGGCCGGGGACGCCGCCCTGGCGTGGTCCGACGAACTGCTGCACACGGCCGGGCTGTCGCCGGAGCGGCTGGTGCGGGTCCTCCCGCTGGTCGACGCGATGCGGACCGAGGTCGTGCACGGCCAGTTCGCGGACCTGGAGGCCACCGGGAACCCGGGCGCGGACGTGGGGGCCGCGCTGGCCGTCGTCCGCCACAAGACCGCCACCTACACCATCGAGCGCCCGCTGCACGTCGGCGCCGCCCTCGCCGGGGCCGGCGAGGGGGTGCTGGAGGCGCTCAGCGGCTACGCCCTGCCGGTGGGAGAGGCGTTCCAGCTCCGCGACGACCTGCTGGGCGTGTTCGGTTCCGGCGAGCGGACCGGCAAGTCCTCTCTGGACGATCTCCGGGCGGGCAAGCACACCGTGCTGGTCGCCCAGGCCTTCCGGTACGCCGATCCCGGCCAGAGGCGGGTCCTGCGGGCCCTGCTCGGCCGTGCCGGTCTCGACGAGGGCGCAGCCGAGACCCTGCGGGGCGTCCTTCTGGCCACGGGTGCCCGCGACCGTGTCGAAGACATGATCAAGGAGCGGCGGGCCCTGGCCCTCGACGCCCTGCGGGCCGCCGGCCTCCCGTCCGGCGCCGCTGCGGTCCTGCGGCAGCTGGCCGACACCGCCACCGTCCGCCCGGCATGACCCCCAGGGAGGCCGTCGCCATGGCAAGCCCGCCGAAGAACCCCCCGCCCGTCCCCGGCGCCCCGTCCTCCCCGGACCCGGCGCGCGGCCTGTTGCCCGCCGCCCGGGCCGTCGTCCGGGGCGCGGTGCGGGAGCCGTGGCTGAGCTGGCAGTTCATCAGGAACGACGTCTGGGCCGGCTTCTGCCCGGGCGTGTTCTTCGCCGTCGCCGTGGCCGTCCGGTACCAGCAGCCGCCGGGCCGCATCGCCGTGGTCGCCCTGGCATCGACCGTCTACTTCTGGCTCTACCTCTACACCTTCTGCCTCACCAACCAGGTCGCCGGACTGCACGAGGACCGCCTCAACAAGCCCTTCCGGCCCCTGGTGCGGCAGTCGGTCACCCCATGCGGCGCGCGGGTGCGCGCGGCCGTGGCCTTCTGCGCGTTCCCGCTGCTCGGCTGGGCGCTGGGGGTGTGGCAGTGGGCCCTGTTCTGGCAGGCCGTCACCCTGCTGCACAATCTCGGCGGCGCCCGCCACTGGATCGTCAAGAACGCCGTCATAGGCCTCGGCGTCCTGCCCATGCTCGGCGCCGCCTGGCAGATGACCGCCCCGCTCACCGCCGGGGCCTGGCGGTGGATGCTCGCCCTCGCCGTGTCGACGTTCCTCCTCATACCCGTCCAGGACCTGCGCGACCTCCGGGGGGACGCCGCAGCCCGGCGCACCACCTTCCCGCTCGCCTTCGGCGAGACCCTCACCCGCCGGTTCCTCGCGGCCGGGTTCGCCCTGCTCCCCCTGGCCGGGCACTTCTTCCTGATCCGCGCCACCACCCCGGCCGCGTGGTGTGCCGAAGCGGTCACGGCGGCCCTGTGCTGGACCATCGCCCGGCGCGTCCTCGACCGCCGCGGCCCGGCGTACGACCACCGCACCTACCGCTACTACGAGTACTGGTACGCCGCCGTCCTGGCCGCCGCCGTCCTCACCCTCTGACCCGTCCCCCGAACGGGCGGCCCGTCCTGCGGCCGTCCGCGGACGGCCGCAGGATGGTCGCGGGAACGCACGACGGGAGCCGTCCAGGATGCCGAACACCGCCGGTCACCCGCGCAGGGCGCGCCACGCCCTGGTGGGCCTGCTGCTCCTGGCCGGGGTCGCCGTCACCGGGTGCGGCGGCGGGGCCGGCGGCGCCGGCCGGGGTCCCGCAGCGGGACCCAGCCCCCGGGCGACGCACTCCGGCAGGGTCACCGTCGTCTACGAGGAGCGGACGCTCGAACCCGAGGACCGGCAGGTCGTGGCGCTGATCCGGAACTCCCGCGTACTGGAGCGGACGGCCGACTGGGTGAACCGATCCCTCACGCTCCCGCACGACATGGTCGTGAAGGTCACCGCCGCGGTGCCGCCGGGCGTCACCGACGCGGTCACCCAGCCGGACGGCAGGACGATCTACATCCCGCCGTCGTTCCTGGCGGAGATCAAGGGGGCCTTCGCCGAGATCGTGAAGACGGTCGAGCGGCCCTCCGTGTTCCCCGCGTCCGCGTACCACACCGACGACCTGACCGTGCTGGCGACCGAGTTCGTCTTCGGCCACGAGATGGGCCACGCCCTGCAACGCCAGCTCGTGCTGGCCAACCTCGGTCTCGAGGAGGACGCGGCCGACGGCTTCGCCTCGTTCCACACCGTCAACGAGGTCGGGCCGGGCCCCTCGCTGGCCGCCGCGATCCTCTTCGACCAGATCGCCCGCAAGGAAGGGCGGCTGACCCTGGAGAACTTCGCGAGCGACCACCCCGTCACCCAGCAGCGCGTCTTCACCTTCCTGTGCTACCTGGAGGGCAGCGACCCGGAGAAGTACCGGCGGCCCCTGGTCGACGGCGGCTACCTGCCGAAGACCCGCGCCCCGCTCTGCCCGCAGGCGTGGGCCATGCTCGACCACGGCTGGTGGACCCAGCTGCAGCCTCGTTTCAGCGCGGCGTTCAAGGCCCGGGGGGACGAGGAGCAGAGGCGGTCCCGCGCCCGGCTGCTCGCGGAGACGGGGGCCCTGGCGGAGCAGCTGGACAGGATCCGCACCAGCCAGTGAGCGCGGCCCGGCCGGCTCCGGCGGTGCGGGCGGGGCGCCTCAGCCGTCGCCGTCCTCGACCTCCCAGCGCAGCAGGTCCCCCGGCTGGCATGCGAGCACCTCGCAGAGCGCGGCGAGCGTCGCGAAACGCACCGCCTTGGCGCGGCCGTTCTTGAGTACCGCCAGGTTGGCGGGCGTGATCCCCACCCGCTCCGCGAGCTCGCCCACGGACATCTTCCGCCTGGCCAGCATCACGTCGATGTCGACGGCGATCGGCATCAGATCACCTCGTCCAACTCGGCCTGGAGCTGTGCCGCTTCGGTGTCGCGTGCGACGGCCTGGACGAGCAGCATGCGCAGGACGAGCACGATGAGCGCGACTCCCAGGATGGCCACGCCGATCCCGCCCATGATGACGGTGACGCCCGGGTCGTCCCGCTGGCCCGGTGCGTTGACGGCCGTGACGGCGAACCACACGAGGGCGGCCGCCACGATCGCGCCGATCACGCCGTCCACGTAGCGGAAGGCGGCGTGGGAGAAGACGGTTCCGCGCCGCACCATCGCCACCAGCCGCCCTACGCAGACCAGGGCGACCTGGGCCGCCAGCATGCCCGCGACCGTGATCAGGCGCAGCGGCGTCAGCGGGACCGACCCGTCCTCCGGGTCGTTCCCGCTGATCAGGGTCCACACCATCATCGCCTGCACGCCCACGGTGCCGGCGAGCACGACCGCGAGCACGGCCTGCAGCGCGCGGATCGTCAGCTTGCCCATGATCCCACCTACCTTCCATCGATCTTCGATGGGAATCTATCGAATTTCGATAGATGACGCCAGCGGCCGGGGGTGAGGCACCCCAGTGAAAATTGCCATTCAAGATCTTGAAGTTTGTTCATGCCCATGCCAGATTCGGCGCAGCACCACCCGGGTCGACGGCGGAGCCCATTCCTGCTGCGCCGCAACAACTGCAGGGAGAGGCCACCACCATGCCGGCACCACACACCTCCGGGGACCGCCTCGCGGTCGAGAGACGGACCATCGAGGCCGTCCCGGACTCCGAACGGCACGGCACACCGCGCAGCCAGTTCACCCTCTGGTTCGGCGCCAACATGCAGATCACCGCCATCGTCGACGGCGCGCTGTCGGTCGTCTTCGGCGCCGACCCGCTCTGGGCGATACCCGCGCTGCTCCTCGGCAACGTGCTCGGCGGCGTCGTCATGGCCCTGCACTCCGCGCAGGGACCGCGGCTGGGCGTGCCGCAGATGATCTCCAGCCGGGCGCAGTTCGGCGTGTTCGGCGCGGTCCTGCCGCTGCTGCTGGTGATCCTCATGTACCTCGGCTTCGCCGCGACCGGCAGCGTGCTGGCCGGCCAGGCGCTGGCGAAGATGCTGCACCTCGGCACGGCCGCCGGGATCCTCCTCTTCGGAGCGCTGACCGCCGTCGTCGCCGTGACCGGCTACCGCCTGATCCACGTCGCGGGCCGCATCGCCACCGTCGTCGGCGCACTCGGCCTGGGCTATCTGATGGTGCGGCTGTTCACACAGTACGACGTGGGCGCGCACGTCGGCACCAAGGGGTTCGAGGCGGCGACCTTCCTGCTCGCCGTCGGTCTCGGAGCCGGATGGCAGCTCACCTTCGGCCCCTACGTCGCCGACTACTCGCGCTACCTGCCCCGCGAGACCAGCACCCGTGCGACGTTCTGGTCCACCTTCGCCGGCTCCGTCATCGGATCCCAGTGGGCCATGACGCTGGGCGCGCTCACCGCCGCCGTCGCGGGCAAGGCCTTCCTGCCCGACCAGGTGGGCTTCCTCGGCCATCTGGCGGGCCCGGCGCTCCTCGCGTTCCTCATCTACCTGGTGATCGTCGTCGGCAAGCTGACCGTCAACTGCCTCAACGCCTACGGCGGCTTCATGTCGGTCCTCACCACCGTCACCGCCTTCGACCGGCGCTCGCGCATCGCACCCGCGGCGCGCGCCGCCTACATCGTCGGCTTCATCGCGGTGTCCATGGTCATCGCGCTCGCCGCCAGCGACGACTTCCTGAACAACTTCAAGAACTTCGTGCTGCTGCTCCTGGCCGTGTTCACGCCGTGGAGCGCGATCAACCTGGTCGACTACTACCTGCTCTCCCGCGAACGGGTCGACATTCCCGCCCTCTACGACCCGGACGGCCGCTACGGCCGCTGGAACGCCGCCGCCCTGAGCTGCTACCTCATCGGCATCGCCGTTCAGGTCCCGTTCCTGGCCACCAAGCTGTACACGGGCGCGATCACCAAGAAGCTCGACGGCGCCGACATCTCGTGGATCGTCGGGCTGGCCGCCACCTCGGCCCTCTACTGGCTCTGGGCGCGCCGCACCGCCAACCCGCCCGCCGAGACCATCCACCCCGCCGCGGCCGACGGCGGGGCCCCGGAGGCGGCGCCGGCCGGCTGACCGGGCTCTCCCGCGGGCCGTCGGCCGGCGGGCCGCCGGAGCGCGTCACGGGGTGAGGACGATCTTGCCCTTGACGTGGCCGGTCTCGCTGAGCACGTGCGCCGCGGCCGCTTCCTCCAGCGGCAGGACCCGGTCGACGGCCACGCGGAGGCTGCCGTCCTCCACCAGGGCGGTGACGCCCTCCAGGTCGGCGCCGGACGGGGTGAACCCGAACTCGACGAACCGCAGGCCGCGCGCCCGCGCCTGCTCCCGGACGGCGGACCGGTCGGGACCGGTGCCCCGGACGTCGAGGAGGGTCCCGCCCGGCGCGAGGGTGTCCAGCGACCGGGGTCCGTAGTCGCCGCCGATCGGGTCCAGGACCACGTCGACGTCCCGTACGACCTCCGCGAAGTCGGCGGTGGTGTAGTCGACGAGCTCGGCGGCACCCAGGCCGCGCAGGAACGCGTGCCCGCCCTCCCGGGCGGTGCCGATGACGTACGCGCCGCGTGCCGCGGCGATCTGCACGGCGAGGTGGCCGATCCCCCCGGCCGCCGCGTGGACGAGCACCCGCCGGCCGGGGCCGACGGCGGCGACCCGCACGAGCGACTGCCATGCGGTGAGCGCCGCGACCGGCAGCGCGGCGGCGGACACGGGGTCGATGCCCGCCGGCGCCGCGGCGAGGGCTTCCGCCGGTGCGACGACGTACTCGGCGTAGGCGCCGTGCGGCGGGAAGGCGCAGCCGTACACCTCGTCGCCGGGCCGGAAGCGCCCCGCCGCCCCCTCGCCGGCCTCCTCCACCACTCCGCACAGGTCGAGGCCCAGGGTGAACGGCGGGGCTCCGAACTTCCGCACCGTCCCGGAACGGATCTTCCAGTCGGCCGGGTTCACTCCTGCCGCGCGGACGCGCACCAGCACCTCGCCCGGGCCCGGCACCGGCACGTCGGTCTCGACGACCTCCAGGACGTCCGGGCCGCCGTAGCCGCGCTGGCTGACCGCGCGCATGCGGGTGGTCATACGGGAACTCCCCTCGGTCGGTCGGCCGGTTCGGCCGATGGCGGTCACCATCCTCGACCGGGTGGGTACCCCTTGTGAAGTAGGCACCTGATTGATACCCAGGTACCTCATGGATACCGACAAGCGGGCTCCCGCCTCCGCTCCCGCTCCCGCTCCCGCCTCCGCCCCCACCCCCACCTCCGCCTCCGCCTCCGCCTCCGCCTCCGCCTCCGAGGACTGGACCGCCGCCTACCGGCGTGACTGCCCCTCGCGCACCGTCGTCGAGGTGCTGGCCAACAAGTGGGTGCTGTACGTCCTGGCGGCGCTCCGCCGCCAGGAGCGCCCCATGCGCTTCAGCGAGCTGCGGCGCCTCCTGGACGGCATCACGCAGAAGATGCTGACGCAGACCCTCCGCGCGCTCGAACGGGACGGGCTGGTGCACCGCACGGTCTACCCCACCGTCCCGCCCCGCGTGGAGTACGGGCTCACCGCGCTCGGGGTCGAGGCCGGACGGCTG
Source organism: Streptomyces sp. NPDC093801 (assembly GCF_040701585.1). Classification (NCBI taxonomy): domain Bacteria; kingdom Bacillati; phylum Actinomycetota; class Actinomycetes; order Kitasatosporales; family Streptomycetaceae; genus Streptomyces; species Streptomyces sp. NPDC093801. The sequence goes on along the minus strand of NZ_JBFBDP010000002.1, from coordinate 240,260 downwards.
ACCGGTGCCATCGGCGAGTGGTCCGTCGAACACGCCCGGCAGATCCTGGCCGCCCGCCGGACCTTCGACGACCGGGTCGCCGAACCCCCGCAGCCCGTCGAGCCGCGGGACGGCGCGCAAGGGTGAAAATGGGGGTGATGCGGACCCGTGCCCCACGAGGGGGTTCCCATGCGCACGCACCGGCATCACCGTCGCCCTCCTCCGCGGAGGAGGAGGCGAAGGCGTCGGCACCCGCTCCGCCGCCTGGCACTGCTCGTCCTCACCCGCCGCACCGCGAGACGGGCGATGGTGTGGGGCATGCGGCTGACGGTGCGCAGCGCCCGGCTCACCCTCCGGATGGCCGTGCGCCGCGCCGCGCCGCGGCGGCTCCGGCCGGGCTGACACGCCGCGGCTCCCCGCGGCGCCGTCCGGCGCCACCGGACGGCCCAGAGGTGCGGCCACCGGCCGGGTGACCGGCCGGGCGCCGACGGCGTGTACGGCGTCGGACCCCCCGGGGCGGGGGTGAGGATGCTCGGGCCCGCTCTCCCCTCTTGACCGGCTGGAGTCTTTCCGTGCTCGAACGCAAGAAACTCAAGGGCCGCACCCAGGTCACCTTCGTCCTGCCCGAGGACACTCCGGTCGGCCCCGTCAGCGTGGTCGGGGACTTCAACCACTGGAACCCCCACGCCCACCCCCTGGCCCCGCGCGGCGACGGCACCCGCGCCGCGACGGTCGCCCTGCCCGCCCACACCAGCCACGCCTTCCGCTACCTCGCGGCCGGCGACTACTGGTTCGACGACGAGCACGCCGACCACCACGACGGCAGGAACAGCCGCCTCGACACCTGACCCGCCCGGCGGCCGCCGAAGGCCCGCGTCCCCGTCCGGGATTGGGTGCCGCGCGGCGGGGCAGACGCCCTGCAACCAGCCTGGTCTGGTGGGAGACCCCACGCCACCACAGGGTCACCGCGGGTGGCCGACGGACGGTGCGGGTGGTCTCGCTCGGCTTTGCGCGGCCCGGTGCCGTGCGCTTGACGGCCTCTTCCTCCGCGTTCGGGAGCCGACCGCTATGGGCTCCGATCCGAACGGCGGACCGCACCGTGCACGCCTTCGACATCCAGGTCACCGAACGTCCCGGCCGGACGGTGGTGGCGCTGGCGGGTGAGCTCGACCTGGCCACCTGTACCTGCGTCACCGAGGCCACCGCCGCGATCGCCCTGAAGGACCTGAGCCTCGTCCTGGAGCTGTCGGCCCTCACCTTCCTGGGTCCCACGGGGCTCAACCTGCTCCTCGGCCTGCGCCGACGCGCCCGGGACGAGGGCGGCACGCTGACCCTGTCGGGCCTGCCCGACCAGGCACGCCGGGTCCTCGATCTCACCGGCACCCGCCACCTGTTCGCCCTCTGCCCCCGCCCCGCCCCGTGAGCGCGCGGCACGGCCCGCGCACCACGGCCGGGCGGGGTCAGGACACGGGCGGGACGGAGGGGGGAATGCGGGCGTGGACGGTCTTGCCGCCCTCCCGCGTCGGAAGGACGTCCACCCGGGAGGCGAGGCACTGCACGAGCGGCCAGCCGTAGCCGCCGGTGGCTCCCGTCGGGTCGCCCGGACGTCCGCGGGGCGGGGTGGGGCTGGAGTCCGTGACGTCGATGTCCAGGCCGTGCGGTGACCAGCCCACGTCCAGTCCGCACCGGCCGGAGGCGTACTTCACCGCGTTGGTCACGAGCTCACTGGCGACCAGCAGCGCCGCGTCCTCGACGGCCGCCGGCACCGGGTCCCCGCTGAGCACGGCGTCGTCGACGAGCCGGCGGACCTCCCGTCGGGCCCGGGCCGGCGCGCTGTCCCCCTCGCACTCGCAGCGCCGTCGCACCGGGCGGGGTTCCGCGGGGTCGGTCATGGTCCCCTCACCTCAGCCCTCTGCCGCTCACGGCCCCGACAGGACGCCTTCCCCCGGAGGCCCGGCCTCATGCCCGCGGCAGCCGTGCCGGCGCTATGTGCGGTGGTTGTGGTGGCGGCCGTGACGGGCGTGATGCCCGTGATGGCGGTCGTGGTGCTTGAGGGAATCCATGATGCCCGCGGCCCGTTCCCGGACGTGCTCCGCCGCCTCGCGCATCTTGGCCTTCGCCTGGTCCGTCCTGCCCTCGGCCTGCAGCCGTTCACTGCCGGCGATCTTGCCGACGGCTTCCTTGATCTTGCCTCTGACCTTGCCCATGGTGGCGTCGTGACCCATGACCTCGGCCCCCTTCGGTGCGGGAACGGGTATGTCGTCCACGCTAGGAGGGCCCGGCCGTCTCCGCCTGTCGGTCCGCGCGTCCCGTCCGGTTCCGGGATGCGACGGCCCGGCGGGGGAGGTGAGCATGGAGGGACGTGGGTGCCTGATCCGCCCACCGGGAAGAGAGGCCAGGTCCCGTGAAGGAAGACCCAGCCGCCGGCCCGCACGTCGGTCCCGCCCCGGCGGGCGGCGGCTCGCGGGTGCTGGCCCCGCTCGCGCTGGCGCAGTTCATCTGCAGCTTCGCCGGCTCGAACATGAACGTGATGATCAACGACATCAGCCGCGACCTCGACACCACCGTCCAGGGGGTGCAGATCGCGATCACCGTGTTCCTGCTGGTCATGGCCGCCCTGATGATTCCGGGCGGCAAGGCGACCGACCGGTTCGGCCGCAAGCGCTGCTTCCTCGCCGGCCTGACCGTCTACGGCATCGGCGCCCTGCTCAGCGCCGCCGCGCCCGGTCTCGGCGTGCTGATCCTCGGCAACTCCCTCCTCGAAGGCGTCGGCACCGCCCTGCTCATCCCCCCGGTCTACATCCTCACCACGCTGCTCTTCACCGACCTGGCCTCCCGCGCCCGCGCCTTCGGGGTCATCATGGCCGCCGGCGGCGTGGGAGCGGCCGCGGGCCCGCTGATCGGCGGCCTGATCACCTCCGCGATCAGCTGGCGCGCCGCGTTCGTCTTCCAGGCCCTGGTGATCGTGGTGATCATCGCTCTGAGCCGCACGGTCTCCGACCCCCTGCCGCCGGACCCCGACCGGCACTTCGACGTCCGCGGCGCCGTCCTGTCCGCGGGCGGGCTCGTGCTGATCGTGATGGGCATCCTCGCCGCCGACAACGACCTGTGGCTCATGCTCTGCCTGATCGCCGTCGGCGTCCTCGTGCTGGCCTGGTTCGTGCACTGGATCCGCCACGAGGAGCGCACCGGAGTGGAACCCCTCCTGTCCACGAGCCTCTTCCACAACCGGACCTCCAACCTGGGCCTGGTCACCCAGAACGCCCAGTGGCTGCTGCTCATGGGCACCTCGTTCACCGTCGCCACCTATCTGCAGGTCGTGCGCGGCTACGACGCCATCCAGACCGGCGTGATCTTCACGGCCGCCACCCTCGGCCTGCTCGCCTCCTCCCTCGCCGCCGAACGCCTCGCCCGACGGCGCCCCCAGCGGACCTTGATCATCGCCGGGTTCGCCCTCGCAGTCGTCGGCGTCGCGGCCCTGATCAGCCTCGTGTCCGGCTCCGTGAGCGCCTGGGCGTTCGCGCCCGGTCTGCTGCTGATCGGGCTGGGCCTGGGCGTCATGCTGACCCCGTCCGTGAACGTGGTCCAGTCCGCCTTCCCCGAGGACCGGCAGGGCGAGATCTCCGGCCTGTCCCGGAGCGTCTCCAACCTCGGCTCCTCCTTCGGCACGGCCATCGCCGGCACCATCCTCGTCGCCAACCTCACCACGAGCGCCTACGCCGCCGCCATGGCCGTCCTCGCGCTCGCCGCCCTCATCGGCCTCGCCACCGCCACCCGCCTCCCCCGCACCACCCCGCCCGCGCACACCGCACCAAGCCCCGGAGCCTGAACCTCCCGCCGTCCCTGCACCCGTCCGCGGCGCACGAGGGGCACAGCCGCCCCTCCCCGCGGTGTCGGCGCCACTGCCGCGGCTGCCGGATGGTATGCACGGGTTCGTCCGTATATCGGGAGGACCCTGGAGAGGTGCATGCCCCGGAGACGCACAGCACTGCTCGCCGCCGCCGGTCTGCTCACCGCGGCGCTGGGCGCGGCCCCACCGGACCGGGCCGGCGCCGGCGGGCACCGGACGTTCGACGTCGCGACGTACAACGTCTACCAAGGGGCCGACCTCGTCCCCCTCTTCAGCGCCCCCGACCTGCCGGAACTGATCCGGCGCGCCGGTGTCGCCTACGACCAGGCCGTCGCCACCGACTTCCCCGGCCGGGCCCGGTCGATCTCCCGCCTGCTCAAGAAGGACCGGCCGGCGGTCGTCGGCCTGCAGGAAGTCGCCCTGTGGAAGACGGGCCCGCGGGGCGGCCGGCTCACCACCGCCTACGACTTCCTGGCCATCCTGCTGGAGGCGCTGCGCGCCGAGGGGCTGCGCTACCGGGCGGCCGCGGTCGACACCACGTTCAGCGGCACCCTGCCGATCAGCGCCACCCGGCAGGCGAGCATCACGGACCGGGACGTGATCCTGGTGCGCGACGACCTGCGGACGGCAGACGCCCAGTCGCACCTCTACGCGGCGCAGCTGGTCGTCCCCACACCCTCCGGCCTCACGTTCACCATCCCCCGGGGCTGGTCCTCCGTGGACGTGCGGCTCGCGGACGGTCCGGTGCGGGTGGCGAACACCCATCTGGAACCCTCGGCGGCGCCCGTCCGCACGGCTCAGGCCCGGGAACTGCTCACCGCCCTGGCCCCCTCGCCCCACCCCGTGGTCGCGGTCGGCGACTTCAATTCCCCGCCCGTGGACGCGAGCGGTCCGTACGGCACCTTCACGGGCGGCGGCCACCTCGACGCGTGGCATGCCGTGCACCCGGTGAAGAACGGCTTCACCGCGGCCCAGGACCCCGGTCTGACCAACGTCCCGTCCGCGCTGAGCCGCCGTATCGACCACGTCTTCCCCCAGGCGGGCCGACTGGCGGCGGTACGCGCCGAGGTCATCGGCGACCGGCTGCGCGACCGCACCCCCGCCGGCCTGTGGCCGTCCGACCACGCCGGCCTGGTGGTACGGCTGCGCACCGGCCGCCGGTAGCGACGACCGCCGGGCCGGGAGACCGTCCGCCGGCGGCGGCGCCTACGGCCCGGCGGGCGCGGCCGTCTCACGCCCCTCCGCACCGGGTGCGGCGGTCCAGCCGACGTGCGGGGGTACGACCCGCGCGCACAGGGGGTGGCCGCGTGCGTCGGTGAGGCCGAGGCGGGCCACCAGCAGCCCGCTGCGGGACGGGCGGCGTCACCGGGATGCGGGTCCAGGAGTCCGGGAGGGCGGCCGCGGCCCTGTACGGCGACGTGGACGTCGCGGTACACGGGGCCGTCGCCGTCGGGCGGTGCGCAGGTGCTGCCGGGCAGGTCGTGTGCTTCGATGCGGATGCGCAGGCCGGTCATCGTCCCGCCCCTTCCCGTCGGCCCGGACATCCTCGCACCGGAGCCCTCGGACCGGCCGAAGACGCAGGTCGCCCGGCGGGTCGGCGCCGGGGCTCTGGCAGGTCGGGGGCCGACCATGATTTATGCTTCAGAGCGGCCACTGGGCGGCGGCTCGTCGCCCGATACGGCAACTGCGGAACGGTCAGTCCGACCGGTCGGGGAGAGCGACCTGCATCGGGGCCCTGGTCCGAACGGGGACCACATGACGCTGATCATGAAGATCCTGGGGAATCGAGGGGCCGCCGACAGGCGCCTCAGTGGTACGGGCGCCCAGCCCACCCGCCCCGCGCAACAGAAGACCCCCAGGGAGAAGTGAGGTATGCCAGTGATCTGCGTCGGAGGCATGATCGGCATCGGCAAGACGACCGTGGCCGAGCTGATCGCCAAGGAGTTGGGGAGCGAGGTCTTCTACGAGAGCGTCGAGGACAACCCGATCCTCCCGCTCTTCTACACGGCGAGCCCCGAGGAGATCCAGGCCAAGCGCTACCCCTTCCTCCTCCAGCTCTACTTCCTCCAGACGCGGTTCGCCTCGATCAAGGCGGCGTACAAGCAGGGCGACAACGTCCTCGACCGGTCCATATACGAGGACTGGTACTTCGCCAAGGTCAACCACGACCTCGGCCGGATCAGCTCCCTCGAGATGCAGGTGTACGAGGGCCTGCTCGACGAGATGATGCGCGAGATCGACGGTCTGCCGTACCGCAAGGCGCCCGATCTGATGGTGTACCTCAAGGCGGACTTCGAGACGGTCCTGCACCGCATCGGGCTGCGCGGCCGCGACTTCGAGCAGGACGAGAGCCTCGTGGAGTACTACCGGACGCTGTGGTCCGGCTACGACGACTGGGTGCACAAGCACTACTCGGCCAGCGAGGTGCTCGTGATCGACATGAACAACACGGACGTGGTGAACAACCCCGGGGACGCGGTCCGCGTGGCGCAGGAGGTCAAGGACGCCCTGGCGGCGGGCGGGCGCCGGGCCTGACGCCGGTCCTCGTCCGCGGACGGGGCACTCAGCCGAGGAAGCCGAAGGGGTTGGAGAAGCAGGTCAGGTCACTGACGCGGACCAGGCCGAGCCCCTCGGGATCGACCCCGGAGCCCGACAGGACCACGTCCGTGGTCCCGACCCGTCCCCGGGCGACCCAGCCGCAGTTCCGGCCCTCGCGCCAGAGTTCGAACACCACGGGCCGCCCTTCCACGGTCACGGTGACGGGTTCGGGGGCGGGCAGCGCGGCCGGGGGTTCCCCGCCGGTGGCGAGGTAGTCCTCGAAACCCCGCTGCAGGGCCTCCTCCACCTCCGGGTTGCCGAGGGAGGCGCTGCTGACCGTGACGTGCGCGACCTCGGGGTCGAAGTGCGGCGAGCCGAACCACAGGTGGACGTGGGCGTCGCCGCCGACTCGGTCGTGGCCGTGCCCCGTGACCTGCCGTGACTGCGGCCAGGCGGCGTCGACGCCGAAGGCGGTGAAACCTTCGGGCGCGCCGGGTATGCCGTGCTCGTTCATGGGATCTCCCTGTTTCTTCGACGGAGTTCCGCCCGGAGGGCGGCGGTGGCAGTAACAGTGGGCTGCTCCGCGGCACCGTGGGCGATATGACCGCCCGTCAGGTCCGTCCGCCGGGCGGCCGCGCGGGCGGGGAGTCCGGCGGGCGGGGTACGGGCGTCCATTCCGGCGAGCCTACGGGGGCCGGTGGCGCCGCCCCCGCGCGGGATCCGGCCCTGCGGGCGGGGCGGGCGCGGTACGACGTCCGGGGAGGTGTGACGCCGGCAGGGCCCTCGGCGTGCGGCAGTGATCCGGCGCCGGGCGGTCAGCGTCCGAGCGCCCGGCGGACCGTCAGTCCGTGGTGGAGGCGCAGGCGGCGCATCTCCCACCAGGACAGGGCCGTGACGGTGACGGGCGCACCCAGGACGAAGGCCGCCCGGACGCCTGCCGGGACCTGGGGGTAGGCGCCCGTGACGACGTCCAGCAGGGCCATCTCCCACACCAGCACGCCGGCGAGGACCGGCGGCACCACCTCGTGGATGTCGGCGGTGCGGAAGACGTGGACGAGCGAGAGGCCGATGCCGTAGAGGGCGAAGCACACCGCCCACACGAACAGCACCCCGATGGCGATCTTCCCGGGCGTCCCGACGGCGGCGCGCAGCCCCGCCAGTTCCGGCGCCATCGCGAGCGCAGAGGTGCCCATGGAGGCCGTGACGGCCAGGACCGCGCCGAGCGGGCGCACGGCCCGCCGCAGGTAGACGCGCCGCAGTCCGCCCCGCGCGGCGGCGACGAAGACGCCGACCACCACGGGGAGGGTGCAGACCAGGACCAGGACGCTGGACCAGCTCTGATCGAGGCGCTCGTCCGCCGCGGCCTTGACGTCGCCGGCGCTCACGACCGCCTTGTAGGCGAGCGTCAGCCCCACCCAGGCGGCCAGGCCCAGCACGGTCCGCCCCATCTGGAGCCGGCGGACCTGGGGATCGTCCACGATCCCGGAACGCGAGGGCCGGAAGGCCCGTTGGGCGGCGTAGAGCGGATTGCGGATCCCGCGCAGGACCTTCCGGCCCCGGGAGGGCTCGGCGGGCGGAGGCGCGGCCGGCGGTGCGTACGTGGGGTACGGCGGGTACGGCGGGTACGGGTACCCCTGCGGCGGAACCGGTACCGCGGAGGGCCCCTGCGGGGGGTACGGATACCCCTGCGGCGCCGGCTGGGCGGGCCGTGCCGCCGGCGGCCGACCGCCCGCACCGCCTGCCGGACCCGCGTATCCGCCGTCCCCGCCCGTGCCGTACCCGCTCACTCCGTGCCCCCGTCCCGACTGCCCCGCACCGCCCTGCCGATGGTACGCATCGTCATCGGAGCGCCCCACCCGGCGCTGCCGCGCGGCGGGCCCGCCGGTGACGGTCGGGACCCGGCGCGACCCTCGGCCGGGTTCCTCCAACAGCCCCGACACCAGCCGGAATTGGGAGAACCGGACCCCTGCTACGGTGGGCCGATGACATCGATCAAGCAGTTCCAGGTCACCTTCGACTGCGCGGACCCCGAGCGCGTCGCCCGGTTCTGGTGCGAGGTGCTGGGGTACGTCGTCCCGCCTCCGCCGGAGGGGTTCGCCGACTGGGACGAGTTCAACCGGTCGCTGCCGCCCGAGCGGCAGGGTTCGGCGTTCGCCTGCAACGATCCCTCGGGCGTGGGGCCGCGGCTCTTCTTCCAGCGCGTTCCCGAGGGCAAGGCCGCCAAGAACCGGGTGCACCTCGACGTGCGGGTCGGTACCGGGCTCGTGGGTGAGGAGCGGCTGGCCGCGCTGGAGGCCGAATGCGCACGCCTGCTCCCGCTCGGGGCGGTGCGCGTGCGGCTGCTGCGTGCCGACGGCGTCAACGAGTCGTGCCTCGTGATGCAGGACGTCGAGGGCAACGAGTTCTGCCTCGACTGAGCCGGCCCTCGGCCCTCCGCGCCTCCCCCGACCCCGCGGCATGCGGGCGGGCACGGGGCCGTCGCCGGGGTGTCAGAACGCGAAGAGCGGGTTGCCGTTCAGGGTCGCGGACATCACGCACGCGTTGGCGAAGGAGTGCTTCCACGCGACGCGGTCGCCCTGCCAGACGCCGTCCGCCGTGACCGTGACGGGGTCGAAGCGCTTCGTGCACGGGCGGCCGCGGTCCGGGGCGGCCAGGAGGCGGTCGAACCGGCCTCCGGTGTCGTTCATGGCGTCGCACGCGGCCCGGGGATCGGGGTGCGTGCCTTCGGCGGAGTAGGCGCAGCTGAGGACGGCCGCCCGCAGGACGGTGCCCGGGGTGGTGCCGTTGCCCTGGGTGATGGTGAAGACCATGGCGGACGGGCCGGACGGGCCGGCCGCCTCGGCCCGTGCCACGCCCGCGGTTCCCGCGAGGCAGAGGAGAGCGGCGGCGGAGACTGCTGCCAGGCGCTGACGCATGATCAGTTTCCTTTCGAATCACAGGCGTTCTGCGGCGCCACAGCTTGCGTGTAGCGCTCGGACAGGGCCGAGCCTTCCAGATCCGAAGGCCCGCCGCACATGGACGATCGGGATACGGACACCGGGTTCGCATATCGGAGACCGGAGGTGATGCGTCCGCCCCCTGTGCGTGATGTCCGCAGGTCCGCGCCGCGCGGCACCGCGGCGCTCCGCCCGCCCCGGCGGGCCCGCTCCCGCCGTCGGCCCTGGTGGCGGCCGCGGCGGTCCGGGCCCCGCGGCCGTCCAGGGTGACCGGATCGGTACGGTGGCGCGCCCCGGCCGGCCTCGGTCCCGGAAGGCCTCGTCCCGGCCGGGACGGTACGGCCCGCGCCTCAGGGGCGGGCCGGGGGGCCGTCCGTGCGGTCGGCCGGTCCCCCCTCGCCGCCGTCCGCGAGCGCATGGAGTTCGGCGACGATCTCGGTGCCGAGTGCGTACGCCGGCACGCCCGCGGTGATGAGCGCGGTCTCGGCGACGCCGACGAGGTCGGCGATCGCCGCTCCGGCGTGCAGCGCGCCCCGGGCGTGGATCCGGGCGGGATGGGCCCGGCCGAGGGCCAGCAGCTGCCCGAAGTGGACCAGCTGCTGCACCCGCGCCCCCAGTGGACTGTCCGTCAGGACGATGTGGCGCAGGGCCGCGATCGCCTCCTCCGTCGGCAGCCGGTCGTACTCCCGGGCCAGGCGCAACCGCTCCTCCACTCCCCCGGGCACGGTTCCGAGGGTGGAGCGGTACCGGTCGCGTACGGCCTCCGCGCGGGAGGCGGCGGTGGTGTCCGTCACGACGCGACCTGCGCGATCGCGGCACGCACGGCCTCCTGGGCGCCCGGCGGGAAGTCCACGGCCCCGCCGATCGCCGCGGCGGCGATCTCGGCCTCGGCGCTCTCCTCGATCGCCACCACGAGGTGGGCGGCGGCCGCGGCGTCCGGGCCGAACACGAGGAGGCCGTGGTTGGCCAGGAGCACCGCGGCCGTCGTCGGGCGCCGTTCCAGCACCTCGGCGATGCCGCGCACCGACACGTCCGATCCGCGGGGCCCCCAGGGGACCACCGGAACGTCCTCGGCCTGCCCGAAGCGCAGCATCGGCTCGGTGCGGCAGGGCAGCGGCCGGTGGGCCACCGCGAAGGCGGTCGCGGCGGGCGAGTGGGTGTGGATGATCGCGCCCACGCGGGGCCGGGCCCGGTACACGGCGGTGTGCATGGCGATGATCTCGGCGCTGACGGACTGCAGTTCGCCTTCGAGGACGCGCCCGTCGAACCCGACGGTCGCCAGCTGCTGCGGCCGCAGGCCGCGGACGTGCCCCGGCGTCAGGAGGATCCGCTCGCCGTCCACCCTGGCGCTGAGGTTGGCGTGTCCGGAGTGGGCCATCACCCCGGCCGCGAAGAGTTGCTCCGCGGCTTCCACCAGCCGGCCGGCCAGCTCGTCCCGTACGCGTGCGTCGCTCATGGCGCTACCTCCACATGTGCTGTCGGCGGCGACCCGTTCGCCGCCGTCCACCTGCGGACCACTCTTCAACTTGAACTAAGGTTCAAGTCAAGCGCCGGGGCGGCGGGGAGCCAGGCGGAACAGGGACCGGAACCGGAACCGGAGGAGCACAGCGTGCGCATGACGATCGGCCGACTCTCCGAGATCACGGGAGTGCCCGCTTCGGCCATCCGGTACTGGGAGCGCCACGGCCTCCTGCCGGCGCCCGAGCGGGTGAGCGGGCAGCGGCGCTATCCGCCGGAGGCGGCGGAACGGATCACGGTGCTGCGCACGTGCCAGCAGGCCGGGCTGACCCTGGTGGAGATCGCCGAGTTCCAGCGGGAGCAGTCGCGCAGGGAGGCGGTGATCCGCGCCAAGATCGGTGAGATCGAGCAGCGCATGGTCGACCTCGGACACGCCCACGAGCTCATGACGCACGCCCTCAGGTGCGGCGAGGAGGACATCGTCCGGTGTCCGAAGTTCCGGGAGCAGATGGCCGCCTGGCGGACGCCGGATCCCGCGTCCTGAACCGCCCTCTGTGGGCGGGGGCGGCGCCGCCCGGGCCGGTGCGCACCCGGGCGGCCCCCGCCGCCCGGTGGGCGGCGGGGGCGTCGGCGCCGGCCTGCCGGGGCCCGGCGGCCGGGCGGACGGGCTACTTCTTGATCTGGTTGAGGCAGAGCACGAACTGCTTGCCCGACCTGCGCCGGGAGCCCCGGCTCTGCTCGTAGTAGCCCATGTCGGACTTGCCCTGGCAGCGGTTGGTGTCCAGCGTGCCGGGGATCACCTCGACCACCTTGTACGTGGCCCCGGCGGACCCGCAGTCCACCACCTGGAGGTCCAGGCTCGCGGCCGTGGTCCCGTTGTTCTTCAGGCAGTTGCCGACCTCGGCGTGGTCGGCGTCGTCCTGGCTCAGGAAGTACCCCACCGCGCAGGCGATGAGGACGAGCACGATGCCGATGCCCTTGAGGATCTTCATGATGCCGGGGCCGCCGCTGCGGGCCGGCGGGGGCGGCGGGGGCGCGGACCACTGCTGCGGGTGCGGCGGCTGCATCTGCATCGGCGGCTGGTTCGGGTACGTCTGCTGCTGCGGCGGACCACCGTACGGCGGCTGGGCCTGCGGCGGCGGGTACGCGTACCCCGGCTGGGGCGGGTAGCCCTGCGGGGGCGGTGCGTACGGGCCGGGCTGGCCGTAGGGGCCGGGGCCCTGCTGCGGCGGATAGGTCATGCGGGAGTCCCTCGTTGGTCAGGCTTTACGTCGAATTGACGTGGGCACGCTATAGCAATCGATCACGATCGCTTCAATCCGTCCGCCGGCGCCGGCCCGCCGTCCCCGCCGCCGCGGCCCGGACGCGCTCCCTCAGGCGGCCTTGGACCGCCGGGCGAGGAGTTTGCCCAGCTCCCACGCCAACAGGAGCACGACGGCGGCCAGCAGCGCCCAGCCGAACTGCCGCGCGTTGATGTCGGTCGTCCCCAGCAGGCGCCGGAAGCCGTCCAGCTGGGTGACCAGCACGGCGAGCACGAACTGGGCCAGGGCCACCCAGTTCATCTGCTTGCTGTCGAACGTCGAGGTCGTCAGCACGGACTCCGTCTCGCTGCGGCACTCGAAGGCGGCCACGATCAGGCACATCGAGAAGGCCGTGAACGCGATCGACTGGCCGACGGCGGTGCTGCCCCAGTGGCTCTCGCCGAGCTTGATCAGCGCGAGCAGCAGGATGGTGAGCGCCAGCCCGCCCAGCCCGACGGTGACGAAGACCGGCCGCGTGAGGACCGATTCCCCGCGCGGGCGGGGCCTGCGCCGCATGAGTCCGGCGCTCTCCCGGTCGAAGCCGAGGGCGAAGCCGAACGAGGCGTTGACGACGAAGTGGATCCACAGGACCTGCGGCGGGGTGAAGGGCTCACCGGCGGCGATGTTGAAGACGGTGGCCCCCAGGAAGGTCAGGACGAACGTGACCAGCAGGAGCAGCACGAACCGGATGTACTTGGTGAGGTTGTCGTAGATCGTCCGGCCCTGCTCGACGGCATAGACGATGGTGGCGAAGTTGTCGTCCGAAAGGATCATGCGTCCGGCGTTCTTCGCCACGTCCGTGCCGCTGCCCATGGCGATGCCGATGTCCGCCGCCTTGATGGCCGGCGCGTCGTTGACGCCGTCGCCGGTCATCGCGACGACCTCGCCCTTCTTCTTGAGGGTGTTCGCGAGCAGCACCTTGTGCTCCGGTGCGACCCGGCCCACCACGCCGATGCCCTCGATGCGGGCGAGCTGCTCGTCCGCGCTCATGGCCGCGAAGTCGGCGCCCAGGACGGCCTCGCCGGGGATGCCGATCTGGCGGGCGATCGCCGCCCCGGTGGTGACGTCGTCACCCGTGACCAGGCGGACGCGGATGTGCGCCGCCTGCGCGTCGGCCACCGCGGCCTTCGCCTCCTCGCGCGGCGGGTCGACCATGCCGACGAGGCTGGTCATCCGCAGCTCGGTGACGTACCCGAGCAGGTCGCCCTCCGGATCGAAGCCGTCCGGGTCCAGGTCGCGGCTGGCCGCGGCCATCACCCGGTGCCCCTCGCCGCCCATCCGCTCGCTCGCCGCCTCCGCGCGGCGCTGGAGTTCGCCGTCCCACGGGATCGTCCGGCCCGCCGCGAGGGCGGTGGTCGCCCGGGCCATCACGGCCGGGCCCGCCCCTTTGACGAAGCAGCGCACGACCTGCCGCCCCGAGGCGTCGGTCGCCGCGTGGAAGGTGGCCATCAGCTTGTACTCGGGGTCGAACGGGAGGGTGGCGAGCCGGGGAAGGGCCCCGCGGGTGGCATCGGTGTCCAGGCCGGCCTTGTGGGCGAGGACCAGCAGCGCGCCCTCGGTGGGGTCGCCCACCACCTCGCCGCCGACCAGCTTGGCGTCGCTGGCCACCACGTAGGGCAGGATCGCGTCCTCGATGCCCGCGGCGGACCCGGCTGCGTGGTGGACCTTCCCCTCCAGTCCGTAGCCCGTCCCCGACACGGTGTACCGGTCGGTGGGGCTCAGCACCTCGACGGCCGTCATCTGGTTCATCGTCAGGGTGCCGGTCTTGTCGGAGTTGATCGCCGAGGTGAACGCCAGCGTCTCCACCGACGGGAGTTCCTTGACGATGGCGTTGCGCCTGGCCAGGTTCAGGCTCCCGACGGATAGGATCGCCTGGGTGACGGTCGGCAGGGCCTCGGGGATCGCGGCGATCGCCAGCGAGACCGCGCTGACGAACAGCACGTCCCAGGCCTGGTCCCGCTGGCGCCCCAGGGCGAACATCACGACCATGGTGAGGCCCGCCGCCGCGGTGATCCACAGGGTCAGCCGGTCGAGCTCCTTGGTGAGCGGCGGCACTTCCTTCTCGGTGGCCGACAGCATGCCGGAGATCTTGCCGAGTTCGGTGTCGGCGCCGGTCGCGGTGACGACCATGAGGCCGCTGCCGTGCGTCACCGGGGTGTTCATGAACGCGGTGTTGGTCCGGTCGCCCGGCGCCGGCCGGATGCCCTCCAACGCGCCCGTCTCCTTCGCGGCGGGGACGCTTTCGCCGGTCAGTGCGGACTCGTCGATCTGCAGGGCGCTGGCTTCGACCAGGCGTCCGTCGGCCGGCACCTGGTCGCCGGCCGAGATGAGCACGACATCGCCGTCGACGAGCTGTTCGGCGGGGATCTCGGCTTCCGTGCCGTCCCTGCGGACCCGCGCCGTCGCCTTCATCATCGACTTCAGCGCGTTCATGGCGCTCTCGGCCTTGCCCTCCTGGCGCAGGCCCACGACGGCGTTCAGCAGGGTCAGTACGATCAGCAGGATCGCGGTGGTCCACTCCCGGATGACCAGCGAGACGATCGCCGCGGCCACGAGGACGATCTGCATGTAGCTGCGGTACTGGGCCAGGAACCGGCGCCAGGCCGGCGTGGGCGCCTCCTCGGGCAGCGCGTTCGGGCCGTTCGCGGCCAGGAGTTCGGCGGCCCGGGCCGCGGACAGGCCGACCGCGGGATCGACTCCGAACGCCGCCGCGACCTCCTCGGGAGAGCGCGTGTACCAGCCGTCACCGGCAGCCCGGGGCGGTTCCGCCACGGAATCCGACCGCACCGTCATGGTTGTGCCTTCCGATCCGGGGCCGCGGACGCATCCGGGCCGGACACCCTAGCCGTGCTTCCTCCGCATCTTCCGCTTCCGGCGCTTCCTCCCGCCGTGCCCTCCGGCCCGGTCCGACGACGGGTGCCGGGCCGCGTACGGATCGGACGCGGCCCCCGCGGGGGCCTCCCGCTCCAGGCCCCGCTTCGTGACGAGGAGGTCCTTGCGCACCTCCGGCGACACCTCGGGGTACTGGGGATCGATCTCCATCAGGGTGTGCGCCAGGACCGCCCCCGCGCAGATCCGCGCGAACCACTTCCGGTCGGCCGGTACGACGTACCACGGCGCCCACCGCGTGCTGGTGGCGGAGAGCATCTCGGAGAACGCCTTCTGGTAGTCGTCCCACCGGCGCCGCTCGCGGACGTCGGCGGCGGAGAACTTCCAGTTCTTCTCCGGCAGGTCGATCCGCTTCAGGAAGCGGATGCGCTGCTCCTCCTTGGACAGGTTCAGGAAGACCTTCACCACCTTGAACCCGTTGTCCGTGAGGTAGCGCTCCCACCGGTTGATCTCCCGGTAGCGGCGGTCCCAGATGTCGTCTCCGACGCCCCGTCCGGGCCCGTGCTCCGGAAGATGCTGCCGCAGGAGGACCTCCGGGTGGACCCGCACGACGAGGACCTCCTCGTAGTGCGAACGGTTGAAGATCGCGATCTCGCCGCGTGCGGGCAGCCTCTGGGCGTAGCGCCACAGGTAGTCGTGGTCGAGCTCTTCCGCGGACGGCACCTTGAAGCTGCTGACGCGGACGCCCTGGGGGTTGACCCCGCTCATGACGTGGCGGATCGTTCCGTCCTTGCCCCCGGCGTCGAGGGCCTGGAGGCAGAGCACGACGCCGTACGTGTCCTGGGCGGCCAGCCGATCCTGGTACTCGGCGAGCAGCGACACCCCGGTCCGCAGCAGCTCGACGCCTTCGCGCTTCTTCATGCCGCCCTTGTAGCGGGGGTCGAAGTCCCGCTCCAGGTCCACCGTGGACCCGGGCTCCACCCGCAGCGGCTCGACGAACTCCGCGATGCGCCCGGCTCTCCCGTCCGTCATGGCCCGTCACCCCTTTCGTGGACATTCTGGGGGCGCCCCGCCAAGATCGCCCTCCGGACGCCCGCCGGGACCGGCCCACCCCTCAGCTGGGGTTCACCGTTCCCGGCCCCCGCCCGTGGCACCGGGCTCGTCGTCCCAGTCGGGGACCGTGGTGGTGCCCGAGAGCCAGTCCCGGCGCAGGACCGCGTAGCCGACCGCGTCGCGCACCCGGCCGTCCGCCGCCGGCCAGGCGTCGCGGTAGTGGGCCTCCTTCACGTAGCCGCTGCGCCGGAGGGCGCGGCGCATCGCGGTGTTGTCCTGCCGCGTGGTGGCCTCGATCCGGCGGACCTGCGGGAACGCGGTGAACACGTGGCCCGTGAGCCAGGCCAGCGCCTGTCCGCCCAGGCCCCGCCCCCGGTGCTGCGAGCGGATCCGCAGGTCGAACAGCGGTGTGTCGTCCTGCAGGTCCGTCAGCCGGACGAGTCCGGCCCGCTCGCCGGCCCGGACGATCCAGAAGGCCCGGTTGTCCGGGCCGTCGTAGCGGCCGTCCTCGACCCACCGGCGGGCCTGGTCCCGGGCCACGACGTCCACGGCGTGGAACGGCCAGGTGTCGCCGGAGAGGAAGTCGACCAGGTGCTCCGCATGGGTCGGATGCGTCGGCTCGACGCGTTCGTAAGTGGTCTCCACGGGCGCAGCCTAGGGTCGCGGGCAGCGGCCCGGACACCGGTTTACGCGCGGGTGGAGGACGTCCTGGCCCTCTTCTGCCGGACGGGGGAGGCGTCCCGGTGCCCGGCTTCAGGGCTGCTGCGGCTTGTTGCGGTCGATGTACTCGTTCGCCTTCTCCTGACCCGTGTCGACCTTGTCGGAGTACTTGCTCCCCGTCCGCTCGTCGATCATGTCTCCCCCGCGGTCCACGGCTTCCTTGGCCTTGTCGGGGTGCTGGCCGAGCAGTCCCTTGAGCTTGTCGACGATCGACATCGCGTCCTCCTTAGGCGGCTCTTGCCCTCCCAGCGTCCTCCTCCTTCCGGCGGACCGCATCCGCGCCCGTCAGTCGACCCGTACTCCGATGACGCAGGTGTCGTCGTCGGTGTCGGACCAGCTCTCGGTGAGCAGCCCGTCGAGCCGGCCGTCCAGGTCGTCGGCCGCCGAGGCCACCGTGTCCAGCAGATGGGCCAGGGAGTCCTGTACCGAGGCGTCCCGGCGTTCGACCAGGCCGTCCGTGAACATCAGGAGTGTGTCGCCCGGTTCGAGCCCGACCTCCTGCTCGGCGTAGGAGACGTCGGGCAGGGCGCCGAGGAGCAGGCCCTCGATCAGGGGGAGGGCCTCGGCCCCGCCCCCGCGGACGAGTACGGGCGGCAGGTGGCCGGCGCGCGCCCAGCGCATGACCCGGGTACGGGGGTCGTAGAGGCCGCAGACGGCCGTCGCGGTGACCTGCTTGGTCAGGTGGTGGGTGACCGTGTTGAGCCAGGACATCAGCTGGCCGGGGCCCGCGCCGGTGACGGCGAGGCCGCGCAGGGCGTTGCGCAGGACGACCATCCCGGTGGCCGCCTCGATGCCGTGTCCTGCGACGTCGCCGACGGAGAGCATGATCAGGCCGGAGGGCAGGACCAGGGTGTCGTACCAGTCGCCGCCGACCAGGGACTCCGTCTCCGCGGGGCGGTAGCGCACCGCCACGCGCAGTCCCGGCGCCTCGACGTGGTGCTCGGGGGGCATGATGGCGTGCTGGAGCTGGAGGGCGAGGCGGTTGCGTTCGGCCGATTCGGCCTCGGTGAGGGCGAGTTGGTCGCGGGTCGCGGCGAGGGCCACCTCGGTCCAGTGCTGCGCGGAGATGTCCTGGCAGGCGCCGCGGACGCCGTGCAGCCGCTGGGCGGAGTCGAGGACGGGCTCGGCGACGACCCTGATGTGGCGCAGGATCCCGTCGGAGCGCCTGAGCCGCAGGTTGACGGAGGCGGGGCGCCGGTAGCGCAGGACGGCGCGCAGGAAGCGTCCGAGGGCCGCGGCGTCGTCCGGGTGGGCGTGCGCGGGCAGGTCCCGCAGGGGTACCGGGGACGCGGTGCCCGGCAGCCCGTGGAGGGCGTAGAGCTCGGAGTTCCAGGTGATCCCGCCGGTGGCGAGGTTCTCCTCGAACCCGCCGATGCGGCCCAGGCGCTGGGCGTGCTGGAGGAGGTTGGCGAGCCGGGCGGTCTCGTCCTCGATCCGCCAGATCAGCAGGACGGCGGCGCCGTGCCGGCTGACGCTGATGTCCGCGACCGAGGTCAGCGGGATCTGGTCGACGAACGAGGTCAGGCCCACGCGTTCGGCGCGGAACGGCTCGCCTGTGGCGTGCACCCGCTCGACGATGCCGAAGAGGCCGTTGTCGCCCGCGGCCGTGGGGTAGGCCTCCAGGAGCAGGGCGCCGTTCACGTCGGCGCGGGGGCGGCCCGCGGGGTCGGCGAAGCGGCTGTTGACGTGGCGGATGCGGAAATCGGCCAGCCGGCCGTCCGGATCGAGTACGGGGGTCAGGACGACCGTGGGGTCGTGCAGCCCCTCGGCGAGGTCGATGAGCTCCGAGACGTCGGGCAGGAGCCCCTCCGGTGCGACGGCGGGCGGGGGCGCCGTGTCCAGCGTGTGGGCACAGAGCTCGGCCAGTGCCTCGACCTGGCGGTGGATCTGCGGCGGCAGCGGCGCCAGGGGGTGCGGCCACACCACTTCGAGCACCCCGTGCACCCGGCCGCCCGTCCCCGCCGGTACGGCCATCCGGCCGCCACGCGGCCATTGCAGGTAACCGACGGAGGGCAGGCCCTCGCGTTCCGGGTCGGCGAGGGTCACGGCGGCGCGCTCGCGCAGGGCGAGGCGGGGGACGGTGGCGACGCCCGGGGGTACGTGGCGCCAGCGCGCGGCCTCCTCGGCGGGGAAGCCGGCGTGGCCGGCGAGGGCGAGCGAGCCGTCGGGGGCCGCGGCCCACACGGCCACGGCGACCGCCCCCAGCGGTGTCAGGGCGTTGGCCAGCAGCGACTCGGCCACGGCCTGGGTGTCGGCGGCGGCGAGCGCTCCGCTCTCGGCGGTGCGCAGGCGTACGCCCACGGTGGCGTCCCGCGGGGCCGGCCGCGCCGTCGCGGTGCGTTCGACGAACTCGGCCGCGATCTCGCTGACGTGGTCGAGGGCCGCCTCGTTGACGATGTCGGCGGCGAGTTCGAGGGGGGAGAGCCCGGCCTCGCGGCAGAGTTCGTCGAGCTGGCGGGCCGCGGCGGCGGGGGTGCAGTCCAGCCGCCCCATGAGGATGCCCTTGGCCAGTTCGACCAGGGCCCGGCCGTCGGCGGCCGCGTGCGCTTCCCGGACCTCCCGGCGCAGGCGCTCGACCGTGGCGACGAGCCGGCCCAGGGGGGTGGGTGCCTGCCGGGGGACGGAGGGCGGCGGGCGGTCGCCGGCCACCGCCCCGTCCGCCCGTTCGCCGGGGTGGGAGGCGTCGAAGGGGGTCACCGTGCGGCCGGCCCCTCGTGGAGGCGGCCCGGGTCGGTGGTCAGCCAGTGTCGGACCCGGTCCATCAGGTCGCCGGCGTCCACGGGTTTGGTGACGTAGTCGCTCGCCCCGGCGGCGAGGCTCTTCTCCCGGTCGCCGGGCATCGCCTTGGCCGTGACCGCGATGATCGGCAGCCGGGCGTGGGCGGGCATGCCGCGGATCTCCTCCGTCGCGGCGTAGCCGTCGAGCTCGGGCATCATCACGTCCATCAGGATGAGGTCGATGCCGGGGTTGCGCGTGAGGGTCTCGATGCCCTTGCGGCCGTCCTCGGCGTGGAGCACGCGCATGCCGTGCAGTTCGAGGATGCCGCTGAGGGCGTACAGGTTGCGCGCGTCGTCGTCGACGACCAGGACGGTGCGCCCGGTGAGCTCCCCGTCGGGGGTCCGGGGGGTGCGCTCGGCCCGCGCCCGCCCGTCCGCGGGGGCGGCCGCCTCCCCGGGCCGGTCGGCGGACAGGTGCAGCACGATGCGTTCGCGCAGCTCGTCCAGGCTGCTCAGCAGCTCCACGCGGCGGGACGCGGCGCGCTCGCGCAGGGCCCGTTCGCGGCCGGTGTCGAGGCGAGGGTTGTCGTGGGCCAGGACCGGCAGCGATCCGAACGCCGGGTCCCCGTCCAGCGCGTCGAGGAACCTCATGGCCTCGCCGCCGGCCATGTCGAGTTCGAGGACGACGCAGTGGAACGGCCCGGACGCCAGGACCGCGGCGGCCTCTCGCGCGCTGGTGGCGCCCACCACCTGGACGCCCGCCTCCTGCTCGGCCCCCACCCCCGCCCGGCGCGGTACGAGGTCGCGCTCGGCGCTCTCGGCGACGAGGGAGAGCAGGCCGTTCGGGCGTTCCTCGATCACGAGGAGGCGGCGGGTCTGCCGCGGCCGCCCGCCGGCGGTCCCCGGGCCGCTCCCCCGCCGCGGCTCGGGCAGTTCGTACGCGGCGGCGCGGGCCGCCGCGGGAAGGGGCGCGGGACGTTCCTCGAAGTCCGCGTGGTGGACGGGGAGGTGGAGGGTGAAGGTGCTGCCCTGGCCGGGGGTGCTCTCGGCGGTCACCGCCCCGCCCAGCAGCTGGGCGATCTCCCGGGTGATGGAGAGGCCGAGGCCGGTGCCTCCGTACTTGCGGCTGGTGGTGCCGTCGGCCTGCTGGAAGGCGCCGAACACGGACTCCAGCTGCTGCTCGGGGATGCCGATGCCGGTGTCGCGGACGCGGAAGGCCATCATGCTGCCGCGGTGGAGCAGCCCGGCGGGGACCTCGGCGTCGGAGGCCCGCTCGATGCGCAGCTCGACCCCGCCGCGCTCGGTGAACTTGACGGCGTTCGACAGCAGGTTGCGCAGGATCTGGCGGAGCCTGGAGTCGTCGGTGAGGAGGTCGGCCGGCGCGTCGGGGGCGGTGGTGACGGTGAAGTCGAGGCTCTTCTGGGTGGTCATGGGCCGGAAGGTGGCCTCGACGTAGTCCAGCAGCTGGTGCAGGTCGACCCGTTCGGGGTGGATGTCCATCTTGCCCGCCTCGACCTTGGAGAGGTCGAGGATGTCGTTGATCAGCTGGAGGAGGTCGGAGCCGGCCGAGTGGATGATGCCCGCGTACTCGACCTGCTTCGGGGTGAGGTTGCGGCTGGGGTTCTGGGCCAGGAGCTGGGCCAGGATGAGCAGGCTGTTGAGCGGCGTGCGCAGCTCGTGGCTCATGTTCGCGAGGAACTCCGACTTGTACGTGGAGGCCAGCGACAACTGCTGGGCGCGGTCCTCCAGTTCCTGCCGGGCCTGTTCGATCTGCAGGTTCTTGGCCTCGATGTCGCGGTTCTGGCTGGCCAGCAGGGCCGCCTTCTCCTCCAGTTCGGCGTTGGAGCGCTGCAACTCCGACTGCTGGGCCTGGAGTTCGGCGGACCGGGCCTGGAGCTCGGCGGTCAGGCGCTGGGATTCCCCGAGGAGCTCGTCGGTGCGCGCGTTGGCGACGATGGTGTTGACGTTGACGCCGACGGTCTCCATCAACTGGCCGAGGAAGTCGCGGTGTACGGGGGTGAAGGCCGAGAACGAGGCGAGTTCGATCACCCCGAGGACCTGGTCGTCGACGACGATCGGCAGGATCATCAGGCTGCCGGGCGTGGTGCGGCCGAGTCCGGAGGAGATGACGTAGTCGGCGGGGACCTGGTCGCTGGCGATGGTGCGGCGGCTGCGGGCGGCCTGCCCGACGAGCGAGTCGCCGAGGGCGAAGCGTTCGGCGACCCCGTCGCGGGCGGGGCGGCCGTAGGAGCCGACGAGGCTGAGCATCGTGCCCCGGGGGGTGTCCTCCGCCAGGTAGAAGGCGCCGTACTGGGCGGCGACCAGCGGGGTGAGCTCGTCCATGACGAGCTCGGCGACGACCGCGAGGTCGCGGTGGCCCTGCATCAGGCCGGAGATCCGGGCCAGGTTGGACTTGAGCCAGTCCTGTTCCTGGTTGGCCCGGGTGGTCTCGCGCAGGGAGCCGACCATGGAGTTGATGTTGTCCTTGAGGTCGCCCATCTCGCCCGGGGCCTCCACGGTGATGGAGCGGGTGAGGTCGCCCTCGGCGACGGCGCTGGTGACGGCGGCGATGGCGCGCACCTGGCGGGTGAGGTTCCCGGCGAGCTCGTTGACGTTCTCGGTGAGCCGCTTCCAGGTGCCGGAGACGCCCTCGACCTCGGCCTGGCCTCCGAGGCGGCCCTCGCTGCCGACCTCGCGGGCCACGCGGGTGACCTCGGCGGCGAACGAGGAGAGCTGGTCGACCATCGTGTTGATCGTGGTCTTCAGCTCCAGGATCTCCCCGCGCGCGTCCACGTCGATCTTCTGCGAGAGGTCCCCGCGGGCGACGGCGGTGGCGACCTGGGCGATGGAGCGGACCTGGCCCGTCAGGTTCGACGCCATGACGTTGACGTTGTCGGTGAGGTCCTTCCAGGTCCCGGACACCCCGCGGACGGTGGCCTGGCCTCCCAGGTTTCCCTCGGTGCCGACCTCGCGGGCCACGCGCGTCACCTCGTCGGCGAACGCCGAGAGCTGGTCGACCATCGTGTTGATCGTGGTCTTCAGCTCCAGGATCTCCCCGCGCGCGGTGACGGTGATCTTCTGGGAGAGGTCGCCCTTGGCGACGGCCGTGGCGACCTGGGCGATGTTGCGGACCTGGTCGGTGAGGTTTCCGGCCATGAAGTTGACCGAATCCGTCAGGTCCAGCCAGGCTCCGCCGACCCCGGGGACGTCCGCCTGGCCCCCCAGGGTCCCCTCCGTGCCGACCTCGCGGGCCACCCGCGTCACCTCGGACGTGAACAGCGACAGCTGGTTGGCCATCCCGTTGAAGACCGTGGCGATCTCCCCGAGGAGCCCGTCCGCCGCGTCGGGCAGCCGCGTACGGAAATCCCCGTCGCGCACGGCCGTCAGCCCCGCCAGCAGCAGGCGCAGCTCCGACTCGGTGATGCCGCCCCCGCCCCCTTCCACCGGGGCTCCGCCCGCCGCAGCCGCGCCGGTCCGCTCAGCCATCGCCAACCTCACTCTCGCCGTCCCTGACGGGGGGAAGGCTAACCCCCGCCGCGGCACCCCGCGGCCGTCAGCCGGCCAGCGCCTCCCGGACTCCGGGGTACTGCGCGAGGACCGTGTCCGCGCCGGTCAGGGCGAACAGACGGCGCAACTGGCGTCCCGGGGCGGCGATCCGCAGGACGGTCATGCGGTGCACCCGAAGGAGCAGGTTCAGGAAGGAGGAGTCGCCGAAGGTGACGGCGCCCGCGTCCAGGACCACCAGGGGGTACCGGTGCGCGGCGGCGGTCAGGGCCTCCTCCAGCGGCGCCAGGGTGTCCTGGTCGAGTTCTCCGCGCGCCACGACGACCCGGCCGGCTCCGGCCCGATGGCCCTCCCCCGCCACGCCGCCGCTCCGCGCGTCCTGCGCTCCGGCCATCTCCGCCTCCCCGGACGTCACCGTACGTGTTCCGGAAGGGAGTATGCACGGTCGTCGCGCCGGGGGCCGCGCCCCGGCCCGGCCGCACTGCGGACCGAACGGGCCGCGATCGGCAGGTGTACGACGCCGAACCCGGGGCAGGAGCGGCCGCGGCAGCCATCGACCACAGGGAGGGAACGGCCACCATGTCCCGTTCGGCCGCAGTAGTGAACCCCGTTCGTCCGACGGACCGCCAGGCTCCGGCCTGCGCCCCGGCCGCGGAGGGAACGCCGCCGGCGGGAGCGCTCCCACGGGTGGAGGAGGCGCGGGAGCTCTCCCCCGCGGACGCCCGGGAGTTGTCGCGGCTGTTCCTGGTCCGGCTGCGTTCCCTGGAGGAGGGGACGCGGGAGCACCAGTACGTCCGCAACACCCTCATCGAGATGAACCTCTCCCTCGTCCAGTACGCCGCCCGCCGCTTCCGGTCCCGGGCGGCCGGGGGCGGGGTCGACATGGACGACATCGTCCAGGTCGGCACCATCGGCCTGATCAAGGCCATCGACCGCTACGACCCCGCCCGCGAGGTGGAGTTCTCCACGCTCGCGCTCCCGTACATCACCGGTGAGATCAAGCGGCACTTCCGCGACACCACCTGGGCCGTCCACGTCCCGCGCCGCCTCCAGGAGCTGCGCACCGAGCTGGCCAAGGCCCAGGAGGTCCTCACCGACGCGCTGAAGCGGGCCCCGACGGTCAGGGAGCTCGCCGGGCACCTCGGGCTGCCCGAGGAGCAGGTGATGGACGGTCTGATCGCCGCGAACGGGTACACCAGCGGCTCCCTGGACCTCGCCTGCGAGGAGGACGGGACCCGGGGGACGGGCCGGCCGGCGCGCCCCCTGGCCGAGAAGCTCGGGGACCCGGACCCCGCCATGGAGCTGTTCGAGGACTTCCACACCCTGGCCCCCCTGCTGCGGGAGCTGGATCCCCGGGACCGGCTCATCCTGCGCATGCGGTTCGGCCAGGAGAAGACCCAGTCGGAGATAGGCGCCGTGCTCGGCATCTCGCAGATGCAGGTCTCACGGCGGCTCTCCCGCGTCCTGGGACGGTTGCGGGAGGGCATGCTCGCCCGGTAGGGGGCGCCGGCGGACCCGCTTCCCGCGCTCCGGCCCGCTGCCGGGACCGCCCGTGGCCGCCGCCCGGGAACCGCGCGCCCCCGTACACTGTCGGGCACTCGAAGTGCCCCTCGAACACGGCCCGCCGGGTGTCCCCGCCGCGGGCGGGGGCAGGTGCGTACGGTGCGCACAGCGACGGAACCAGCCGGGGCCCGTACGGCCGCCACGAGAAGGGAACCATGCAACGGTGAGGGTGAGAGCACAGTGACGAGCAGCGGATCGCCGACCGCCCGTCCGCCGCAGCCGCACACGGCCCCGCGCCAGCGCCGCCACCTGGCACTGGACGGTGTCCGGGGCCAGGTCGCGAAGGGCCGCGACTTCGCGCGGCGGGCCCTGCGGGACTGGGAGTGGGACGGGACCGAGAGCGCGGAGGACGCACTGCTCGTCGTCTCCGAGCTGGTGACCAACGCCGCTCTGCACGCGGGTGGCTGCCTGCACCTCGCCCTCACCCGCGGTGAAGCCCTGCGGATCGAGGTGTCCGACGGCTCCACGGCCCTGCCGCGCCGCGACACCCCGCCCCGGCCCGGCATCCCGGGCGGCCACGGGCTCCACATCATCGAGCGGCTGTCCGACCGCTGGGGCTGCGAGACCCATGAGCGGGGCAAGGTGGTCTGGGCGGAGATCGACGGGTCCCGGCTCGCGGCGGACCCGGTCGTCGCGCACTGAGCCGCGCCCCGGCCCGCACTGAGCCGCGCCCCGGCCCGCGCGGGGCGCACCCGGGGACTCCCCCGTCACCACTCGGGGTGGACGTCGTGGCTGTCGTAGCGCTCGCCCTTGTCGGTCAGCCAGGGGCGGAAGCGGCCGGGTCCGCTGCGCTCGCCGCTGTAGCGGACCGCTTCGCCGGTCTCGTCCGTGACGACGACCGCTCCGGCCTTCTGGGCGCTGCGCAGGGCATGGGTCCAGTGCCGGCCGCGGTGGCCGGTGCGGTAGTCGGGGATCTTGCACTGGGACATCGGTGTCACCGCCTCGTCGGAGTCCCGGGGCCCCGCCCGGCCGCGTCGGGGTCGGGCATGGGGTGGGTACCGGACAGACCCTTCTACCCGGAATGTTCCGGTTCGAACGTCGTACGGGCCGGCTACGCGGCCGGCGGCGTGGTGAGGCGGGCGCACTCGGCCACCACGGCCCGCAGATCGCCCGTCGTGCTCATGAGCCGGCGCTGGAGGCGGGCCCCGTTGCCGCGGTCGAGCAGGCGCGCCACCCCCTGGCGAACGCGTTCGAGGTCGCCGTTCTCGTCGAGCGCGTCCCGGACGTGGTCCAGCAGTACGTCGAGGACCGCCGCGGGCGGGGCGGGGCTCATGGTGCGGGGGTCGAGCAGCGGGCCGTCCAGGCCCGACTTGGCCGCCTGCCAGGAGGCGAGCCGCAGCAGGCCGACGCCGATGCGGGCCGGCGGCAGCCCGGCGCCCCATGCGCGGGCGGCGGTGTCCACCAGGGCGCGGACCAGGGCGGCGAGCAGGACGGGGGTGTCGGGTTCGAGGCAGACGTCGGCGACGCGGACCTCGACCGTGGGATAGGCGGCGGAGAGGCGGGCATCGAAGTAGACCATGCCGTCGTCGCGCAGGACGCCGGTGGAGAGCATGTCGCGCACCTGCCCGTGGTAGCCCTCCGCGCTGCCGAAGGCCTCGGTGGGGCCGGCCGAGGGCAGGCGGTTCCACACGCGGCTGCGGTAGCTGGCGTACCCGCTGTCCTGGCCCTGCCAGAAGGGCGAATTGGCGCTGAGGGCGGTCAGGACCGGCAGCCAGGGGCGGATGCGGTCCAGTACGCCCACGCCCTCCTCGTCCGACTCGACGCAGACGTGGACGTGGCAGCCGCAGGTCAGCTGCTCCTGCGCGGTGAGGCCGAACTGCCGGCTCACCCAGCGGTAGCGTTCGCCGGCCATCGTGGACGGCCGGACCGGCAGCGGGGACGTGGCCAGTGCGGCGACGGCCCCGCCCGCCTCGGCGGCGTGCCGTGCGGCCTGGGTGCGCCAGCGGAGGATCTCCTCGGCCAGTTCGCCCATCCGCAGCAC
Organism: Streptomyces sp. NPDC093801; assembly: GCF_040701585.1. Classification (NCBI taxonomy): domain Bacteria; kingdom Bacillati; phylum Actinomycetota; class Actinomycetes; order Kitasatosporales; family Streptomycetaceae; genus Streptomyces; species Streptomyces sp. NPDC093801. The sequence continues at coordinate 213,831 of NZ_JBFBDP010000002.1, read as the reverse complement.
GGGGCGGGTGGCGAACTCCACCTGCTCGCACTTGAGCTCCGTCTCCAGCGCCCCGTCCTGCGTGCCGTTGTCCGCGTTCCCCTCGCGGGAGGCGGCCGACATCACGGCGGCCGACAGGGCGAGCGGCTCCCCCGTCCCGGCGTCGACCAGCAGCAGTTCCTCCTCCACGCCCACGCTGCGCATGCCCGTTCCCTTCGTCCGCGTCGTGCACACCCCGTGCGTCTCGTGTGCCCCGCAGAAACGGTTGTACCCCGTGGGCGTGCGATCTCGGGGCTCGCCCCGGCGGCCGGGGCCCGCCTTCGCCGACCGGGGGCGGGCCAGGCCGGTCAGCCGTCGAGCGCGAGGGCGTTCTTGGCGTGCGCGACGGATTCCTCCGAGGCCGGTCCGCCGGGGTTCTCGGTGGCCAGGGCCTGGTTGGGGGTGACGAAGGGGCGCATCCGCCGCTCGTACGCGGCGTACGCCGTGTGGTGGTCCCCGCCCGCCCGGGCGAGGCAGTCGGCCAGGACGTAGGCGCCCGCGAGCGCCAGGCTGGTGCCCTGGCCCGAAAGGGGGGAAGGGCAGTAGCCCGCGTCCCCGAGCAGGGCCACCCGGCCCCGTGACCAGCGGTCCCGGATCTGGGCCATGGCGTCGCAGTAGAAGTCGGGGGCCGTCCGGGCGGCCCGCGCCAGACGGCTCCCCTCCCAGCGCATCGACGCGAGCCGGTCCGCGACGATCCGGCGCAGCCCGTCGCCGTCCGCGAGCTCGCGGCCGAGGGGGGCCGACACGAAGCCGAAGGCGATCCGGAGTTCGGTGTTGTCGCGTAGGGGCATGATGCCGAACCCCGACTCGCCGTCCTGGAGCCACATCTGCCAGTCGTCCAGGCCGAGGAAGTTGTCCGCGCTGAACACCGAGAGGTAGCTGCCGAGGTGGTGGGCGAAGCGCTCCTCCGGGCCGAAGGCCAGGCGCCGCACCGCCGAGTGGAGGCCGTCGGCGCCGACGACGAGGTCGAAGGTGCGGGACGGCCCGTGCTCGAAGCCGACGCGGACACCGGTGCCGTCCTCGTCGAGCCGGGTGACGCCGTCGCCGAACACGTACTCCACCTCCGTGCGGGTGCGCTCGTGCACCAGCCGCACCAGGTCCTCGCGCAGCAGCTCGACGTCCCCGCTGTCCAGCCGGCCGCTGCTGAAGGTCGCCTCGGTGGTGCGGTGCACCTCGCGGCCGTCGGGGCCGAGGACCGACATGCCGCGCATCCGGGTCCGTACGCTCCGGGCCTCCTCCAGCAGGCCCATCCGCTCCACCACGTCGAGCGCCACGCCGCGGACGTCCACGGCCTGTCCGCCGGGGCGGCGGCCCGGGGCGCGCTCGGCCACGGTCGGCGCGAAGCCGTGGCGGCGCAGCCAGTGGGCGAGGACGGGGCCGGCGATGCCGCCGCCGGAGACGAGTACGGTCTGCTTGGGGAACCCTCCCGTGGTACGTACGGCGTACACAACGGAACGTACGGCGTACACGAAGCTCCTTCAACTGCCCTTCTGATGAGGTGTACTAGCACAGGCAGAGGCCCGATCGGCGTTTCGGCTGCTACCTTCTGCACTAGTACAGGAGAGGAAGGAGGCGGGACGTGACGAAGGCCACGGGGCCGGCCGGCGATCCGCCCTACCTGCGCATCGCCGCCGCGATCCGCCGGCGCATCGCGGACGGCGAGCTGACTCCCGGGGACCGGGTTCCCTCGACCCGGCGCATCGCCGGGGAGTGGGGGGTCGCGCTCGCCACCGCCACCAAGGCCCTGGCCGCCCTGCGCCTGGAGGGGCTCGTCGAGGCCCGGCCGCGGATCGGCACGGTGGTCGCCGGGCCGGCGCCCGCCGCCCCCGCCCTCCCGGCCCGCAGGCCGCCCGCGCCCTCCGCCCGCCCCGAGCAGGAGCTGAGCCTGGAGCGGATCGTGCGCACCGCCATCGGGATCGCCGACGCCGAGGGGCTGTCGGCCCTGACCATGCGCGGCGTCGCGGCCCGGCTCGGCGTCGCCGCCATGGCGACCTACCGGTACGTCCCGAGCAAGGAGGACCTCGTCCTGCACATGGCCGACGCCGCGTTCGGCGAGGCTTCCTACGACGCGGACGCCCCCGGGGACTGGCGCGCCCGCGTCGAGCTGGGCGCCCGCACCCTGTGGGGCCTGTACCGCAGGCACCCGTGGCTGGCGCAGACCGGCACCCTGACCCGCCCGCTGCTCGTGCCCAATCTGCTGGTGCACGGCGAGTGGGTGCTGGGCGCCCTCGACGGCCACGGCCTCGACCCCACCACCCTCTTCGACATCCACGTCCTGCTCTACAGCCACGTCCAGGGCCTGGCCGCGCACCTGGAGATGGAGGCGCACGCCCAGGCCGCCACGGGCCAGACGGAGGACGAGTGGATGGACAGCCGGACCCCCGTCCTGCGGGAGCTGATGGAATCCGGCCGCTTCCCGGCCTTCGCCAAGGTGGTCGGCGCCTTCGAGCAGGGCTACGACCTGCGTCTCGACGCGCTCTTCGAGCTCGGCCTCGCCACGCTCCTCGACGGCCTCACCCCCCTCGTCGAAGGCGGGCGGGCCGTCGCACGGTCCGGCCGGCCGGGCCGGTAGCCGGCGCGGTGCGTTCCGCGCGGGCCGCCGGCCCGGTGCCGGCCGGCTACCGCGGTGTGCGCAGGCACTCGATCAGGTAGTCGCCCGTCTCCGGGTCCACGGTGACGCCGTGGGCCTCGCTGCCGAAGCCGGGGAAGGCCCGGTCGAAGGCCTCCAGGGCGCCCAGGTAGCGCAGCAGCGGGCCGTCCGGGCCGCCGAGCGATTCGCCGGGCATCAGGACGGGGATGCCGGGCGGGGTGACGGTCACCATGGCGGCCGCGATCCGGTGGGCGGCATCGGCCAGGCGCAGGCGCTCGGTACCGCCCCGGATGAGCTGCTGGTAGCAGTGCCGGGGCGGGTGCACGGGCTCGGGGAGCTCCTGGAAGGCCTCGTCCAGCGCCCGGATGAAGGCGCCGCGGGTGAGGTGCTCGTGCATCCGGGCGCACAGGTGGCGCAGGGTGGTGTCCCGGTAGCGGCCGGGGTGGCGCTCGGTGAGGGTGGGCAGGACCCGGTCCAGCGGGGCGTCGGCGTCGTAGAGGGCCTTGAAGTCCATCAGGGCGTCCATGAGGGTGCCCCATTTGCCCTTGGTGATCCCCATCGAGAACAGGATGAGGGTGGTGTAGCTGTCGGTCTTCTCGACCACGATGCCGCGGCCCGCGAGGTACTCGGTGAGGACCCGGGCGGGGATGCCCCACGGCAGGGTCTCGCCGGCGGCGCTGACGCCGGGGCAGGTGAGGGTGACCTTGACGGGGTCGAGGAGGCAGTAGCCGTCGGTCAGGTCGGGGAATCCGTGCCAGGCGGCGCCGGGTTCGAGCTGCCAGCAGGCGGGCTCGGCGGCCAGCAGGCCGGCGGGCGCGTCGGCGAAGGCGACGCGCGTACCGGTGGCGGGGTCGGTGACCGTATCGGGCTGCCAGACGCCGAAGAACCAGTCGGGGCGGTCGCCCGCTTCCGCGATGCGGCGGCCGGTGCGGACGACGGCCTGCCGGAAGCGGATCGCCTCGGTGACGGCCTCGTCGATCAGCCACCGGCCCTGCGGCCCGTCCATCATGGCCGTCGCCACGTCGAGGGAGGCGATGCCGGGATAGAAGGCGGAGGTGGTGCCGTGCATCATGAACGCCTCGTTGAAGCGCTCGTGCTGGACGGGCGCCCGGGGCGCGGGCCGTACGTGGACCATGGCGCACTGGGACAGCGCGGCGAGCAGCTTGTGCGTGGAGTGGGTGGCGAACACGGTGGGCCGGTCGGCGCCCTCGAAGGTGTCCGGGCCCACGGCCATGCCGTAGCGGCCCCGGTAGAGGGGGTGGAAGCGGGCGTAGGCGAACCACGCCTCGTCGAAGTGCAGGCGGGGCGTGCTGGCCGCCAGGGCCCGGGCGGTGGCGGGGGTGTCGTAGCACAGGCCGTCGTAGGTGGAGTTGGTGACGACCGCGTACTGGGCGTCCGGTGAGACCGCTCCCGCGGCGAGGGGGTTGGCGGCGATGCGGGCGGCGACCGCGGCCGGGTCGGTGGCGGTGGGCGGCACGGGGCCGGCCAGTCCGTAGCCGTTGCGGGTGGGCACGAGGTAGACGGGGCGGGCGCCGGAGACGACCAGGCCGTGCAGGACGGACTTGTGGCAGTTGCGGTCGACCAGGGCGATCTCGTCGGAGGTGACGCTGTAGTGGCCCACCATCCGGTTGCAGGTGGAGTCCCCGTGCAGCACGAAGTACGTGCGCTCGGCGCCGAAGACGCGGGCGGCGTTGCGCTCTGCCTCGCCGATGGGCCCGGAGTGCTCGTAGAGCGAGCCGAGCTCGCCCACGGAGATGGACAGGTCCGTACGGAACAGCCGCTCGCCGTAGTAGTCGAAGAAGGCCCGCCCCGCCGGGGACTTCAGGAACGCCACCCCGCCGGAGTGGGCCGGGGTGTGCCAGGAGTACTCGTGGGCGTCCTCGAAGCGGCGCAGGGCGCGGAAGAACGGCGGCAGGAGCTCCTTCGTGTACGTGTGGGCGGCGGCCGCGACCCGGCCGGCGATGAAGGCGGGGGTGTCCTCCAGCGGCCAGATGTAGCCGACGACGGTCTCCGACACCCACAGCGGCAGGTGCTCCAGGTCGTGGTCGGAGCTGTCGGTCATCAGGAGGAAGACCGGCAGGTCCTTGAAGCGGTGCCGGATCCGGTCCAGGACCTCGGCCCCGCCGGTGGGCACGTCGGGCGCGTCCGCGGCCGGGGCGGCCGCCGGGGGGCGCGGCAGCTCCCAGGCCACCACCGCGGCGGCGATGCCCGCCTCCGTCTGGAGCATCGCCCGGGCGTCCCGCGCATCGGCGGCCCGGCGCAGCTCCAGTCCGCGGGCCTCGAGTTCCTTGCCGATCCGGCGCAGTTGTTCGGCGCTCACCCCGCCGCCGAGGGGGTCCTCGCGCAGGGCCAGCAGCACCGTGCCGTTCGCCATGGGTTCCGTCCGCCTTCCGTCACGGGGCGCCCCGGCCGGCCGGGGCTTGACGGGGCCAGTCTGGACCTGCCCGCCGCACCCGGAAGCGATCTTCGGAGGCGGTTCACCCGCCGGTGGGCGCGGCGCCGGCGGCCCCTTGACCGGCGCGGCCAGGCCGTCTCTTCCGGGTCTCGCCGGTCGAGGCCGCGGCGTCCGGTGCCGTGCATCGCACGGCGGAGAGGCTCCCTGGTACTGGACGTACCCGGGTGCCCCGGCAACGCGGCGAGGTGCGGTGCCGGGCGTCCCGGGACAACACGCATAGCGGGTGGCGGTGCCGCGCGGATCAGCCGATCGGATGACGGGCGGGTCGGCCGGGTGTGCCGGGAGGCGCAGACCTCGGGGGGACCCCCGGCCGCTTCGGGCCGGAGCACGATGGGGGCATGAACCCGCACGACCGACTGCTGCTCGATGCCGCCAGGGCCGGGGACGCGGACGCGGTGCGCGCCGCGCTCGCCGCCGGCGCCGCTCCGGAGACCCGTGACGCGGAACTCCGCACACCGCTGCTGCTCGCGGCGCTCGGCGACCACGTCGCCGCCGCCGAGGTCCTGGTCGCCGCCGGCGCCGACCCCGACGCCCCCGATTCCCGCGAGGACAGCCCCTGGCTGGTCACCGGGGTGACCGGCAGCGTCCGCATGATGCGGGCGCTGCTCCCGGCCGGGCCCGATCTGACGCAGCGCAACCGGTTCGGCGGGATCAGCGTCATCCCGGCCGCCGAGCGGGGGCACGTCGCCTACGTCCGGGCCGTGCTGGCGGAGACGGACATCGACGTCGACCACGTCAACCGGCTCGGCTGGACCGCCCTGCTGGAGGCCGTCGTCCTCGGCGACGGCGGCCGGCGCCACGAGGAGGTCGTCCGGCTGCTGCTCGCCGCCGGAGCGGACCCCTGGCTGGCCGATTCCCAGGGGGTGACGGCGCACGAGCACGCCGTGCGGCGCGGCTTCGGCGGCCTGGCGCGGCTCCTCGGCGCGGCGCAGGAGCGTTCCGGCCGCGACGGCCGGAGCGCCCGGTGAGCCACCGGGTCCGGCCCCGGACCCGTACCGGGACGGGCCGGCGGGCGCGGTCGCTGCTGGCCGTCGTGCCGGCCGTGGCCGCCCTGCTGGGCGGCTGCACGGCCGCCGGTTCCGGCAGCGCCGCGGACCGGGCTGCGGCACCGCCCGCGCCGAGCGGGACGCCGCTGCCCGGCGGCCTGCCCACTCCCGGAGGGACCCTGCTCGTCGCCGACTTCGGCGCGGACACCGTCACCTTCGTCGATCCCCGGCGCGGCCCGGTCGGCTCCGTCACGGTCGGCACGGCGCCGTACGGGCTGGCCGTCGGGCCGGACGGCCTCGCCTGGGTGGCGACCGCCGAGGGCGTGGCGGTGGTCGACACCCGGGCCCGGGCCGGCGTGGCCCGGATCCCGTACACCACCGGCACGGGTCCCGCCGGCACCGGCGAGTACCGGGGAGGCGGCATGGGCATCGCGCTCTCGCCGGACGGCTCGCGCGCGTACGTGGGCGTCAACGTGCCCGGCCGCCGGGGCGTGCTCGAGGTGATCGACACCGCCGCGCGGAAGGTCACCGCCACCGTGCCCGTGGGCCGCCGCCCCTTCGACGTGGACGTCGCCCGGGACGGCGGCGAGGTGTACGTGACGGGCCACGACTCCTTCGACGTCACGGTGGTCGACGCCGGTACGCTCGCCGCGCGCCGGATCGAGGTCGCCCCGTACGGCACCGAGGGCGGCCTCGGCTCCTGGCTCAAGCCGCACTACGCGGTCGTCCGCCCGGGGGACGGCCGGCTGCTGCTGCCCTTCGAGGGGGAGCGGCTCGCCGTGGTGGACCCGCGCAGCGGAGCGGTCGCGGTGGAGCCGATGACGGCCGACACGCACCAGCACGGGACCGCCCTCACCTCCGACGGCCGGCTGCTCGTCGTCGGCACCGGCGCCGTGGAGGAGGGCAGGGGCCCCTCCCTGACCGTCCGCTCGCCCGGCGGCGAGGAGCGCGTGTACCCGCTGGACGGCCCGCACGAGGACGTCGCGGTGTCCCGCGACGGCCGGACCGCTTACGTCACCGGCGGCTACACGCGCGAGGGCCACTGGAACGGGCTGACGGTCGTCGACCTCACCGACGGCACCACCCGGCGCCTCCCCGCAGGCACCCGCCCCCTGGGCATCGCCGTCCTCCAGGCCCCATCGGATCAGGGCGCGCGGTCGCGGGGCGACGGGGTCCCGGTCAGCCGCCGCCCTTGAGGCGGCGGTTGACCTCTTCGGTGATGCGGCGGTTCAGTTCGGCCAGCTGCTCGGGGGTGTAGCCGGTGAGGTCGCCGAGGTCCGGTGGATCGGTCCGGGGTTTGTCCTTCTGCTTCTGCTCGTCGCGCCGTTTGAGTTCCTGCTCCTCCGGGGAGCCGGGTGCCGCGTACGCGCACTTGATGAGCGTGCCGTCGGCGGCCTTCAGGCAGGTCGCCTCGCGGCCCGCGACCTGGCCCCGGCCCTCCACCCGGTAGCGGATGTCCTGTTCGCTGCCGATCGTCGCGGTCCAGGTGGTGCCGCCGGTGGGGACCACCTCGAACACCTGGTCGTCGTTGTAGCAGCAGACGTCCCGGTACTCCGCCTTGATCAGGGCGACGATCGCCTTCGGCGAGGACCAGGTCGGGTCGAGCCGGTGGACGGTCAGGGGCGCCAGCCCGCTGCCCTGGTAGTGCGCCGGGACCGTCGCGACGGCGACGACGGAGCTGGCCTCGCCCTGCGGGGTGAGGGGGGTGACGTAGGCGCTGCGTCCGCTCGAGTCGCCGTAGCGCAGGGTGAATTCGGAGTCGTTGCCCGCGTTCGCACCGTCCTCCGAGGCGTCCCAGCCGCTGCGTTCGAACCACCAGTCGGTGAAGCTGCCGACGGCGGCGACCGCCTCCCGCTGCCGGGCGGCGAGGCTGACGGGGTAGGAGGGGCCCGGGACGGCTTCCGTGTCGGTGGTGATGGTGACCTTGCCCGTGCGGCCGTTGTAGAGCGCGACCCCGGCGGGCCGTTCGGTGACGACGAGGAACCCGGTCTGGCGCTTGAGGGGGACGACCACGATGGGCGTCTCGCCCGAGCAGGTCACGTAGGCGTCGCCGGCCTTGAAGCGGACCCAGCGCTTCTGCTCGGAGATCTTCCGGCCCAGGTTGTGGTCGAACCAGCCGCTGATGCGCGCGTCCGCCACGTCCACGTCGAAGGCGCAGCGCTGCTGCGAGCGGCTGGTGCCGCCGAGCGGGACGTCCTGTTCGAGGCCCACCTCGTACCCCGACAGCCAGCCGCTCCGCTCGACGAGGGTGGCGAAGCGGTCGGAGTCGGGCAGATAGGTGATGTCGGCGATCTCGCCGGTGACATCGCCCAGGTGCGGGGCGGCCTGCGCCTTGCCGACGAGGAACGGGGCGCGGGGCGCCAGCCCGGGCACGGGGTCCGTCACGACCTGGGTGGCCTGCATGTAGGCGCGGTCCTGGAGGTACGCGCCGTAGATCATCCACCCGACCGCGAGGACGAGGCCGGCGAGGACACCCAGACAGCCGAGGGTCGCCGCCACGTCGCTCTGGCCGACGGTCTTGCCGCGCCACCTGCGCACGAGCCGCTGGAGCGACCAGACCAGCAGGACGCCGCCCGCGGCCAGCAGCGGCAGGGCCAGCCAGGCGAAGAGCTTGCGCAGCTCCCACACCAGGACGGTGGAGTAGTACGGGGCGAACAGCGGCACGCACGCCGCCACCACCACGACACCGCCCAGCGTCATGCCGACACGCAGAGCCCGGCTCATCAGCGCCTCCCCCATGGCCCGGTTCGGCTCAATTGTGGAGGGCCGGGCGCTCCGGTGCCAGGGGCTTCGCGGAAGAGGGTGTCCGGGTTCCGGACGGCGGCCCGGGCGGAACCCGGCGGGACGGACGGTACGGCTCAGGGCTGGTGCGTCGCGGGCGCCGGTGCCGGTCCGGGTGCGTCGACGGCGACGAGTTCGACCTCGAAACCGTCCGCGTTCTCCAGATAGGCGGCGTAGGTCCGTTCCCCGCCGGCGTGCGGATGGCGGTCGGGGAACATCAGGGTCCAGCCGTGTTCCGGCGCCCGGCGGGCCAGCGCGTCCACGGCGTCGCGGCCCTCGACGTGGAAGGCCAGGTGGTTCAGCCCGGGCCGGCAGCGGTCGTGCCGCTCCGCGGTGAGGGCGGGCGACTGCTCGAAGACCAGGTAGGTCGCTCCGAGGCGCCAGCTCCGGCCGTCGCTCCAGCTCTGGAAGGGCGTGTAGCCCAGGGATTCCAGCAGCCACCCGAAGGAGGTGACGGCCCGCTCCAGTGCGGGCACCCAGATCTCCACGTGGTGCAGGGCACCGTGCACCGGCCGGGTCACGCCGGCCCCACCGCGGCGGCCCCGGCCGCGCGAGCGCGCAGCAGCGTCATTCCGTCCCCCGTCGTCGCCCCGGGCCGCGCGTTCACGGCCCCCCGGCATTGTAGGTCCGCCGCAGGTACCTCCCGGGCCGACCGCCGCGCACACGCGCGGCCTCCTGGCTTAGCCTGAACGCCCGTTTCGTTCTTGCCCGTTGCGACCGAGGAGATCCATGGCCGACACCGTCGACTCACTGACCGCCCGTCTTCACGATCTGCTGGTGACCTGCCTGGCCGGCGCCCCGCGGCGGGGCGATCTCGCCGCGGGCCTCCACGACGTGACCGCCCGGGCCGCGCCGCTCGGCCCCGACGGTGCGTGGCTCGCCGCCGCGTGCCACGCGAACCTCGGCGACCTGGCCGTCGCACAGGGCGACCTGAACCGGGCCCTGTACCACCTCGACGCGGCGGTGACGGCCGGCTACAACGACTGCGTGGCCCTCCACATCCCCTCCATACGGCCGCTGCACCAGGATCCCCGCTTCCGTGTCACGTACGAGCGGATGCGCATCACCCAGGGCGACTTCGAGGAACTCGTCTGGCTGCACCGGGAGATGCAGATCATGGTGAGCGAGGCCCGGGAGGCGACCGTCGACAACATCGGCCGCCTGGACACCGGGGTGTCCCCGCTCCCGCAGGCCCCCCTGCCGACCCGTGCGCCGCACACCCCCGGCCTCCTGATCACCCGCATCGAGCTGGCCGCGCTCCAGACCGCCCTCCAGCAGGCGGCGTTGAAGGCGGAATTCGGGCGGAGTGCGGGCAACACCAGCCTCGGCCTCATCGACGGGTCCTGGGACCACACCCGCGCCGTGTCCGACGCCCGGCACGCCGACGACCGGGACACCCGGCGCCAACTGGAGGCCGAGGCCCGGGCCTTCGTCGAACGTCCCGGCGCCGGCGCCGTGCTCCTGGCCTGCCCGCCGCTGGGCTCGATCACCTACCCGGGCTGACCGGACCCCCGGCCTGTTCGAGGAGCGCCCGTTCGGCGTGCTCGCGGAAGGTGCGGGCGGGCCGGCCGGTGAGGCGCTCGACGGTGTCGGTCACGCGGTCCTCGGCCCCCTCGGAGATGGCCCGGTCCATGTCGGCCAGCATCGCGGCGAACGCGGGCGGCATCAGCCGGGCGAGCCGCTCGCGCATCTGCGCGTGGGGCAGGGGGCGGTGGACCACGGGCCGGCCGGTGACCTCGGTGAGGACGGCGGCGATGTCGTCGTGGCTCAGGGCCCGGGGGCCGGTGAGGACGAGGTCGGTGCCGGGAGCCCGCGGGTCGGTGAGGGCGTGGACCGCCACGGCCGCGATGTCGTCGGCGTCGACGAAGCCGACCCGGCCGCCCCCGGCGGCGGTGACGAGGACGCCGTCGGCCCGGATGCCGCGGGCGTGCAGGTGGTCTCCGGTGAAGTTCTGCATGAACCAGGACGGCCGCAGCACCGCCCATTCGTCGAAGAGGCCCGGCAGGGCGGCGTGCACCCGGCCCGCCGCCGGGCCGCCCTCCGGGATGGAGGAGGCGCTCAGGAGCACCGCGCGGCGCACCCCGCGGGCGCGGGCCCGGCGCAGGAACGGGAGGACGGAGGCCGCGGGGTCGGGATCGCCCACGGGCGGGATGACGTAGAGGCGCTCGACGCCGTCGAGGGCGGTGTCGTGGGTGCCCGGGTCGTACCAGTCGAAGCGGACCGGCTCGGCTCCGGCGACGGCGGCGCCGCTGCGTCCGGCCGCCTTGACCGCGTGCCCCGCGGCGGCCAGCCGCGCGGTGACGCGGCTGCCGGTGGTGCCGGTGGCGCCGATGACGAGGGTGGTGCCGGTCGCCGGCGAGGGGCTGGCGTGCGGGGCGGTCATCGGCTGCTCCTGGCGGGTTCGTCGCCGGGTTCGAGGACGGCGAGGGGGTTCCAGTAGTCGCGGTAGGCGGTGATGCGGCCGTCGTCGACGGTGACCACGGCGATGTACGTCATGTCGTAGGGCCGTCCGCTGCGCACCAGCCGGCCGGTGGCGCGCATCTCGGCCACGATGGTCCGCGGGTCGGCGGTCTCGTGGATCCTCAGGTCGGCCTCGGGGAAGTCGTGCAGGTCGATGTGGTCGGGGTAGGGGCGCATGTAGGCGGCGACCGCTTCCCGCCCCTCCAGCCGCCGCGGCCGTCCCGGGGGTGCGAACGGGAACTCCATCACCCCGTCCTCGGCCCACAGGGCCACCCAGCCGGGGATGTCCCCGGCCAGCAGCAGCCGCAGGCCGTGGCGGTACAGCTCCGCCGGGGCGGTGGGGGCGGGTCCGGGTGGAAGACCGGGTTCGGGCATGGCTGTCCTCCGTCTCATAGAATACGGACCGTGGGTCCGCTTCAAAGATACGGACCCGGGGTCCGTTTTTCAATTGGAGGAGCCGCGTGCCCGAACCCGAGCGCAAGACCCGCAAGGACGCCGCCCGCAACCAGCGGGCCGTCCTGGAGGCGGCCGACGCCCTCTTCGCCCGCGCCCAGAGCCCCGAGGACCTCACCATGGCCGACGTCGCGGCCGCCGCCGGGGTCGGGAAGGGCACCGTCTTCCGTGCCTTCGGCGACCGCGCGGGGCTGCTGCGCGCGCTGTACGAGGCCCGGCTCGAACCCGTCCGCCAGGCCGTGGAAGCCGGGCCTGTGCCGCTCGGGCCCGGCACCCCGCCACAGGAGCGCGTACCCGCCCTCCTCGACGCGCTGCTGTGCTTCAAGCTCGACAACCGCCGCCTCGCCCTCGCCCTGGAGGCCGGCGGGGGCGGGACGACGCCCTACCGGGCCGGGCACTACGAGGACTGGCACGCCCTGCTGCGGTCGGTGCTGGAGCGGATCCCCGGGCTCACCGACCCCGGGTTCACCGCCCACGCCCTGCTCGCCGCCACCCGGGCCGATCTCGTGGAGCGGCTGGCCGGTCCGGAGGGCCTGACGCGCGAGGACCTGCGGGCCCGGCTGGCGCGCTACGCGGACCGGGTCGTCACGGCGCGGCCGGCCGACGCGCCCCCGGAGTGAGGGCCCCTCCGGCCGGGGCCGCCCGGCCGGAGTAACCGACGGACGGGCGGCGCGTTGGGTACCGCGTGACACTCGACGATCTCTACACCGACATCGTGGCCGAGGAACTCGACGCGGACGCCGACGCCGGGCCCGAGCGGCTGCCGGTGCTCACCTACCGCGAGGCCGTGCTCGCCCTCGCCGTCCTCGGCGCCGTCGCCGAGGGGCGGACCGGCGAGGAGGTGCGCACCACCGCCCGCGCCCTGGGCACCCGGCTCGGCATGCGCCTGCCCGCCGGCTGAGCCGTCCCCGCCCGCGAGCCCGCCACCGGTTCAGGCCGTGCCGCCGGCGACGACCGCGCACGGCGTCCCGAACGGGTCGGGCACCCTCGCGATGCGTCCCACCCCCGGGGCGTCCACGGCCGGGATGATGACGGCGGCCCCGGCCTCCGCGGCCCGCGCGAGCGCGGCGTCGCAGTGCTCGACCTCGACGTACGGGTGCCGTTCGGGGGCCGATCCGGCGTCCCGGTGCTCCTGGCCCGGTTGCCGGATGCCGCCGCGCACGGTCCGCCCTGCCCCGCCGGCAGGGCAGGGGATGCTGTGGACGAGGCCTTCGCCCATGGGCACGTCACGGGTCTCCCGGGACGGGACGCTGCCGTGGAACTCCTTCGCGGAGGCGCGCTCGGCGGTGCAGAGCTCGATCCGGCCGACGCCGCCCGGCTCGTCGACGCGTTCCGGCCCGCCGGTGTCCACGGGGGCGCGTCGGCCGTGCCCCTATCCTGCGGAGATGATCAAGCCCATAGAACTCGTCATATTCGACTGCGACGGGGTCCTGGTCGACAGCGAGCGGATCGCCGCACGCGTACAGGTCGCCCTCGGGGCCGCATGGGGGTGGCCGCTGACCGAGGAGGAGGTCGTCGACCGGTTCATCGGACGCTCGCACGCCGCGATCCGGGAGCAGATCGCGGACCGGCTCGGCCAGGAGACGGCCGCGATCTGGTCGGAGAGGTTCGAGGAGCTGCACCGCGAGGCCGTGGACGCCGGACTCGCCCCGGTCGACGGCCTGCCCGAAGCCCTCGACGCCCTCACCCTGCCGACCTGCGTCGCCTCCAGCGGCTCGCACGACAAGATGCGCCACACCCTCGGCCGCACCGGGCTCTACGCACGCTTCGCCGGCCGCATCTACAGCGCCACCGAGGTGGCCCGCGGCAAGCCGGCGCCCGACCTGTTCCTGCACGCGGCCCGGCGGATGGGGGTGGACCCGGCTGCCTGCGTCGTGGTCGAGGACAGCGGGCCCGGCGTCCGCGCCGCCCGGGCCGCCGGCATGCGCTCCCTCGGCTACGCCGGCGGGCTGACCCCGGCGGCCCGCCTGGAGGGCCCCGGCACCACCGTCTTCCACGACATGCGGGCGCTGCCCGCGCTCGTCGCGGCGCTGTAGGCGCTGCGCGGGCCGGACGTCAGCGCCAGGACCGGTGCTGCACGGGCTGCCCGGGGGCCGGCCGGGCGCTGCGGAGCAGGGCGTCGAAGCGGGCGTACAGGTCGTGCGCCTGCTCGGGCGCGGGGACGTAGGCGGTGACGGACCCGTCGGCGAGCTGGACCGTCACCACGCTGCCGCCGCGCTGGTCGGGCTGGTGCCACAGCCCGGCGAGGGCCGCGGCGGGGACCCAGCCCGGCTCGCTCTCCGGGGCGCGGCGGCCGCCCCGGCGCCGCCGCAGGGCCCGCCGGTAGCCGGGGATCAGCAGGGCCGGGAAGGTGGCGACGGCGAACAGGAAGATCGCGATGCCCGCGATCACGCCGCCGGCCCAGTTCAGCAGCGCGATGAGGGCGCCGTAGCAGAGCGCCACCAGGAACACGCACATGGAGGCGTCGACGGCGGCCTCCGGCGCCCCGGTCTTGCGGAGCACGGTGAAGGCGCCGAGCGAGGCGAGCATCACCAGGAGGGTGACGCATCCGGCCCCCTCGCCGAGGAGGGTCTCGGCGAGGGACTCCTCGCGCTGGTCCGGCTTCACGGCGTAGCCGTGGTCGTGGAAGTGGACGGTGATCCGCCCGCCCGGCGTGGCGTTCACGCCCTTGATCGCGTACATGACGATCACGCTAGCGCCCCCGGCGGGACCCCCGGGGACCGGCCCCCGGTCCGGAGCCCTGCGGCGCCCGGCTTCCGTTTCCGGGACCTCCCGGCGTGAGAACGGGCACATTTTTGTCCCTTTTGACCAAAATCGCTGGATCCTTGACTGCGGTCGTACCAGATCCACCGCCACCGGGAGAGACATGCGCAGCGCACACCGCCTGACGGACCACGGCCGGATCGGCCTGCCCGCGATGGCGGGAGCCGCCGCACTCGGCCTCTGCCTCACGCTGCTGATCCCGGCCGGTGACGCCTCCGGAGCCGAGGCGCCCGCGCCCGCCGGAGCGGCCGCCGGACGGGCGGCCGGCGCGGCCGGCGCGGTGGCGGGCCTGCAGGAGGTGTCCTCGTTCACCGTCCACTTCCCCGCCGCCCCGTACCGGACCGCGAACATCGGGCGGGCCGTCGAGCTGATCAACGGATCGGTGGTCCGCCCGGGCGGGACGTGGAGCTTCAACGGGACCGTGGGCGAGCGCACCCGGGAGAACGGCTTCGTCGACGGCATCATGATCAACGACGGCCGGTACGTGAAGGCGCCCGGCGGCGGCGTCTCCAGCGTGGCCACCGCCATGTACAACGCCGCGTTCTTCGCGGGCGTCGATCTCGTGGAGCACGGGGCGCACTCCTTCTACATCGAGCGCTACCCCGAGGGCCGCGAGGCCACGGTCGCCTGGGGCACCCTCGACCTCCGCTGGAGGAACGACTCCGGCCACCCGCTCACCGTCCGGGCCGAGTCCACCGACACCTCGGTGACGATCACCCTGCTCGGGACGAAGAAGTACGACGAGGTGCGCGCCACCCAGGGCCCGCGCACGAACGTCACCCCGCCGGGCGCGCGCCGGGCCTCCGGCCCGGACTGCGAGGCGCAGACCCCGCTCGAGGGCTTCGACGTGGCGGTGGACCGGGTGTTCGTCCGCCGGGGCCTGGAGGTCGGGCGGCAGACGTTCCGCACCCACTACACCCCGCGCGATGAGGTCGTCTGCACCGTGGACCCCACGCAGAGCCCGTCCCCGGCGGACCCCACGCAGAGCCCGTCCCCGGCGAGCCCGTCCCCGGTGGGTCCGTCCCCCACGGCGGCCCCGGCCTCGGCGGCCCCGGCCTCCGCCGCTCCGGCCCCCGGCGCCGGCTGACCCGCCTCCGGGGCACCCCGGCGCGAACGCCCTCCAGGTTGGCCGAAACCCGGACTCCCAGGCGCCCGCCGCCCTGACCTAGCCTGCGGTCCGAACCAGGACCGAAACCGGGGGGACGCACGTGACGCGGGAGACACAGGCGCACGGGCAGGGCGGGGAGGACGCCGGTCTCGACTCGGTGGTCTGGGGGTGCTGCCGCGCCGGGACCGGGTGGTTCTGGATGGCCCGCCACACCGCCTGGGACGGCACCGTCCGGCGCACCGCGCACGGCTGGCGCGAGACCCGGGACGACGCCACCCGGGTGGGGGCGGCGGCGGCCCGGAACCTGGCCGCCGGCACCCGTGCGCAGGTGTTCCTGCGGCACCGGACCGCCGAGTACGCCCTGCGGGTCCTCCTGGAGGACAGCGGGACCCTGGCGCCCCAGCGCCCCGCGCCGCGCTAGGGCCGGCGCACCGTGCCGCCCGCTCAGGGCGCGGACAGGGCTCCGGCGCGGGCGATGACCACGTCGAGCAGGGCCAGCAGGCAGTCGCGCGCGTCGTCGCGCGAGCGGGCGTCCAGCAGGAGCACCGGGGTGGCCGGATCCCGCAGGTGCAGGGCGGCTGCGATCTCCTCGGCCGTGTAGGGCTGCTCGCCGTGGAAGCAGTTCGCGCCGACCACGAACGGCAGCCCGCGGCTCTCGAAGAAGTCGATCGCCGGGAAGCCCCGGTCCAGGCGGCGGGTGTCGACGAGCACGAGCGCCCCCAGGGCCCCGCTCAGCAGGTCGTCCCACATGAACCAGAACCGCTCCTGGCCGGGCGTGCCGAACAGGTAGAGGACGACCCCGGCGTCGGCGAGGGTGATCCGGCCGAAGTCCATCGCGACGGTGGTCAGGGTCTTGGACTCGATGCCGTCGAGGTCGTCGACGCCGACGCCCGCGCTCGTCAGGCGCTCCTCCGTGCGCAGCGGCTCGATCTCCGAGACCGACTCGACCAGGGTCGTCTTGCCCACTCCGAATCCGCCGGCGATGAGGATCTTGACAGGGGCCGCTTCCCGGGCGGCGGGGGCGGCGGAGGTGTCATATCCGGGCAAGGTTGTCCCTGATTTTCATGAGCAGGTGGACATTGGTGGTCTCGGTGCCCTCCAGGGGCGGCCGGTGGTCGATCAGACCCCGGTCGGCGAGTTCGCCCAGGAGGAGCGTCATCGGCGTGAGGCGCATGTGCATGCGGGCGGCGATCTCGGCGACCGCCATGCCGCCCGGCGGCGCGCACATGGCCAGGACGGCCTGCCATTCGGTGGCCAGTCCGGCGTGGTCGACGTCCCCGGGGACCGCCGCCACGATGGTCGTGTCCATCGTGAGGACGGTCTGCGGAGCGGCGGCCGTGCGGCCGTCGGTGAGCGCGTACAGCCGGGTCCGGCGCGTGCTGCGGCGCTGCGGCTCGTCCGGCATTACGCGGTCGGCGCGGAGGTGCGCTCGGGGGTCCCCAGCCACTCGCCGAGCGCCTGGGCGGTCCGTACGGCCTCGCCCCCCAGCTCTCCGAGGCGGGCCTTGCGGTTGGTCACCACGATGAGCGTGCTGCCCTCCCCGCACCCGACGACGCACAGGTAGCGGTCGTCCATCTCCACGAGCTGGCGGATGACGCGGCCGCCGTCGATCTCCCGGGAGATCGCCTTCATGGTGGCGGCGATGCCGGAGGAGGCGGCCGCGATGCGCTCGGCCTGGTCCCGCTCCAGCAGGTAGGCGCTGAGCTTGATCCCGTCGTTGGACAGGAGCACGGCTCCCTGGATTCCGGCGATCCTGCTGAGGTTGTTGTCCAGGATGCCGTAGATCATGTCGCTGGCTGTTGTCATGGCTGGTCCGCTCCGAGCTCTGCTTCCACTTTCTTGGTCCCCTCTTCGTAGTCCGCCCAGGCGTCGGCCACCTCTTCGGGTGTCGCCGCGTCCCGGCCGGCGTCCGGCTCCGAGGCGCGGGGGCCGCGCAGTTGCCGGGTGAGGTGGGTCTGCGGGACGCGCTCGGGCAGGGCCGGCCGCGCGTCGGCGGCGGCCGTGGAGCGGGTGGGCAGCGCCCGCTCGGGCCGCGGCGGTACGGGGGTGGGGGCGGCCGCCCCGGGGGCCGGGGCCGGCGGGGCCTCGGGCACGGGCTCCCGTACCGCCGGCTCCCGTACCGCGGGCTCCGGTACCGCCGGCTCCCGTGCGGGGATCCGTACCGGAGCCGGCACGACGGCCGGCCCCGGCTCGCGGCCGGGCCGGGGCCCGGGCTCCGGGTGCTGCGCGGCGGGCGCCAGGAGCGTGCCCGGCAGGACCACCACGGCCGCCGTCCCCCCGTACACGGAGCGCCGCAGCGTGACGCGGGCCTGGAGCTGCTCGGCGAGGTGGCCCACGACGAAGAGGCCCAGCCGGTGCGCGTTCTCGGCGAGCACGGAGTACGGCGGCGCCGAGTGCAGGCGCTCGTTCATGGCCTCGTACCCGGCGGGCGTCACGCGGGGTCCGCGGTCCTCGATCTCGACCGACAGGCCGTCGGCCACGAGTTCGGCGCGGACGACCACCTTCGAGCGCGGCGGCGAGAACCGGGTCGCGTTGTCCAGCAGTTCGGCCAGCAGGTGGCTGATCTGGCTGATGGCGTGCGGCTGGACGCTCGCCTCGTCCAGGGCCTGGCGTTCGATGCGCCGGAAGTCCTCGACCTCCGCGGCGGCCTCGCGCAGCAGGTCGGCGACGCGCATGGGCTCGGTGTGCGGGTCGGGGATCTCGCCGCCCGCGAGGATGAGCAGGTTCTCGATCTGGCGCCGCATGCCCACCGTCAGCTGGTCGGAGCGCATCAACTGGGCCAGGAGCGCCTCGTCGTGGCCGAAGGTGTCCTGGAGGTCCTCGGTCAGGCTCAGCTGCCGGCTGACGAGGTTCCCGGTGCGCGAGGCGATGCCCGAGGCGAACAGGCCGAAACCGTGCCGCTCGGCGGCGAGTTGCCGGTGCCCGTCGACGGAGGCGGCGACCACCCGGGCGAAGGCGTCGGCGATCTGCCCGACCTCGTCCTGGCGTCCGCGCACGGCCGGCAGCGCCTCCTCGTCGACGGGTTCCCCGCGCTGGAGGCGGGCCACCACGTCGGGCAGCGTCTCCTCGGCGATGGCGACCGTGCGGGTGTGCAGCCGGTTCAGGCGGCGCAGGACCGAGCGCGTGGTGAGGACGACGACGGCGGTGACCAGCAGCAGGGCGCCGCCGCTGGCGCCGATCAGCCAGGTGACCTCGACTTCCAGCTCGGTGGCCTTCGCGTCGGCGTCGTCGAACACGCTGCGGGCGCGGTCCGTGTTGAGCTGGGCCAGGCGGGGGGCGAAGGTGCGGTAGGCGGCGGGCCAGTCGCCGACGTCGGCCGGCAGCTTCACACCGGTCGGGGTGTCCTTGTGGTTGGCGATGACCGCGTTCTCGATGCGGAGTTTGGACTGCCAGGCCTCCGAGCCCGTGAGCTTGTCGTACGACGCCAGCTCGGCGGGCGGCAGGTACGGCACGATCCAGGTGTCGTAGAGGTAGCGGTGGGTGCCGACGGCGTCGAGGAACTGGGAGAACCCGGTGGCCGCCAGTTCACGGGAGGGCCCGGCCAGCGCGAGGGCGGTGTCCTCGCGCGCGACCATCTCGGTGGCCGAGAACAGGGCGACGGCGGGCCTGCTCTCCTGGGCGAGGTCGGCGTCCTCGGAGTGGCTGAATTCGTCCTGGTACGCACGGATGATGTCGTCGATGACGCCGGTGTAGTAGCCGACCGCCTGCTCGGCGCTGCCGCTGTGGGCGTCCGCCCGCTTGCGGTACGAGGCCAGGAGGTCGAGCCGTCCGCCCACGGTGTCGAGGCGCCCCTCGCCCGGGTCCTGCCCGTCCTCGTCGGCGTGCTGCGCCGCGTCGCCGCCGCTGCCCGATATGCGGCGGAACTCCGCCGCCGCCCGGTCGGTTCCGGCCCGCTTCTCGCGCAGGGCGTCGTCGGTGACGGGCGAGCCCGCCCACCGCGCCGCCGTCATCGCCCGCTCGGCCTGGAGCTCGTTCATCAGCGTGACCAGGGGCACGCCGATCCGCTCGCCGTCCTCCACGTCGCCGCGCAGGTGCTCCGACTGGGCCAGCAACCGCTCTGCGGTGACGGCGACCTGGGTCCCCATCGCCACGGTGGGGACGACGGCCAGGCAGACCAGCATCGTGCGCAGGCGCACGGTGCGGCGGCGCCGGACGGGCGGCGGGCTGGGTGGGCCTTCGGGTGCCATCGCAGACATCGGTCCTCGGGAGCGGCGGAGACGGGCCTGGACGAGGGCATGGGGGAACTGCCGACACGGCCCTGTGGGGTGAGGATGCCGATCATATCCAGCCAGTCCGAATAAACGGAGACCCTACTTCCACGCCGCTGTGCGGAGGTCAGCGCAGGGACTCCGCCGGGGGGCGCTCGCGCAGGGCGCCGTAGCCGATGAAATAGGCCGGGACGCGGTTCAGCCAGCGCGAGTCCGTGACCAGTTCGGTCATCCGCTTCGCCCGCCGGGGGTTCCCGAAGGCGGTGCGGCCGGCCAGCAGGGGCTCGATGACCTGGGCGTGGGCCAGCCGCTGGAGCCCCTGGGTGGCCACCGTCGTGGGCCAGCGCCGCAGTTGGACGCGGCGCACGTCGTGGAGCCCCACCGTGCCCGCGCGCAGCGGGCGTACCAGGTGGCGGGCCGCGGCCACCGCGTCCTGGACGGCCAGGTTGATGCCGATGCCGAAGACGGGCGACATCGCGTGGGCGGCGTCACCGATGCACAGCAGTCCGGGACGGTGCCAGCGGCGCAGCCGGTCGAGGCGGACGTCGAGCAGTTTGACCTCGTCCCAGGAGGTGACGGCGCCCGCGCGGTCGGCCAGCCACGGCACGGCGTCCGTGAAGCGGGTCATGAAGCGCTCCAGCCCCTCGGAGCGGCGCTCGGCGTCCGTGCCCTTGGGGATGAGCGCCGCGCACTGCCAGTAGTCGCCCCGGTCGATGAGGGCGGTGAAGAACCGGTCGCCCAGGCCGCCGACGAGCCCGCCGGGGTCGTCCTCGCGGCGCGGCATTCGGAACCACCAGGCGTCCATGGGGCAGGCGAAGCCCTCCAGTCCGAGTTCCGGCAGGGCCCGGGCCAGCGAGCCGCGGCCGTCGCAGGCCACGGTGAGGGTGGCGCGCAGTTCGCCGGTGGTGCCGTCGGCGGTGCGGTAGCGGACGCCGGTGACCCGGCCGCGCTCCAGGAGGAAGGAGGTCGCCCCGGTGTCCATGCGCAGCCGGAAGGAGGGCTCCTTGCCCGCCTCGTCGGCGAGGAGGTCCAGGAGGTCCCACTGGGGCACCATCGCGATGTAGTTGTACGTGCCGTGCAGCGCCGAGATGTCCCCGACGGTGACGAGGGACCGGTCCGGTCCGATGGGCAGCTGCACGGAGGTGACCCGGCGCTGCGGGAGCCGGGCGAAGCGTTCGGCGAGGCCGATGTCGTCCAGGAGCGAGAGCGTCGACGGGTGCACGGTGTCGCCGCGGAAGTCGCGCAGGAAGTCCCCGTGCTTCTCCAGCACGGTCACCTCGACTCCGGCCCGGGCCAGCAGCAGCCCCAGCACCATGCCGGCCGGTCCGCCGCCCACCACGCAGCACGTCGTGCGTTCCTGTTCCACGGCACCACCACCCCTTTCCGGATTTCAGGCGCTCGGATTCGGGTGCCCGAGGTGACGACTCACTGGTAGGTGACTAGCATGGTCAGAGGAGGGCCGCCACCGCGGGAGCAGGATTTCAGCCTGCGGTGATGCAGACGGCCCAGTGAAGAGCGGTCCAGCCCCATGGGTCCGTGGCTCGAACAGCCACGTTGACGGCGGATGCGCCCCCACGTTTATCGGGTAATGGCAAAAACTCCGTGCTGTTGGCGAAAGGAGGAAGAAACCGCTTCGCGCCGTGGGAACGGCGCAGTGACGAGAAGGGTTCTGAACCATGCAAGCACTGAGAGTGAAGCGGCTCTTCGCGGCCTCCGCGATCGGAGTCCTCCTGGCCGGCGGCGCCGCCCTCGGCGCGGCGGGTACCGCTGCCGCGGCAGCACCCGCGCACCCGGTCACGTACAGCCACGGCGGCGGCGGTTGGGACGACGACAACGGCTATGGCCACGGCTGGTACGACGACGATGACGACTGGGGTGGCGGCGGCGACTGCGGCTGACCGGCAGCATCCCACAGGCTGTGCGGACCGCCGACCCGGCGGTCCGCACAGCGGCGTGTCCGTGCGGGCCCGTAGCGGATCCCGGGCCCGGCGCCGGGGTTCAGCGGCGCCGGGAGGCCGGGCGGGACGCGGCGTTCGGGCCGTAGCGGTCGTAGTAGTCCTGGAGCAGGCCGGACTCCTCCAGGACGGTGTCGGCCCAGGCCCGGTCCAGTCCGGGCGGGGCGGGCCGGGTGGCGACGGCGCAGGCACCGGTGAGCATCCCCGCGTAGACGAGGTCCGAGTGGAGGTTGCTGATGCTGTCCGTCTCGTGGAAGTTGACCGGCCGTCCGCCGGCGAGCACCGTGACGTCGACCCCGCCGGGCAGGACGTGGGTGCGGGACGAGGGGCGCGTCACGGGGTCCCCGTCGGCCAGGGCCTCCAGGGCGGGCAGGTCGAACTCCGTGTCGCGGCTGCTGACACTGGCCAGGTAGGCCGGTCGCCGCAGGGAGCGGAACTCCCGGGTGGACATGCTGGTGCGGCCGGTGACGCCGAAGACGAGCAGCGGCTCGTGCCGGTCGAGCAGGGCGGGAAGGTCCCGGTCGGTGACGTAGCCGCTCTCGTGGGCGTCGATGAGCCGGAGGATGTCGGCGTCGTGGACGGCGACCCGCATGCGGCGCTGGGTCAGCAGGGCCGCGATGTGCGCGCCCACGTTGCCGTAGCCGACGACCAGAGCGGGCTGGCCCTCGATCTTCAGGGCGGGCAGCAGTTCCAGGGCCGTGGCCACGGCCTTCTCGGCGATCCAGTACGACTCGATGCGCCCCTTGAGGCGGGACTGGGCGACCGAGAACACCGGGAAGGGCAGCTCCTGTTCGCGGCCCTCCAGCTTGTAGATCCCGGACATGGTCTGCTCCACCACCCCCGCCCACCGCCCCGCCCCGTCCGCAGCGGGCCCTCCGTCGCGGGCCCCGTCCAGCAGCGCGGGGGCGACGTAGCCCCCGTCGTCCAGGGCCAGGCAGCGCAGCCCCCTGCGGCGGGCCCGCCCGGTGTGCTCGCGCACGGCTTCCGGGTCCCCGGCGTCGACGACGCGCACCCCCTGTTCGACGAGGTGGCCGTGGACGCGGTGGCGCCACTGGTACGCGTAGTCCTTGCGCAGGACCGTCATCGCGTCGAGCGGGGCGCCCAGTTCGGCCAGGCAGCCGACGAGGTGGACGAGGTCGGTCAGGAAGTGCCCGGTGACCAGGACCGCGAAGCCCGCGAGGGGTTTTCCGCCGCCCAGGCGCCGGACGGCGGCGCTCATCAGCGGCAGCTCCCCCGCGACCCGCACCACCTCGTGCGCGGAGAGCGCCTGGCGGTGCCATATCTCGGCCCAGCGCTCCAGCGAGGCCGACGCGGGCCGCGGCGCCGCGGCCCGAGAGGCGCAGGTTCAGGCGCAGCAGGGGCGACCCGGCCCCGTCACGGCGCATCTCCGTGGAGACGTACATCGCCGCGTGCAGGCCCGGTTCGAGGCGGGCGGTGAGTTCCCCGCCGGCCTGGGCGAGCACGGCGTCCGGCCCGGCGGCCTCGCACAGGCGGCGGGCGGCGCGCTGCAGGAGGCGCGGGCCGTCCTCGGGGTCGCCGGCCACCTCGACCGCCGTCGCCGCGAAGGGGACCGGGCCCTCGGCGGGCCGGTCGGCGCGGCGGTCCGGGCGCGGGGCGGTCAGGGTATTCGATTCTCGGTCCACTTGAATTCCCATCCGTTCCGCCCGGCTCGCGTGCACATGAGTTTCCGACAAGGGGATCGTCCGCCGATTTCCCATGAATTCGACGGGGCTTCACAGGGCGCCCCGCGGGGAGAAGCGGTCAGCAGGCCACGGGAATGAGAATACGGTCATGCCGGAAATAGCCACCGCATTACGGGTCGAATCGTCCTCGAATCGCCCTGGAATCGCGGGGCGGTCCCGCGGACACGGCACATACTCGACCCACCGATTCCCCACCCGAGGAGGCCCCGTGCCCACGGCACACGACTGGATCGACGCCCTCGGCCTGGAACCGCACGTGGAGGGCGGGTACTTCAGGCGGACCTTCCAGGCGGACCACCGCCCTCCGATCCCGACCGACCGGGGCGACCGGTTCACCCTGACGTCGATCCACTACCTGCTCACCCGGGAGTCGCCGGTCGGGCACTGGCACCTCAACCGGTCCGACATCCTGCATTTCCACCACCACGGCGGTCCGATCACCTACCACCTGCTGCATCCGGACGGCCGGTACGCGACCGCCGTCCTCGGCCAGGACCCGGGGCGGGGCGAGGTGCTCACCCTGGCCGTTCCGGGGGGCGTCTGGAAGGCCTCCCACCTCGTCGCCGGTGACCACGGCCTGATCAGCGAGGCCGTCTCGCCCGGGTTCGACTTCGCCGACATGACCCTGGGCCGGCCCGACGAGCTGTCGGCCCTGTTCCCGGACCACGAGGCCCTGGTGCGCCGGTACTGCCGCCGCCCCGACGGGCCGGACACCTCCGCCGGCTGAGGCCGCGGGGGGGCGGACGCGGGGGCGGACGCGGGCGGCGGCGGGCATCGGGAAGGGGGCGGACCCGGGGGTGCACAGTCGTTTACCCTGAGGGTGAACAAGTGTGCACCCCTTGGTGTCCCGCTCCCCTCCCCCCGTCTGGAGCCGCATGCCCTCCGCGATACCCGCCACCGGCCGGCCCTCCGCGCACGCCCGGTTCGTCGTGCCCGTCCTCGCCTTCTGCGGCATGGTCGTGGCCGTCATGCAGACCCTCGTGGTCCCGCTGCTGCCGCACGTCCCCGCGCTGACGGGCGCGAGCCCGGGAGCCGCCGGCTGGCTGGTGACCATCACCCTCCTCACCGGTGCGGTCTTCACCCCGGTGCTCGGGCGCGTCGGCGACATGTACGGGAAGCGGCGCGTCCTGCTGGCCTCGCTCGGCGTCCTCACCCTCGGCTCCGTACTGTGCGCGGTCAGCTCCGACATCGGCGTGCTGATCACCGGCCGGGCCCTGCAGGGCGCCGCGCTCGCGGTGATCCCGCTGGGCATCAGCATCATCCGCGACGAGCTGCCCGCCGACCGGGTGCTGCCCTCGATCGCCCTCATGAGCTCGACGCTCGGCATCGGGGCGGCGATCGGCCTGCCGGTGGCCGCGCTGGTCATGGAGAACTTCGACTGGCACACCATGTTCTGGGCCTCGGCCGCGCTCGGCCTGGCCGACCTGCTCCTGGTGCTGTGGATCGTCCCGGAGTCCCCCGTGCGCTCCCCCGGCCGCTTCGACCTCCCCGGAACCCTCGGCCTGGCCGGCTTCCTCGTCGGACTGCTCCTCGCCATCACCCGGGGCGCGGACTGGGGCTGGGCCTCCGGGCGCACGCTCGGCCTGCTCGGCGCGTCCGTCGCCCTCGGCCTGGTCTGGGGCCGGTACGAGCTGCGCACCCGCTCCCCCATGGTCGACCTGCGGGTCTCGGCGCGGCCCGCGGTCCTGCTGACCAATGTCGCGGCCCTCCTCATCGGCTTCGCCTTCTACGCGAACTCCCTCGTCACCGGCCAGATGGTGCAGGAGCCCACCAGTACGGGGTACGGCCTCGGCGCCTCCCTCGTGGTCAGCGGCCTGTGCCTGCTGCCCGGGGGCCTCGCGATGGTCGCCCTCTCCCCCGTCTCCGCGCGGATCTCCGCCGCGTACGGGCCGCGGACCGCCCTGGCGCTCGCCGCCGTCGTCATGGCCGTCGGCTACGTGGTCCGCTTCTACACCAGCCACAGCCTCTGGCTGATCGTCGCCGGAGCCACCGTCGTCTCCTCGGGCACGGCCATCGCCTACTCGGCCCTGCCCGCCCTCGTCATGCGGGCCGTACCGGTGGGCGAGACGGCCGCGGCCAACGGTCTGAACACCCTGATGCGCTCCGTCGGGCAGGCCTGCTGCAGCGCCGTCGTCGCCGCCCTGCTGGCCCACATCACCTTCACCGCCGACGGCCGCACCGCCCCGACCCTCCACGCGTACTGCTGATCTTCCTCATCGCCGCCGGAGCGGCGCTCGCCGCCCTCGCCGCCACCCTCTTCCTGCCGTCGGACCGGCCTCGCGACCGGGCCGCCGGGGGCGCTACGGTCACGGTGTCGACGTCCGTGACAGCCGCCCGGGAGAGCGCATGAGCACCAGCGACGGATCCGCCACCGTGCGGGCCGCCACCGCCGAGGGGGAGGAGGCCGCGGGGAGCGGACGGGACGCCATCGTGCGGGCCGCCCGCCGGGCGTTCACGCTGCGCCCGTACGCGGAGGTCACCCTGCGCGGGATCGCCGCCGCCGCCGGGGTGAGCCCCTCGCTGATCGTGAAGCGGTTCGGCAGCAAGGAGGCCCTGTTCAACACGGTCGCCGATTTCGGCGCGGCCGCCGACGCGCTGTTCGCGGCCCCGCCGTCGCGGCTCGGGCGGCACCTGGTCCTGACGATGGTCGAGCTGCGGGAACGCTTCGGCGGGGACCCGCTGCTGCGGGTGGTGTTCTCCCTGGGCATCGAGGACGAACGCACCCTGCTGCGGGCACGCTTCCGCGAGCAGGTCACCGACCGGCTGGCCGCCACCCTGGAGGGGCCGGACGCCGCGCTGCGGGCCGAGCTCATCGCCGGCCAGCTGCTCGGCCTCGGCGCCACCCTGAGCCTCCACCGCCCGGACGGCGCGGGCGCGCACACGGGCGCCGACCGCCTGGCCGACCTGTACGCACCCGGCCTCCAGCGCCTCGTCGACGGCGCCTGACCCGACGCACCGCCCCAAGACACCGCCCCGCGGCGCCGCGCTAGGCCCCGAAGCCCGTGACCAGGGCGTGCGGCAGGTAGTCCGTGTCCACGGCGGGCAGCCAGCCGTGGGTCCGGTACCCGAGCGCGGCCAGGGCCAGCGGGAGGAGCGGGAGGAGGCTGCGCGGCCGGGCGCCGGGGCCCGGCAGGGCGCTGTGGGGCAGCAGGAGCGCCGCCAGCTCGGCGTCGAAGGCCTCGCGCTCGCCGGCGGCCAGGGCGCGCAGGGCCCGCAGCCCCGCGGCTTCGGCCCGGTCGGGGGCGTCGCCGCTCTCCTCGGCCCGGCCGCGCAACCGCTCCAGTCCGGCGTCGAGGGCGGCGAGCTTCGCTTCGGCGGTCGGCGGATGGTCCTGGTCCTCGTCGCCCGTGTCGCCGACGACCTGGGCCATGAACCCCTTGACCAGCTCCGTGACGGGGTTGCCCGGAGCGTTCCCGTCCCACTCCTCGCGGGCGAAGTGGAAGGCCTCCCCGTGCTCGGCGACCTCGTCCGCGAGGATCGCCAGACAGAACGCGTCGGTCCACTCCGAGGGGGTGACCCCGTCGAGGGCGTCGCGCTCACCGCCGGGCCGGTAGCTCATCCCGAAGTTCACGTGCTCCAGGAAGACGTGGAAGGAGTCGTACGTGTTGTACGCGGCGTACGAGACCGCCCCGGCCGCCGCCGCGGCCGCGTCCTTCAGGACGGCCTCCGCCTCCGGGGTGTCGAGGGCGGGCGTCCCGACGGACAGGGCGCCGAGGTGGTCGAGGAGCTCCTCCGCGATCAGCTGCCACTCGTAGGTGGTCATCCGCCCCGCCCTCGACATCGTGCGGACCTGCCCGCCGATCCGGTCCTCGAAGTCGTCGAGGGCCGCCGAAACCGCCGCTCCGCCCACCTGATGACGCTCTATCCGCACAGCCCACTCCTTGATCACTGACCTGCCCCCACCCTAGGCCGTCTCTTTTCGGATCCTGCCGGTCAGGCCCGCGTCGTCCGGCGCCGTGCATCGCAGGGCGGAGAGGCTCCCCGCGTACCGGACGTACCCGGGTGCCTCGACAGCGCGGCGAGGTGCGGTGCCGGGCGGCGCGGGTCGGGCGAGATCCGCAAGAGACGGCCCGGGGCCGCGCTCCGACACCGGTCCGCGGCAGGGCGGCCGGCGTGTCGTCAGGGGCCGTGCGGGGGACGGGGCAGGGGCGGGAGGGAGGGTTCGTCCAGCCAGGCCGCGCACAGGCCGTCCGTCGGCCCGGCCGCGTAGCGGGCCGCATGGGCGGTGAAGGCGGCCGTGGTCACCACGCCGTGGCGGTTCAGGGCGGCCCAGTCGCGCAGCATCCGGAAGAAGGCCTCGTCGCCCAGGGCGCAGCGCAGCGCGTGGAGCGTGAGGCCCCCGCGCTGGTAGAGGCGGTCGTCGAACATCAGCTTGCGGCCCGGGTCGGACAGCCGCAGGTCCTGCGGCCGCGAGGCGAGCAGCCGGTGCGCGGCGGCCGCCAGCGCCTGGGCCGTACGGCCGCCGGAGCGTTCCGACCAGAGCCATTCGGCGTACTTGGCGAAGCCCTCGTTCAGCCAGATGTGCCGCCAGTCGGCGATGGTCACGCTGTTGCCGAACCACTGGTGGGCGAGTTCGTGGGCGATGAGCCGCTCCGAGCCGCGGGCGCCGTCCACGTGGTTGGCGCCGAAGGCGGACAGGCCCTGGGCCTCCACCGGGACGTCCAGGTCCTCGTCGGCGACGACGACCGTGTACTCGCCGAAGGGGTAGGGCCCGAACAGCTCCTCGAACAGGCGCATCATGGCGGGCTGCCGGGCGAAGTCGTGGGCGAACCGCGACAGCAGGTGCGCGGGCACGTGGGCGTTCTGGGGGACGCCGCCGGGGCCCGCGCCCTCCAGCGGCACCGTCCGGTACATGCCGACGGACAGGCCGACGAGGTAGCTGGAGGTGGGCGCGGACTGCTCGTACACCCAGGTGGTGGTGCTGGCCCTGGTGGTCCGTGTCAGGAGCCGGCCGCCGGCCGCCACGGTGTAGGCGGAGGGCGTGTTGAGCGAGATGTGGTAGGAGGCCTTGTCGGCGGGCCGGTCGTTGCACGGGTACCAGGAGGGGGCGCCGACCGGCTGGCTGGCCACCAGCGCGCCGTCGGTCAGCTCCTCCCAGCCGATGCCTCCCCAGGGGCTGCGCACCGGCCTGGGGTTGCCCGCCCAGTGCACCTCCACGGTGAACGCCGCCCCGGGCGCCAGCGGTTTGGCCGGCCGGATGCGGAGCCGGCCCGCGCGGTGGGTGTGGTGCGGGGCCCGGCCGTCGACCAGGACACGCCCCACCTTGAAATCGGCCAGGTTGAGGAGGAACTCGGGCAGTGCCTCCGGTCCGGCGATCGCGCTGATCCGGGCCCGGCCGGTGAGCCGGTTGGGGCCGGGGCGGTACTCCAGGGCGAGCTCGTACCGGTGCGCCCGGTAGCGCGCATCGCCGTTCTCCGGGAAGTACGGGTCCGGTGCCGCTGTCCGCTGACCGCTCACTGCCGTTTCCGCTCCCTGCGCCGTGCTCGTACGGGTGCCGGCGGGCCGGCCCGCCCGCCGTTCCGGGGAAGGCGGATCAGGAGCGCCACGCCTCGATCGGGTTGCCCAGCCAGCGGGTGTCGTCGGGGACGGACTCCCCGGCCATCACGAGGGAGGCGGGGCCCACCGTGCCGCGGGCCCCGACCGTGCTCCCGGGCAGGACGATCCCGCCCGGGCCCAGGGTGGCGCCCTCGCGCAGCACCACAGTATCCGTCCGCAGGATCCGGTCGTGGAAGAGATGCGTCTGCAACACGCAGCCCCGGTTGACGCTGGTCCCGTCGCCGAGCACCACCAGGTCCGGCTCGGGCAGCCAGTGGCTCTCGCACCACGCCCCCCGCCCGATCCGGGCACCGAGCCCGCGCAGCCACAGGGTCAGCAGCGGGGTGCCGGGCACCGCACCGGCCAGCCACGGCACGGCGAGGACCTCCGTGAAGGTGTCGGCCAGCTCGCCCCGCCACACGTAGGCGCTCCACAGGGGGTGCTCCCCCACCCGGTGCCGGCCCACCAGCAGCCACTTGGCGGCCACGCCGACCGCGCAGGCGGCCGCGCCGGCGGCGAGCAGGACCGTGCCGGACAGCGCCGCGGCCCCGCCGGGGCCCGGGCCGCCGGGCCCCGCCAGCCAGCAGAGCGCCGCCGCCGTCAGGACGGCCAGCGCGGCCGAGCAGAAGACGGGCAGGAGCCGGCAGAGTTCGACCAGGCCGCGCGCCCACAGCAGCCGCGCGGGCGGGTCGTAGGTACGGCTGTGGTCGGCGGCCGCCGCCGACCGCGGCAGCCGGACCGGGGGCAGGCCCAGGTAGGAGCCTCCCTTCTTGGCCTTCTTGGGCGTGGCGGACAGCACCCCGACCAGCCCGTCGTCGGGCACCGTGCGGCCGGGCGCGGTCATGCCGGAGTTGCCGAGGAACGCCCGCCGGCCGATCTGCGACTGCCCGATCCGCACCCAGCCGCCGCCCAGTTCGCAGGGGGCGGTCAGGGTGTCGTCGGCGAGGAACGCGCCGTCACCGACGGTGGTGAGGCTGGGCAGCCCGAGGACGGTCGACACCTCCGCGCGGCGGCCGACCCGCATGCCGAGCAGCCGCAGCCAGACGGGGGTGGCCAGCGCGGCGTACAGCGGGAAGAGCGTGTCCCGGGCCAGGTCCATCAGCTGGGTGACCGCCCAGGCCTGCCACCCGGTCCGGCTGTGGGTGGGATGGCTCCCGGTGCGCAGTCCGAGGCTGAGCACCCGTACGCAGACCAGCACCAGCAGGGCGAACGTGAGCCCGTAGGCGAGCGCCCCCGGCACCACCGCGAGCAGCGCCCCCCGCAGGGCCGGGCCGGCGCCGGCGCCGGCGGGCACGAAGCGGGCGGCCACGCACAGGGCGGGCAGGGCCGCGAGCAGGGGCAGGGCGGTCAGGCCCACGCCGGTCGCCCCGTACATCGCCCGCCACAGGAGCGGGCGCGGCGGACGCTGCGGGGGCCAGTCGTGCTTGGCCCGGCCGAGCCGGACGGCGGGGGCCCCGGCCCACCGCTGGCCGGTGGGGACGTGGCCGACGACGGCGGAGCCGGGGGCCACCTCGGCCCGCTTGCCGACGCGCGCCCCGGGGAAGAGCAGGCTGCGGGTGCCGACGACCGCGCCCGCGCCGACCCGGACCGGGCCGATGACGAGCCGGTCCCCGTCCAGCCAGTGCCCGCAGAGGTCCACCTCGGCCTCCACGGCGCAGCCGCGGCCGAGCCTGAGCATGCCGGTGACCGGGGGCAGGGAGTGCAGGTCCACGTCGGGGCCGACCCGGGCGCCGAGGGCCCGCGCGTAGCGCTCCAGCCAGGCCCCGGTGAGCGAGGTGGCGCCGGCGCACTCGGCGAGCCGCTCGGCGGTCCACAGCCTCAGGTGCACGCCGCCGCCCCGCGGATGGCGCCCGGGCGTCACCCCGCGCAGCAGCAGGCGCGCGCCGCCCGCCGCGATCGCCAGGCGTCCGGGCGGGCTCAGCAGCAGCACCGCCCCGGCGGCCACGAGCCACCAGGACGCGGTCGGCGCCCACGGGTAGGGCCCTAGCCGGTGCAGGACGTTGCCCAGGGCGAACAGCACGACCGTCCAGCGCAGGCCGGCCAGGGTGAACAGGGGCAGGAGGAGCAGCGTCTGGAGGACGCGGGAGAGGAGCGGGACCGGCGTGACGGTCCGGGGCGCCTCGTCCTCCCGTACGGACTTCTCCAGCCGCCGGGCCAGTTTGCGCAGGACGGGCTGCTGGTAGACGTCGAGGACGGCCGCACCGGGGTAGCGGGTGCGCAGCAGGGTGACGAGGCGTGCGGCGGCCAGGCTGCCGCCTCCGATGGCGAAGAAGTCGTCGTCGGCGCCGGTGACGGGCACGCCCAGGGCCTCGCTCCACTGCTCGGCGAGCCAGGCCTCGGTGCCGTGCAGCTCCCCGGCGGTCGGGGTGGTCCCCGCTCCGGGCAGGGGCCAGGGCAGGGCGTCGCGGTCCACCTTGCCGGAGGTGCGGGTCGGGAGGGCGTCGACGGGGGCGAGCAGCGGGACGAGCGCGGCGGGCAGCTCGGCGCGCAGCCGGGCGAGGGCGGAGGCGTGGTCCCAGCCGTCCTGGGTGACGAGGTAGCCCACGAGGAGCTGGTTGCCGCCGCGGGCGGTGCGTACGGCGGCGGCCGCGCCGGCGACGCCCGGCAGGGCCCGGAGGGCGGCGTCCACCTCGCCGAGTTCGATGCGGCGGCCGCCGAGCTTGACCTGTTCGTCGCCGCGTCCGAGGAAGACCAGGCCTTCCGGTTCGGCGCGGACGAGGTCGCCGCTGCGGTAGGCGCGCGGCCAGCCGAGCGACGGGAGCGGGGCGTACTTCTCGGCGTCCTTGCCGGGGTCGAGGTAGCGGGCCAGTCCGACGCCGCCGATCACCAGCTCGCCGCTGCCGCCCATGGGCACGGGCTCCCCGGACCCGTCGACCACCGCGAGCTCCCAGCCGGCCAGCGGCAGGCCGATCCGGACCGGTTCCGCGCCGGTCAGGAGCGCGGCGCAGGCGACGACGGTGGCTTCGGTGGGGCCGTAGGTGTTCCAGACCTCGCGGCCCTCGGTGACCAGGCGCCGTCCGAGCTCGGGCGGGCAGGCCTCGCCGCCGAAGACCAGCAGCCGGACCTCGTCGAGGCTCTCGGGCTCCCAGAGCGCGGCCAGGGTCGGGACGGTGGAGACGACGGTGATCTCCTGGTCGACGAGCCAGGGGCCGAGGTCGGCTCCGGCGCGCACCTGGGCGCGGGGGACGGGCACGAGGCAGGCGCCGTGGCGCCAGGCCAGCCACATCTCCTCGCAGGACGCGTCGAAGGCGACGGACAGCCCCGCCATCACCCGGTCGCCGGGGCCGATCGGGTCGTCGGCGAGGAACAGGGCGGCCTCGGCGTCGACGAAGGCGGCGGCGCTGCGGTGGGTGACGGCCACGCCCTTGGGCCGGCCGGTGGATCCGGAGGTGAAGATGATCCAGGCGTCGTGCTCGGGTGCGGGCGGTGCGGAGCGGACCCGGCCGGCGGCCCGGGGGCCTCTGACCTCGATCCCGGGGCCGGCGCCGAGCACGGCCCGGACCCCGGCTTCGGAGAAGACGAGTTCCGCCCGCTCGTCGGGGTCCTCGGCGTCCACGGGCACGTAGGCGGCGCCGGCGGCGAGGACGGCGAGGACGGACACGTACAGGTCGTTGGTGCCGGACGGCACCCGTACGCCGACCCGGTCGCCGGGCCCGATGCCGCAGGCGGCGAGGACCCGCCGCCTGCGCTCGACCTCGGCGGCCAGGGCCCGGTAGGTGAGCCGGGCGGTGCCGTCGTCGAGCGCGGGCTCGTCGGGGTGGGCGCGCACCGTGGCCGCGAGGACGTCGACGAGGGTGCGGGGAGGGGCGGCCGGCCCGGTCGAGAACCGGGCGGACTTGCCGGTGTCCTCGTCGGGGGTCGGGCGGGGGCCGGGCGGGTCGCCGCCGGGCCTGCGGGCTCCTTCCGCCGCCCGCTCTCCTTCCCTCTCCCCGTCGTCGTCGAGCAGATCGAGTTCACCGCGCCCTGGTGTGATTGCCATCGGCCCTCGCGTCTCGTTCCCGGAAGCGTCCGGAGCGCCGCCGGGCCCGGGCCTGCCCGGGTCGTGGCGTTCCGGCGCCGAACAACCCACCAGCCTAGTCCGGCGGTGGGGCGAATCCGGGCGAAGCGCCGCGCCTGGCCGGATCGCACCGCCCTTCGGGTGGTGGCCGGACGTGTCGGCGGGCGCCGCCGGTACGCGTTCGCGATGCTGGGCCGGGCGCGGCAGCAGGGCGACGGCCGGCCCTCCCGCACGGCGACAAGGAGAACGGCATGCCGACGGACTCGGTCGGACGGTTCCTGGCGGCTCTGGACCCCCGGCACCGGGAGGCCGTCGCGGACCGGTCCCGCGAGGAGCAGGAGCGGCTCGCGGCGGCCTGGGAGGAGGAGCTCGCGGCCGACGACGAGCTCGACACCCTCGACGAGCTGTCCCCGCCCGCGGCCGAGTCGGAGGCGGCCCGCCGCATCATGGACCGCGAGTCCTGAGCCCCCGGCTCCCGCGGCGGACCCGGGTCAGGGGCGGGCGGGCAAGCGGTGGAGGACGACCTCGCCCAGTGTGCCGTCGGCGGCGGTGAGGGTCAGGAACGTGTGGTGCGGCTGCCGGCGGCGGTCGGTGGGCGAGCCGGGGTTGAGCAGGCGCAGCCCGCCCGGGGCCGTGGAGTCCCACGGGACGTGGCTGTGGCCGAAGACGAGGACGTCGGCGTCGGCGTCGGGGAACCGCTCGGCGCAGCGCCGCTCGCGGCCGGCGGCCGGGCCGGTCTCGTGGACGACGGCGAAGCGCAGACCGCCCAGCTCGGCGCGGGCGATCTCGGGGAGGCGGCGGCGCAGGGCGGGGCCGTCGTTGTTGCCGTGGACGGCGATCAGTCGGCGGGAGCGCGATTCCAGCAGGTCGAGGGTGGCCTCGTCGGTCCAGTCTCCGGCGTGGACCACCGCGTCGGCGTGGTCGACGGCCTCCAGGAGTGCCTCCGGCAGCCGCCTCGCCCGTACCGGGACGTGCGTGTCCGAGGTCAGCAGGATCCTCACGCGTCCACGGTACGCGGGCGACGTGCGCGCACCCGCCGGCGGGGATTGCGCCGGCGGGGGCGCGGCGTGGCGCGCGGCCGTCAGCAGCCGAGGGTGACCTCGTGGACGACCGGCCTGGCGGGCCAGGGGAACGAGGCCACGCCGAAGGCGGCGCGGACGGTCGACCCGCAGGGGACGGCGGCGGCCTGGCCGCGCACCTCGACGGTGGAGGAGGTGAAGACGACGGGCCGGTCCTGGGTGACGGGCGATCCGCCGCCGGCGACCTCGACGGACAGCGTGGTGAACAGCTGCTTGGGCGCGGGGGCCGGGCTGCCCGGGGAGGGCGGGCCGGCGAGGCCGACCGTGCCGTAGAACTCGACGGTGGTGCCGGTGACCTCGGCGCACACCCTGGTGGCCAGACCCGCCTGGAGGCCGGAGCCGCCGCAGGAGGTGACGGTCTCGGCGGCGGCCGCGGGCGCTGCGGCGACGGCGGGGGCGGTCGCGAGGACGGTCAGGCCCACGGCGCCGGCGGCCAGAAGGGCTAAGCGGTTCATCGGCAATCTCCTCATCGGCATGTTGGATCACCGCCCGGGCGTGTGCCCCGGACGGGCTCTATGACATGTGATATTTCACATCACACAAGAATGCAAGGTGATCACGAGCTGAACCGCTCCCGCCGACGCCGTGACGCCTTCCCCCTTCCGCCGCCCGCCCGGGGGGCCGTGAGGGGAACCGGCCGGGCCCGCCCACCCCCGACCGGCTCCCCTCGAATCCGTTACGGCGTCCAGCGCGGGTCGCGGCCGCTCAGCCCGACCGTCCGGTCCAGCCGGGGGGCCTCGTCCGGTACGGGCACGACCGGCCCGAAGACGCCCCTGCCGTCGCCGGCCTGCTCGGCGGCCGCCAGCAGGAAGCCGTGGGAGGCCTGGAGTGCGGCGGCGTCGGGGGCGTACTCCTGGCCGGTGGCCCGGGCCAGGTCCCAGCCGTGGACGACCAGTTCGTCCGCGGCGACGGCGGCCGCGACGGCGCCGGGCAGGTCCACACCGCCCGCCCGGGTCATCCCGGTCCAGGCGTCCGGGTCCCTCCAGGCATCGGCCAGGTCGTCGAGCACCTTCGGGAGCCGCTCGCGCCAGTCGGCCGGCAGCCGGGGCGCGGCCGTGCCGGGCGGCGTGTCGGTGGTGGGGCCGAGGTCCTTGCGTGCGGCGTCGCGGAAGGCCACGGCCAGCCCCGCGAGGTGGCCCAGCAGGTCGCCGACCGCGTACGCGGGGCAGGGGGTGGGCCCGGCGAGCCCGGCGTCGGGCACACCGGATACGAGGCGGGCCACGACGGCCGCCTGGGGTCCGAGATCGAACGCGGTCGTGCCGGTCATCTGGCGCTCCCTCCGGAAGAATCGGGTCTGCAGGGTAGACCGGCGCCGGCGCCGGAACTCATCGGACATGCCCGGGGCCGTTGCGGCGGGCATAGGATGCGGGCCGGGCGGGGCCGTAGCGCAGAGGTCGACGCGCGCGGTCTCCAACACCGCGAGGACGCCGGTTCGACTCCGGCCGGCTCCGCCCGCTCCACGACCGGCACGCCCCGGATACGGTCCGCACGAGCCGGCCGTCGCGCCGGGCCGGGCTCCGGGCCGTCCCCGTCCACCCGCCGGCTGTCCGCGGAGCGCCTCATCCTGCCCGGCCGGGCAGGGGCGCGGCGAGGCGGGCCAGTTCGGCCCCGGAGAGTTCGAGGCGGGAGGCCCGGGCCGAGTCGGTGATCGAGGCCGGGCGGCTGGCGCCCGGGAGGGGGATCACCGCCGGGGAGCGGGAGAGGAGCCAGGCCAGGGCGACCTGCTGAACGGAGACTCCGTGTTCGGCCGCGACCTGGTGGAAGGCGGTGCCCGTGGAGGTCGGGCCCGAGGGGCCGTCCAGGGAGCTGCGGGAGATGCCTCCCAGGGGGCTCCAGGGGAGGAACGCCAGACCCAGTTCGGCGGCCAGGCGCAGCTGGGGCTCGCTGTCGCGGACGGCCGGCGAGTACTGGTTCTGCACGGAGGCGAGGCCGTCGCCGAGGATCTCGTGCGCCTGGCGGATCTGGGCGGTGCCGACGTTGGAGATGCCGGCGGCGCGGATCGTGCCGGCGTCGAGGAGATCGCGCAGGGCGCCGACGGACTCCGCCCAGGGGACGGCCGGGTCCGGCTTGTGGAGCTGGTACAGGCCGATCGCCTCGACGCCCAGCCGCCTCGCGGAGGCTTCGGCGGCGCGCTTGAGGTGTTCCGGGGTGCCGGTGACGGTCCAGCTTCCGTCGCCGGGGCGGCCCCGGCCGCCCTTGGTGGCGACCAGGACCCCGGAGGTGTCGCCTCCGTAGCGGGCCAGGGCGCGGGCGACGAGCCGTTCGTTGTGGCCCGCTTCGCCGGCGTGCCAGTGGTAGCTGTCGGCGGTGTCGATGAGCGTGACGCCGGCGTCGAGGGCCGCGTGGACGGTGGCGACGGCCCGGCTCTCGTCCGGGCGGTTCTCGATCGACAGCGGCATGGCGCCCAGGCCGATGGCGCTGACGGCGGTGTCCGCGAGGGTGCGGTACGGGTGCGGCATGGCGGTTCGTGTTCCTCAGCGGGTGGGGGCGGTGGCGGCTGCGGCGAGCGTCTCGGCGACGGCGCCGGGCAGCCAGTCGGCGGTGCGGGAGAAGGTGAAACCCAGTTCCTTCGCGCGGGCGTTGTCCATGGCGTAGTGGCGGTCGAAGGAGAACGGCGACGGCGTCTCGCCCGCGGCGGCCACCCGGTAGAGGGGCTCGCGGCCGACCTGCGCGGCCACGGCCCCGGCGACGGCGCGTACGTCGAGCGCGCCGTCGGAGCAGGCGTTGAGCGGACCGCTGAAGTGCCCTTCGGTGGCCGCCCACAGCAGCAGGTCCGCCAGCTCCCCGTAGTGGATGAACACCGTGGGCAGCTCGTCGGCGCGGACGGTGATCGCCTCGCCCCGGGAGACGCGGTCGGCGTAGTGGGCCAGGCGGCCGGTGAACTCCTGTGCGCCGCCGCCGAGGACGTGCGCGCTGCGCACGGAGGCGAAGGTGAAGCCGCCGGAGCGGGCGAGGACGGCCTCCGCCTGGCGCTTGCCCTCGGCGTAGTGCGCCTCCAGGTACCCCGCGTCGTGCCAGGGCAGCTGCGGGTCCACCGGCCAGGCGGCCGGGTCCACGTTCCCCTCCGGCACCGGGGTGCCCGCCGGTACGGCCGGCAGTGCGGCGGTCGCCGGATCGTAGACCTCGATGGTGGAGGTCATGACGTACCGGCAGGTGCGGCCGGCGAAGGCACGGGCGGCGATCGCGGCCTGCACGGGCGTGTAGCAGACCTGGTCGACGACCACGTCGAAGGTGCGGGAGCCGAGGGCGGCGACGAGGGCCGCCTCGTCGCCGCGGTCGACGACGAGGTGCTCCACACCGGCCGGCGGGCGGCTCGACCCCCGGTTGATCACAGTGACCTGGTGGCCGGCCGCCTGCAGCCGCTGGACCAGGAGCTTTCCGAAGTACCGGCTTCCGCCGATGACGCAGATCCTTTGCATGCCTCCACTGTGGGCGGCCGCCGTCATCAGCAGAAGTCGTCGGTTCATGGACGGGTATTAAGGAAAACTGGTGACGGTCAGGGCTGCTGCGGGCCCGGGACGGGGTTCTTGCGGACGTGCAGGACGTACGCGTCCAGGGGCAGGGGACTGCGGCCGTGGAGGTGGAGTCCCGCATCGGCCAGCAGGCGGGCGTAGTGGTCGGCCCGGCGTTCGCGGCCCCCGACGTTGCAGAGCATGTGCAGGTCCCAGGGGGTGGCGAGGGAGGGGGAGCCGTCCGCCGGCAGGAGGCGTTCGACGATCAGCAGGTCGGCGTGGTCGGGCATCGCACGCGCGCAGTGGCCGAGGATCTCCCGGCAGCGGTCGTCGTCCCAGTCGTGCAGGACGCGGGCGAGGAGGTAGACGTCGCCTCCGGGAGGCACGTCGGCGAAGTCTCCCGCCCGGTAGTCGCAGCGCGCTCCGCAGCCTGCGGCGTCGAGCAGGCGGCGGGCCGCGGCGACGGCGTGCGGGCGTTCGAGGAGGACGCCGTGCAGGCCCGGGTGGGCCGTGAGGACCTGGCGCAGGAGCTCTCCGTTGCCCCCCGCGACGTCGACGACCGTGGCGGGCGAGGGCGCCTGGGCCGCGGCGGTGACGGCCGGGTGGGCGGGGAGCGGCGCGAACATGCGCGAGCCGGCGGCCATGGACCGGTCGAAGAGGTCGGCGAGTTCGGGGTCGCGGGCGAAGTGGTCGAAGTGGCTCTCGCCGTGCAGGTGGTCGAAGCCCGGTCGCCCCGTCCGTACGGCGTGGTCGAGTCCGCCGAAGGACCGGTAGAAGGGACCGCCGTACATCAGGGCCAGGGGCCGCATCGACGCGGGTGCGTCCGCCCGCAGCAGGGCCCCGAGCTCGGTGAGGCGGAACCCCTCCTCCGGTTCCTCCTCGCGGGTCACGGCGCCGAGCGTCGCGAGGTAGCGCAGGAGCGTGGCCAGGCCCCGGGGGTGGGTGGCGGTCAGGTGGGCGAGGTCCTCGGTGCGGCGCGCGCGGCGCGTGTCCATGGCGTCGGGCAGGTGGAGCCGGGCGAAGGAGGCGAGGGCCTGTGTGGCCCAGGCCCCGGTGAGCAGGTGGAGGAGCGTTTCGGCAGGCGGCCGCGCGGTCGTGTGCGGGCGGGGGTGCCCGTCGGGGTGGTCCAGGTGGGCGGCGAGGGCGTCGCGGTGGTCGCCGGGTGCGTAGAGCTCCAGCCGCCGGTACCCGCAGGCCGCCTCTGCGGGGGCGGTGAAGTACAGGACGGTGCCGTCCTCGTGCGGGTTGTAGCCGCCGCCGTCGGGGCTCGCCCCGTAGCGGGCCAGGACCGCGCAGAGACCGCGCAGCACCAGCGGGTCCGGGCGGTCGATCTCGAATGCGAGGTGCTCCTCGTGCCCGCGGGCCCGTTCGTGGGCGGCGATCGGCTCCAGACCCGAGTGCGGGGGCACGGTCAGCGCGAACACCTCGACCGCCCGGCGCTCGCCGGCGGCTCCGCGCACCTGCGGGCGCAGGATCCGCACGTCGAGGTCGGCCGGGTCGCGCCGGTGGCGCCGGGCCAGACGCCCGCGGACGACGACACTCGGGTGGGAGGGGGTGTCCACCGCCAGTCCGCAGTCCGCGAGTTGGGCCCGCAGGCCCCCCTCGTCCGGCGGGAAGACGAGCATCCCGGCGTGGGCGAAGCGGCAGTGCCCGGCCAGTGCCCGCAGGTCCGGGCCGCCGATGCCCGGCAGGAGGAGCGGCAGCAGGGCGGCGCTGTCGTGCTCGCGGACGAACGCGGCCGCCGCGCGCAGGCGGGCCGTGTCGTCCAGCAGCATCGTTTCGTCGGGGAAGGTCATCGTCATCGGGGGAACGTCCTCAGGAGCCGGGGGTGGTCAACGCAGGGCAGGGCGGGACAACAGGGGCAGGGCAAGGCGGGGCGAGGCGGCGCAAGGGGTGGCGCCGAAGGAAGGGGAAGCGGGCGGCGGCGCGCGGCGGGGCGGTCAGACGCAGACGTAGTTCTCGGCGAACCAGTCCCGGTGGATGCGCGAGGTGCGCAGCGAGGCGATCCGGGAACGGCGCAGGGCGGCCTGGAAGAACGATCCGCCGCCGCCGTCCCCGCCGGGTGCGGCGTGCAGCAGCCGCGTCATCCACCCGGTGAACTCCTGCGCCCTCCAGATGTGGGCCAGACACCGGTCCGAGTACCCGTCCAGTCCCCCGGTGTCGCCCCGGACCAGGGCGTCGGCGAGCGCTCCGGCCAGGATCTCGGCCTCCAGGACCGCGAGGTTGGCCCCCTTGGCGGCGGCCGGGGCGAGCAGGCTCGCCGCGTCGCCCGCGAGGAGGAGCGAGCCGTACCGCAACGGCTCGACCACGTCGCAGGTCAGGTCGAAGAGGCCGCGTTCCAGGAGCGCGCCCCGGAGCAGCGGCCCGTGCTCCGCGGCGCGCATCCGGACGTCGAGCTCGTCCCAGATCCGCTGGTCGGACCAGGCGTCGGCGGGGGTGCCGCGCTGCCACTGGAGGTAGTAGCGCGTCATCTCGGGGGTGCGGGCCATGTGTCCCGCGAAACCGTGGTCGTGGAGGGCGTAGCCCACCGCGTCCAGGCTCGGCGGGGCCTGGGCGAGGAGGCCGAGCCAGGTCACGCCGTGGTCGTGGTGGTGGCGGACGGCGTCCGGGGGCAGGGAGCGGCGGGCCGCCCCGTGCCGCCCGTCGCACCCGGCGACGTAGCGGGCGCTCCACCGGGCGGGGCGGCCGTCGGGCTCGCGCGTGGTGACGGACGGCCGCGGGCCGTCGGCCTCGTGCACGGAGAGCGCCTCGGTGTCGAAGTGGATGCGGCCGCCGCGGTGGAGGTAGTGCCGCAGGAGGTCCGCGACCAGGTTCTGCTGCGGGTAGACGTGGTGCGGTCCGGCTTCTCCGAGGGCCCCGTAGTCGAGACGGAACCGGCCTTCCGGCGTGCGGAACTCGCAGGTGCCGTGCCGGAGGCCGTAGCGGAGCAGGCCGTCGGCGAGGCCGTGGCGTTCCAGGACGCGTGCGGTGTTCGGGGCGAGGAACCCGGCGCGGGCCCGGGTCAGGACGTGGGAACGGGAGGCGCGTTCCAGGACGACGCAGTCGATTCCGGCGGTGAGCAGGAGGTTTCCGAGGACGAGTCCGGCCGGACCGGCACCGAGGACGACCACGTCGACTGCTGCGCGTAAGGCGCGAGTTGGCTGGCTTTCCGTCATAGCGGGTGAAGCATAAGCACGCGAAGATCAATGAACCTACGCGAGCAACCCCTTAGCGGGATTAAAGCGACAATCACCCTGGACGTCTCCGGCCCGTGGCTCCGGGCCGCCGACGGCCCGGAGCGGGCCGGCGGGTAGCGCACGCCAGGCGCGCGGAACGGGGTGCGCGCTCCGGCGCACCCCTGCCGCGGCACCGGACCGGAGCACCGCCCCGGCCTGCGCGGGCCGGACGGGGTCCTCGGCGCACCGGCCGGCGGCGCGGCGGTGCCGCGCGCCGCCCTGGTGCCGGGACGTGCCCGCACGGCGCGGGACCGCGCCCTCCGCCGCCGGACGCGAGGGGGTCGACGTGTTCCTGTCGGCCCTCGACGACCACGCCTCCGCGGCCTTCGCCGGGGTCGTGACGGTGGTCCCGGTGATCAGCCCGGCCTGGACCGGAATGCCGGTGTTGGGCACCCTCGACGGGCTCGCCTTCGGCTGGTTCACGGCGGTGGACACCGCGGTGGTCACGCTGGTCCCGCCCCGGGCCGAGGACGCCGCCCGCGCCATGGACGTGCCGACTGCGTCGGTGACACGACGGACCCGGGGCCGGCGGCACTCCCGGGGGCCGGCCCCCGGGCCGCGTCGCTCGGACCGGGCCGGGGCCGTCGAGGCGCGGGGGGCTCGACGGACCCGCCGGTCAGGCGCAGGTGTCCGTGTAGGCCCCGTCCCCGGGGGCGCGGCCGATGTCGGCCCGGATCCGGACGACCACCTCGTCCTCGCCCCCGGTCCGGCTCGGCAGGCCGGGACCGCTGGAGAGGAACAGGGCGGAGATCTGCTCGGCCGCCTGTACGGCCGCCGACTCCAGGCCCCGGATCTCGATGGTGATCACATTCGCGCTCATGCCGAAGGAGAACGGCCGGACCCCCCTGCCGGTTCCGGTCGCGGCGGGAGGTCACCCGAAGGGACGCGCGTCGGTCCGCCGGGCCTTCACCCGGTCGGGCCAGGCGGCGGGCGTCCGCTCCCGCGAATGGCCCAGGATCGGGACACCGGGCAGGCCAGGAGGCGGGTCTGCTGTCTAGCGTCGCTCTCAAGGAGACCGGTTCCCGACGCTTGGGGAGACGACCATGTCCCGTAGAAGGCGGTGGACGGCCGGCGTCTGCGTCAGTGCGGTCGCTGTCGGCCTGCTCGCCACCGGGGGCGGCCGCGCCCCGGCGCCGCGCGAGGCCCTCGGCGGCGGCTCGGGTTCCGGGGTCGCCGTGGGCGCGTACCTCCACTACGGCTCGCCCGGCATCGACCGGATGCAGGGGCTCTCGCGCTGGCTCGGCGGGACCGAGCTGCGCGCCGGGCACACCTACCTGCCCGGGGACACCTGGGTGAACATCGAGGGGGCGCCGGATTCCCTGCGCAACTGGGCGCGCTGGCGCAAGGAGAGGCGCAACCGGCTCTTCGTCCTGAACGTGCCGATGTTCGAGGGCAACGAGGCCGATGTCCCGGACCACCGGGTCGCCGAGCTGATCCGCGCCGGCGCGCAGGGCGAGTACGACCACCACTTCCGGCGGCTGGGCGAGCGGCTGGTCGGCCTGGGGGTGCCGGACACCGTGATCGTGCTGGGGTGGGAGATGAACGGCTACAACTACACCCACCGGTGCAAGCCCGACCCCGAGAACTGGAAGCGGTACTGGCGGCGCATCGTGGACGCCATGCGCTCCGTGGAGGGGCAGAAGTTCCGCTTCGACTTCGCCCCCAACCGCGGCAGGGACTCCATCGCCTGGACCCGCTGCTATCCGGGGGACGACGTGGTCGACATCGTCGGCATGGACTCCTACGACCAGCCGCCGGGCGATTCCTTCGACGAGATGGTCGACCAGCCCTACGGGCTCCAGCAGCACGTCGACTTCGCGAAGGCGCACCACAAGCAGATCTCGTACCCCGAGTGGGGGCTCTTCCGCAACGGTGACAACCCCGAGTACATGCGCCGGATGCTGGCGTGGATCGACGAGCACAGGCCGCTGTACCACAGCATCACCGACTACTGCCCGCACGGTGTGTGGCAGTGCGGCGAGAACCCGCGTTCCGCGCGGGTGTTCCGGGAGTTCCTGTCGGACCACCGGAGGGGACACCCGGCGCCTCCCCCGTCCGGTGGGACCGTGTGGGGCGGCGAGGGGTTCACGCCGGGCCGTCCGGCCCGCTGAAGGGGCGGCTGCGCCGGCGGCCGTGGGGCGGAGTGATCGGTCCGGCGCCCTGCAGGGGACGTGGGCGCCCCCGGCACGGACGCGTCGCGCGTATCGCCCGCGCGTGACGGGGCCCCGCGCGGCCCCGGAGTCCGCAGGGGCGCGGGGGGCGCACCCGGCAACGACCGGGCCCTGCCCGGTATAGGCACTCGCTCCGGCCGGGGCCGCGAGCTCCCGAACGATGCCGTCCGGCAGGCCCGGACGGCCGCTTCCGCATGCCCGCCCGGTTCGCCGACCGGAGTCCGACCGGAGTCCGACCGAACAGCGGAATGGTCGGACAAATTGAAGGCATATCATCTCGGACACCTTTGCCGAACCGAGATATTTCCTGTCGTGTCCGGCACCTCAGCCATGTCCGTCTCGTGCAAAATGGGCGGTCGTCGGGAGCCGTAACGCAGTCACCGAGAACAGTCACCATCACGGTTTGTTCCTGTATCTGAATGCGGAGGTATCACGATTGCCGAAATCAAATAAACGCGGGGAGATTCATCGCTCTCCGGCCCTCTTGCTCGTATTCTCCGTAACCGCCGCCGCACTCCTCACTCCCACCACCCCCGCCCAGGCCGCTTCGCTCTACGGGATAAAGGCCGTCGCCGTCGCCGCCTCCAAGAAGGGCGCCCCCTACGCCTACGGCGCCACCGGGCCCGGTGAGTTCGACTGCTCGGGCCTCACCCTCTACGCCTTCCGCGCGGCCGGCCGGGTCCTGCCCCGCACCGCGGAGGCCCAGTACGAGAGCACGGACCACATCTCGCGCACCGAGCGCGCACCGGGAGATCTGGTCTTCTTCCCCACCGGGGGAACCATGGGCCACGTCGGCATCTACGCGGGCCAGAACAAGATCTGGCACGCTCCCCGGCCCGGCACCCGCGTCAGGCTCGAACGCATCTGGACGGGCAGCGTCCGCTACAGTCGGGCCAATTAGCGCCGCCAGGGCGGAACGCCCGGCGGCCTCCCGCGCGAAAGCCGCTCCGAAAAGGAATCGGCGCCGCAGGCGCGGACGACGGTGACATGCGAACGGATTCATCGACCTGCGGAGAACCCTGTCACGGGGGCGCCCGGACGTCGCCGCACGGCCGCGCTCCCGCGCTTCACGCCGCCGCGCGCCATCGCCACCCCCGCCGACGAACGCGTCGGCGGAGGAACGGGCCGGTGCGCTCACAGGCTAGCGGTGCGTGCGCTGGGCCTCGACGATCTGCCGTACCGGGCCGTCGAGGCCGGCGCGGGCCTGGATGCGCTCGGCGAAGCCGGGGAACTGCCCGGCGACGGCGCTGAGCACCCGCAGTTCGAGCGGCGCCACGTTGACCTCGCACCGGTCGCGCCGGACGGCACGTACCACGCCGTCGG
The DNA here is from genome assembly GCF_040701585.1 of Streptomyces sp. NPDC093801. NCBI lineage: Bacteria > Bacillati > Actinomycetota > Actinomycetes > Kitasatosporales > Streptomycetaceae > Streptomyces > Streptomyces sp. NPDC093801. Next base: position 169,579 of record NZ_JBFBDP010000002.1, on the reverse strand, counting down.
CGACCTGCCGGGGCGTGACGGTCCTGATGCCGCCCGGCGGGGTGGCGCCCGTCGCGGCGAACATGCCCGCGTCGCGGACGAAGCCGGGCTGGACCAGGGACACCCCCACCCCGGTGCCCCTGAGTTCCTGGCGCAGGGCGAGGGCGAATCCGCGCAGCCCGAACTTGGTCGCGTTGTACAGGGAGGTGGAGCCGGTCGCCGCCTTCCCGGAGAGGGACCCGACCAGCACGATGTGGCCGCGCCCCCGGGCGGTCATGTGGGCCGCGAGCAGCCGGGCCAGCAGGACGGGCGCGCGGAGGTTGACGTCCAGGGCGCGGTCGAGCTGCTCCTCGGTGTAGTCGAGGAGGTCTCCGCTGGCGGGCAGGGCCGCGTTCGCGACGAGGACGTCCGTCCCCGCGCAGGCCTCCGCCAGCATGACGACGTCCGACCGGACGGCCAGATCGGCGACCACGGTACGGGCGCCGTGGACGCCGGCGGCCGCCTTGAGGGCCTCCTCGCGGCGGCCGCTGAGGGTGAGGCGGGCCCCCTGCGCCGCCAGGCGGGACGCGAGGGCGGCGCCGATGCCGCCGGTGGCGCCGGTGAGGAGGACGTTCGATCCGGATAGGTCCACGATGACTCCCGTGCGAAGACGCTGCCCCTACTGTTCGTTCGAACGAACAGTAGGGACAGGCCCGCCTCCTGTCCACACCCCCGGATCCCCAACTCCCTTGCCCTGCAAGGGCGGGAGGCCCCTGGCGGCGGATGGGGCAGAATGTCGCCATGCCCGCCGCTTCCGACACCCGCCAGAGCATCGTCGACGCCGTACTGCGGATCATCGGACAGGACGGGATCGCCGCCGTCACCAACCGGCGGATCGCGAGGGAGGCCGGGGTCTCCCTGGGCTCGGTCACCTACCACTTCGCGACCCAGCACGAGCTGCTGCGCGAGAGCCTGCTCCGGTTCGTGGCCGAGGAGACCCGGCACTTCACGGAACTCGCCGACTCGTGTGCGGACGAGTGCTTCGACATCGGGCAGGCGGCCGACGTGGTGGCGCGGGTCGCGGGCGGCGACGCCTTCGACAGCCGCCACATCGCACCCTTCGAGCTGTACGTCCAGGCCGGCCGGGACGAACGGCTGCGCGCCGCCGCCGCCGAGTGCTTCACCGCCTACGACCTGCTCGCCACCCGGGTCCTGTCCCGCCTCGGCGTTCCGGACCCCGAACGCCTGGCGGGAGCGGCCGTCGCCCTGGTCTTCGGACAGCAGCTGCGCCGCCTGGCCACCGGCGCCCCGGCCGAGGACCTCGTGGACGCCCTGCTGGTCCTCACCCGGCCCGCTCCGTCACCGGCCCCGTAGGCGCCTGCGGCCCGGGGATTCACCGGGCGCGGGTCAGGGTCGAGGGGGCGCCGGCGGACTGGGCGCCCTCCAGTTCGACGGTGAGGGTGTCGGGGCCCGTCATCGTGACCACGTAGAGGTTGCCCTTGGGGCAGTCGAAGGTGGCGGTGCGGTCGGTGGGCCGGCTGGTCGCAGCGGCCAGGTACGCGGTGGCGCCGCGGAGTTGGCGCAGCTCCAGGGCCTCCGTGCAGCCCAGGTCGCGACCGCTGGAGATCTCCCGGACACTGCTGATCTGCCGTCCCGTCAACTCACCGACGGAGCCCGCCTGGAAGGTGACGGTGACGGCGAAGTCCCGGGTGCGGGCACGGGTGATGCCGTCCGCGTCCGGGGTGCCGGGCCCGAGGCCGGTCCAGGTACCGGCCCAGGAGGCGGGCAGGGCGGAGACCGCCGGGGAGGGGGTCGGGGCCGGCCGTTCGGCCGCCTTGCCGTCCGCGTCCCCGCCCCCGCCGCCCGCGAGTCGGGGCAGCAGCAGGAGCAGCGCGGCGAGGGCGGCGGCTCCCGCCGCACCGCCCAGGAGCAGCCGCCGGCGGGCGGGCGGCGGCGACGCGGCGGGGGGCACGGGCGGCACCGCCGGGCCGAACTGCGCGCATTCCGGGGGCACATGGCACGGGGGCGGGGGCGCGGCGGCCGGCCCTGGCGCCGTGAGCAGGGCGCGGAGTTCCGCCTCGCGGCGGCCCGTGTCCGCCGCCAGGGCCGGCGGGGCCGCGCCGGCCCATCCGTCCGCTTCGGCCGGCCCCAGCCGGACCCCCAGTTCCTCGGCGGTGGGCCGCCGGCCGGGATCCTTGGCCAGGCAGTCCCGCAGCAGCGGCAGGAGCGGGGGCGGCACCCCGTCGAGCCGGGGCTCGTCGTGGACGATGCGGTACAGCAGGACGGGGAGGCTCGGCTCCTCGCCGTGGGCGAGGAAGGGTCCGCGGCCGGTGGCGGCGTGGACGAGGACGGCGGCGAGGGAGAAGACGTCCGCCGGATGTCCGGCCGTGTCACCGGTGGCCTGCTCCGGCGAGAGGTAGCCGGGGGTTCCGACGACCGCGCCCGTCCGCGTCCGGCGCGGGTCGCGGACGGCGCGGGCGATGCCGAAGTCGATGAGGAACGGCCGCTCCGGGCCCAGCAGCACGTTGGCCGGCTTGATGTCCCGGTGCACCACGCCCGCATCGCGTACGGAGACCAGGGCGGCCGCCAACTCCCGGGCCAGGGAGCGCACGGCCGGTTCCGGGAGCGGACCCTCGCGGCGCACCCAGTCGGCCAGGGAGGGCGCGGGCACGTACTCCGTCGCGAGCCACTGCGCGGACGAGCCCGCCGGGCTGAAGTCCACCACGGAGACCGTCCAGGGTGAGCGCACGCGGTCGTTGGTGCGGATCTCCCGGTCGAAGCGTTCGGTGAAGCCCGGATCCCGGCTCAGCTCCCGGTGCACGGTCTTCAGGGCCAGCGCCCGGCCCGAGGCGGTCCGGGCGAGGAACACCTCGCCCATGCCGCCCTCCCCGAGCCGGGCGAGCAGGCGGTATCCCCCGATGTCGAGCGGATCACCGGATCTCAGCGGTTCCACCAACCCACCCCCGTCGAACAAGCGTTGCCGCGCAGAACTGTACGGGGCGCCACCGGCGGCCGGGGCCGCCTCCCGGGGCGCAGGAGGCTGCCGTCACCAACTCGGCGTGACACGCCGTTGGTCAGGTGAATGCCCGGCAAGAGGCCCCCGCAGGCGGTGTGATCCTGGTTCGACGTCCGTCATCGACTTTGGAGTGACATGCGTATTCGCACTGCCTTCGCCGCCACCGTGCTGGCCGCCGTCGGCATCCTCGGCGCCACCGGTTCCGCCGTCGCCGACGCCAACGCCAACGGTGCCGCCATCGGCTCCCCGGGCGTGCTGTCCGGCAACGTCGTCCAGGTGCCCATCCACATCCCGATCAACGTGTGCGGCAACACCATCAACGTGATCGGCCTGCTCAACCCGGCGGCCGGCAACACCTGCATCAACACCTGATCCGCCCGCGGCCCCCGGGCCGCTGTGACGGCCCCGTCCCGGTGAGCACGACGTCCGGGCGGGGCCGTCCGCCGCGTCCGCCGGGTCCGTGACCCCTCCGGCGAACGGGCGGTGTGCGGAGCCCTGTCGGTGCCGCTGGCTAGGCTGAGCGGATGACCGAAATGAGGATCGTCGCCGATCGAGGCGCATGGCGGGGCGGGTTCGAGGAGCGGGTGCTGGCCGGCTACCGGGCCGCCGGCTGCTCGGAGCCCCTGGCCCGGGCCTTGCTGGAGCGGGCCCTGAAGGGCGTGGACGGCTGGACGCTCGCCACGGACGGCACCGGGTGGGCGGCCGTCGAGCTGACGCGGGAGAACGGCGCCGCCGTGGGCCGGATCCACGACCTGACGGTGCCCGGGCACCGCGCGTGGGCCGAGCGGTGGTGCGCGGAGCAGGGGGCCGAGCGGGTCCTCGTCCGGCTCGCCGGCGGCGGAGCGGGGGCCTTCGCCGACTACCCCGTACGGGGCCAGAACCGCATGCGTGCCGTCGCCGAGGATCCGCAGCTGCCGCCGGGGCTGACGGTCCGCCGCCTGCGCGAGGACGAGTACCCGCAGTGGTACGCCCGCGAGGAGGCCTCGTACGTCGCGGACATCGTCCGGTCCGGGGCCCTGACGCCGCAGCAGGCCCGGGAGAAGTCCGACCGTGACTTCGCCGAGCAGCTGCCCCAGGGCTATCTGACGCCGGGGCACGCCTTCTACGCGATGGAGGCCGGCGGCGCGGTCGTAGGCACCGGCTGGGTCAACCACGGCTTCCTGCCGGGCGTCACCTTCGGCTTCTCGCTCGAGGTGTACGAGGAGCACCGCGGCAGGGGCTACGGCCGGGCCGCGATGGCCGTGGGCGAGTGGGCCACCCGGCAGGGCGGCGACGAGGCGCTGATGTTCAACGTGTTCGGCGGCAACGAGGTCGCGATGGGCCTCTACGACAGCACCGGCTTCACCGTGCTGGACGAGTTCCGCTCCATGGGACTCTGAGCCCCCGGCCGGGGCGGGGCCCGCCGCCCCAGGGCCTGTCGCCGCCGTCGCGGGGCGGACGGGAGTGGGACGACGGGTCCTAGCGGGCCGGGCCCTCGCCCTCGAAGGCGTCCGGCGTGCGCCGGGCCAGCGCGGAGTGGCGGAAGGAGTAGCCGAAGTAGATGACCAGGCCGATGAGGAACCAGACCACGAAGCGGATCCAGGTCTCCACGCGCAGGTAGGTGATGAGCCAGACCGAGGCCACGACGCCGAGCGCGGGGAGGAAGGGCATCATCGGGGTCCGGAAGGAGCGGGGCAGGTCGGGGCGCCGGTAGCGGAGCACGATGACCGAGGTGCACACGACCGCGAAGGCCAGCAGGATCCCGATGTTGGTGAGCTCCGCCGCCTCGCCGATCGGTACGAAGCCGGCGATGACCGCCGACGCCGCGCCCACGATCCAGGTGACGCGGACGGGGACGTGCCGCGTCGGGTGCGTCTTGGCGAACCAGTGGGGCAGCAGTCCGTCACGGCTCATGGAGAACCACACGCGCGTCACGCCGAGCATGAAGGTGAACATCACCGTGAGGATGCCGATGATGGCCCCGACCGCGATGATGTCGGCGACGGCGGGCAGCCCGACCGCCTTGAAGGCGCTGGAGAAGCCGCTCTCCGGGTCGATCTCGGTGTAGGGCTGCATGCCCGTCAGGACCAGGCAGGCGAGGACGTACAGCACCATGGCGATGCCGAGGGAGTAGATGATCGCCCGGGGCATGTGCCGTTGCGCGTCCTTGGACTCCTCCGCCGCCGTGCTCATCGCGTCGTATCCGAAGACCGCGAAGAAGACGGTGGCCGCGCCGGTGAAGGCGCCGCCCACCCCGAACGGGAAGAAGGGCGTGTAGTTGTCGGTGTTGATGTGGAAGAAGCCGACGACGATGACCAGCAGCACCACCAGCACCTTGATGCCGACCACGACCGTCTCGAAGCGGGCCGCGCTCTTCATGCCCAGGTTGAGCAGGTAGGCGGTGAACAGGCACAGGACGGCTGCGATGAGGTCGAAGCGGTGCCCCGCTCCGGTGCCCGGGGCCCCGAGCATCCAGACGGGCAGGGAGGTGCCCGTCTCCTCCACGAGGAAGTTGAAGTACCCGGAGATGCCGATCGCGACCACCGCCACGATGGCCGTGTACTCGAGCAGCAGGTCCCAGCCGATGAGCCAGCCCGCCAGCTCGCCGAGGACGGCGTACCCGTAGGTGTAGGCGGAGCCGGCCTTGGGGATCAGGCCGGCGAACTCCGCGTAGGAGAAGGCCGCCGCGGCGCTGGCCACGCCGGCGATGAGGAAGGAGAGGAGCACCGCCGGGCCGGCGACGCCGTTGGCGACCGTTCCGGCCAGGGTGAAGATGCCGGCGCCGATGATGCCGCCGACGCCGATGGCCGTGAGCTGCCACAGGCCGAGGGTGCGGGTGAGGCGCTCGCTGGGGGTGCCTTCGGGCTCTTCGATGTGCTCGATCGGCTTGCGGCGGAATACGCCCTGCCCTGACCACAAGGTGGCCATGCTCCGTTCCTTTCCGCCGGGGATGACGAGCGCACATCATCTCGGACGCGCCGCCGTTGCGGAATTAGGCGCTCCGGTGGTGGGCTCCCCCCTCCGCCCCTCGCCCGGAACGCGGGCCGCCCCCGGCCGCGCGGGCGGCCGGGGGCGGTGGCGTGCGGGGCGGCGGCGTTCAGGCCTGCAGGATGCCGGTGCCCAGGAGGCCGAAGAGGAGCACGCCGACGACGACGCGGTAGACGACGAAGGCGTTGAAGGAGTGCTTGGCGACGAACTTGAGGAGCCAGGCGATCGAGGCGTAGGCGACGACGAAGGACACGGCGGTGCCGACGACGAGGGGGAGCGTGTCCACGCCGGCCCCGAGCGCGTCCTTGAGCTCGTACAGGCCCGCGCCGGTCAGCGCCGGGATGCCGAGGAAGAAGGACAGGCGGGTGGCCGCGACGCGCTCCAGGTCCAGGATCAGGCCGGTGGACATGGTGGCGCCGGAGCGGGAGAAGCCGGGGAAGAGCAGGGCGAGGATCTGCGAGGAGCCGACCAGCATGGCGTCCTTGAGGGAGCTGTCGTCCTCACCCCGCTTGTGCCGGCCCATCTGGTCGGCCGCCCACATCAGCCCGCTGCCGACGATGAGGGATCCGGCGACCACCCACAGGGAGGCCAGCGGCCCCTCGATCAGGGGCTTGGCCGCCAGGCCGACGACGACGATCGGGATCGTCGCGTAGATGACCCACCAGGCGAACTTGTAGTCGTGGTGGTAGCGCTCCTCGCGGTCGGCCAGCCCCCGTCCCCAGGCGGTGACGATCCGGGTGATGTCCTTGAAGAAGTACGCCAGGACCGCCGCGATGGCGCCGACCTGGATGACGGCGGTGAACGCGACGACGGACTTGTCGTCGACGGGGATGCCCATCAGCCCTTCGGTGATCTTGAGGTGGCCGGTGGAGGAGACCGGCAGGAACTCCGTCACCCCCTCCACGACGCCCAGGACTACGGCCTGGCCCACACTGATCGCGCTCACGTTCCTTCACCTTCGCTTGTTCGGACGGGGGCATCGGGCATCCTGGCGGACGCACGGGACGCATGCGACGCACAGAGTAACTTCTATTCGCGAATAGAAGTTACTCTGGACCCGGACGGCGAACGGAAGGAGGACGACGGTGCGCAGGCGCGAGGAGCCGCCGGGCCGGAGCGGCGGCGGACGGCGGGCGAACGGGGCCCTGGAGAACGAGATCGTCTCCCTCCTGCACGGCGCGGGCCGGGCCCTCACCCCCGGCGAGGTGGCCGAACGCCTCACCGCCTCCCCCGCCCACACCACGGTGGCCACCACCCTGGCCCGGCTGCACGCGCGCGGCGTCCTGGAACGCACCCCGCGCGGGCGCAGCTACGCCTACGCGCCGGTCACGGACGAGCCCGGGCTCACCGCCCGCCAGATGCACCGGGTCATGGAGGGCGGCAGCGACCGGACGTCGGTCCTGACCCGCTTCGTCGACGAGCTGTCCGACGACGACGAGGACCTGCTGCGCCGCCTCCTGGGTCCCGAGGGATAGGGCCCCCCGCCATGCACCTGGCCGTCTACCTGCCCCTCCTCTTCCCGGCGCTGGCCGGGCTCGGCGCCGGACCGCTGGCCCGGCGGCTGGAGCCCCGCCTGGCGACCTGGCTGCTGACCGCGGCGGGCCTGCTGCTCGCCGCCTCCAGCACCCTCGTCCTGGGCCTGCTCACGCTGGCCGGGCTGGTGCGCATCCCGCTCGTCGACGCGCTCAAGGGCTACGCGCCCGAGGTGGTCGCCCGGCAGGACCCCGCCGCGTGGCCCGCCGCGCTCGCGGGCGCCGCCCTGCTCGCCCTCGCCGTCCTGGCCGCCGCCCGGCTGGCCGCCCGGCGGGCCGGAGCCCTGTGGTCCGCCGCCCTGGAAGCCGCCTGCATGCCCGGTCCGGGTCCGGTCGTCGTCACCGACGACCCCGGCGCCGACGCCTACGCCATGCCCGGACTGCCCGGCCGGATCGTCATCTCCCACGGCATGCTCGACGCCCTCGACCCGGCCGGACGGGAGATCCTCCTCAGCCACGAGCGCGCCCACCTGCGCCACCACCACTACGCCTTCGTCTCGCTCACCCAGCTGGCCGCCGCCGCCAACCCCCTCCTGCGGCCGCTGTCCGGCGCCGTCGCCTACACCGTCGAGCGCTGGGCCGACGAGCACGCCGCGCGGCACACCGGAAACCGCCGCGCGGTCGCCGAGACCGTCGCCCGGGCCGCCATCGCCGCCAAGCGAAGCCGCGGCCCGCGCCGCATCCCCGCCGCCGCCCTCGGCATCCTGGGCCGCCGGCCCGGTCCGGGCATGGTCCCCCGCCGCGTCGCCGCCCTCCTGGCTCCCCCGCCCCGGAGCCGGCCGCTGCTCCTGGCCGCCGCCGCGGCGCTGCTGGCGGCCACGGGGCTGTGCGCGCTGGAGGCGGCCCACGACCTCCACCGGTTCCTGGAACTGGCGCACGCCCGCTGAACCGGGCGGGCGTCTACCGTGGCCCCATGAAGATCATCGACCTGGAGCCGGGTGATTCCCGGCTCGTCGCCGACCTGCTGCCCGTACTGCGCGAGCTGCGGCCGCACCTCACCCCCGCGCTGTTCGCGGAGGTCTACGCCGAGGGGCACCCGCAGGGCCTGCGGTTCAGCGCGGCGTACGACGCCGACGGCAGGTGCACGGGGGCCGCCGGCTGGCGCATCGTCGCCGGCACCTGCGACATCCGCAAGCTGTACGTGGACGACCTCGTCACGGCCTCCGGCTCCCGCTCCACCGGCGTCGGACGGGCCCTGCTCTCCTACCTGGAGGACCGCGCCCGGGCGGCGGACTGCCGGCTGCTGGACCTCGACTCGGGCACCCAGCGCACGGCGGCGCACCGCTTCTACTTCCGCGAGCGCATGGGCGTCGTCGCCTTCCACTTCGGCAAGGAGCTCGACGCGGGACCCGAGCCCGCCTGAACCACGGGCCGTGCCCCCAATCGGCTGAGGATCAGGACACACCGGGTCACAAGGGTCCGGCGGACGCACCGGAACCCTAGCTTGGGGCGGGTTCCGCCCTTCTGCTGAGAGGTGTCCTCCATGCGTTCCCTGCTGACCGCCCTCGCCGCCGGCGCCATCGTCTTCGGCGGCGCCACTGCCGCGAGCGCCGATGTGAACGTGGACTTCCACCCGCAGCCCTCGTACACCATCGTCTTCGGCCACTGGCTCCAGTTCGCCGGCGACGACGTGTTCAACGCGGGCCACGACAACATCGTCGGCTCGAACAACTGACGCGCCCCGCGCGTACGCCAAGGGCCGCCACCCTCCGGGGTGGCGGCCCTCGGCACGACGCTGCGGCGCGGGTCAGAACGCGAAGACGGCGTTGCCGTTGAGGGTCGCGGACATGTCGCAGGTGTTGGAGAAGGTGTGCTTCCAGGAGACCCGGCCGCCCTGCCAGACACCGTCGGCGGTCACGGTCACGGGGGCGTAGTGCATGGGGCAGGCGCGGTTGGCGTCGGGGGCGGCGAGGAGCCGGTCGAAGCTGCCGCCGGTGGAGTTCAGGGCGGTACAGGCGGCCTTGGGGTCCGGGTGGGTGCCCTGGGCGGCCGGCATGCAGCTGAGGGTGGCGGCGCGCAGCACCGTGGCTCCGGCGGCGTCGTCGCCCTGGGCGATGGAGAAGACCATGGCGGACGGGGCGTACAGGCTGGTGGGCTTTGCCTCCGCCATGCCGGTGGCGCCGGCCAGGCACAGGAGGGCGGCGGCAGGGACAGCAGCGAAGCGGTAGCGCACGACGAAACTCACTTTCGATACGAAGGTTTAGCGCGGCATTTACTTGCGTTGTCGCGCCTCGATGTGCCCGAGTCTGTCCGATGTGAAGGCAGGACGCATATCGATGACCTATTTACGGACAGAGTGTTCGACTATCGGATAACGAATGGTCGTTCGGGCAGCTCAGCCGGGGTGTGCCCGCTCCGTGTCCGGGCGGAAACGGGGGGTGATCGCCGGGAAGGCCGTCCGGACGGGGCCGCTGACCTGCTGCTGCGCACCCCGCGTACACCCGGCGGCCATTCAGCTTGTCCGGATCGGTACGGTTGCGGCCCCCGTGGAGGGACCCCAGCGCTCCTGCCGGACCTGGACGGTCTGGGAAGCGCCCCCCGCGCCGAGGCCGAGCACGAGGATGACCACGACCAGCACCTTGGCCGGCGTACCCAGGAGCAGGGGCCGGGTGGCCGAGGCGGCGGCCGGGGCGGGGGCGACCGCCTGGCCCACGGGCGGCCCGTCGCCGAAGAGGCGCTTGGGGTAGGCGGAGGTCAGCATCATGGCGTAGGCCTGGTAGCGCATCCGGAAGCGCACCACCGCGGCCACGGCCCCGAACACGGGCACGGGCATCCGCCCCAGCACCAGCGTGATCAGCCAGAACACCCAGCAGACGACCCCGAGGCCGTACTGCAGCAGGCTGGTCACGATCATCACCGGAATCATCAGGACGAGGCGGAACAGCACGGCCAGCCGGTTCAGCTCGCCGGGGCGCAGTTCGATCCGCACGGGGTGGCCCTGCCCGTCGAAGGAGAAGGGCGGGTAGCGGTCCACCAGCAGCATCGCGCTCGACACCACGCGGGTCTCGTACGCCAGGTACCCGCCGAGGAACTCCGCGATGCCGGCCGGGAGGCGGCCCTGGAAGAGGGCGGCGAACCAGCCGACGATCGTCACGAGGAAGGCGGCGATGCCGAGCAGGGCGGTGACGATGAACTGGGGCAGGAGCAGGAGCCAGCGCAGCAGGACCGTCCAGCGCCGCTGGCGCCCGGGCGGCGGTACGTCGAGCTCGGGCAGGTGTTCGGCCGTCGGGGGTCCGGGCTGCGGCGGGTGGCTGTTCCAGCCTGTGGTCATGGGGCGCTCCTGCCGTCGGTGGGGCGCGCGGTCCGCCCCGCCGACGGTGTTCCGGCCGGGCCGGGCGGCCGGGGCAGGGGCTGCGCGCGTACGCCCTGTCAGGGGTACCTCGCGGAACCCCTCATTCCAAGGATCCCGGCTGTACGGCGGCGCCCGTTGCCCTGAAGGGCCCCTCCGCCGGCCGTCAGCGCGGCGGTCCGGACGCGGCGGAGGGGGGCCGGGTACGCCGGAGCGCCGGCCCTCCGTCCTTCGACGGTGGACCGGCGCTCCGGGCCGGCTGCCGCGGGGCCCGCTCAGGCCGTGGCCGCCTCCGCGGCCGGGGCGGGGGTCCCGGCGGGGGCGTCGCCCTCCTCGTCGGGCCGCGGGACGCGGTGCAGGCCCCGGCGGTCGTAGAAGGCGGTGACGGCGAAGCCGAAGGCCAGCGCGGCGACGAGGGCGATCCCCATCGAGGTCCAGGCCCGGGTCAGACCCGCGTCGGCCTGGGCGCCGTAGTAGAGCAGGGAGCGCATGCCCTCGGTGATCTGGCGCAGCGGCTCGAACTCGGAGAGCCCGCGGAAGAACCCGGGCAGCGCCTGCAGGGGCACGGTCGCACCGGAGGAGGGGACGGCCATCGCGACGAAGACGATGGTGGCCAGCAGCATGCCGGGCGTGCCGAACGCGGCGAACAGGGCCAGTCCGCCGATGCCCACGACGGCGATGGTGGCGACCGAGTAGAGCCACAGCAGGCCCAGGTGGGAGGCGTCCATGTCGAGGATCGAGACGGTCGCGACCTCGACGAGGGTGCCCATGACGAGCGACATGCCCAGCATCAGCACCACGCCGGCGGCGAGGGTGCGCACCCGGCTGGTGTGCTGGACGGGAACGCGCTTGCGGACCGGGCCGTAGTCGGTGTGCAGGTAGCCGAGGGCGGTGTCCACCTGGGAGTTGACCAGGTTGGCGCCGAGCATGCCGCAGACGACCAGGACGAGCGCGTAGTAGAAGGCGCTCAGGCCCATGGCGCTGCGGGCGCCCACGGGGTGACCGTCGGCGACGGTCACGGTCACCGGGTCGGCGAGCTTGAGCTGGGCGGCGGTCGGCAGCGGGGCCTTCTGGGCCGCGGCCTGCTTCAGGAGCTCCTGGCCGATGTGGGCGGAGGCGGCGTGGGCGGCCTTCTGCGCGGCCTGGGAGGACATGGAGGAGCCGATGCTGCCGGCGGACTGGTTGGTCAGCACGGTCAGGGTCGGCGGGGCGGGCTGCTTGCCCTGGGGCGCGGGCTGCGGGGCGCCGAGGGCGGTCACCGTGGCGCTGAAGTCCTGCGGGATGACGAGGGCGCCGAAGACCTTGCCGCGGCCGAGGCGCTTGTCCGCCTCCTCGCGGCTGACCACCTGCCAGTCGATGCTCTTGTCGGTCTCGGCGGCCTTGCGTATGCCCGAGACGACCTGCTCGCCGAGGTTGACGTGGCGGCCGCCCGCATCGGAGCCGGCGTCGGCGTTGACCAGGGCCACGGGCAGGTCGCGCAGGTTGCCTCGCGGGTTGACGTTGCCGCCGACGTACAGCAGGGCGAACAACATCGAGACCACTGCGGCGATGAGCCCCGTTCCGATCCACAGCTGGGGTCGGCGGAGCACGGAGCGGGACGTGGGGTGGGGCATCGATTCTCCGGGTTCTCCGGTGCGGCTGCGGTGGGCTGCTTGGGCTGCGTTCCTGTGCTGGATACTTCTGGTATCCAGCTACTGGATAGTGGCAGTATCTTGTGGTGGTGTCCAATCGCCGATGCCGGACCGGATGACCAGCGGGGAGGCCGTGTGAAGATCTCGGAGCTCAGCCGGCGGACCGGCGTGCCGGTCGCCAGCATCAAGTACTTCCGGCGGCAGGGCCTGCTGCCCGCGGGCCGGGCGACCGCCGCGACCCTGGCCGAGTACGGGGAGGAGCACGCGGAGCGGCTGCGCCTGATCAAGGCGCTGACCACGCTCGGCGGCCTCTCCATCGCCGCCACCCGCGAGGTGCTCGGCGCGGTCGACCAGGCCCACACCACCGAGGGCGCCCTGGGGGCGATCAGCTACGCCCTCCCGGTGCCGGTCGCCTCCCAGGGCGGCGCGGGGGCGCAGGAGGACACCGCGGCCGAGGAGGCCGCCGGGGCGGAGGTGGCGGAACTCCTGGCGGCCCTCGACTGGCGGGCGCCGGCCACCTCGCCGCACGTGCGGGGGCTCACGACGGCCCTCAAGGAGCTGCGGCGGCTGGACGCGCAGTACGCCCCGGGCGAGCTCGCCGCGTACGCGAGGCTGGCCGAGTCGGTGGCCCGGCTGGACCTGGAGCGCGCCGAGTGCCTCGACGACCCGGTGGCCCTGGCGGAGCGGGCCGTCATCGTCTTCGCGATCTGCGCCCCCGTGTTCGAGCTGCTGCGCCGCCTCGCCCAGGAGGACCAGGTCCGCCGCCGGATGGCGGACGAGGACCCCGCCGGCCCGGCGCCGGGCTGCGGTCCGCACTGAGACGCCCCGCCGGACCCCGGGCGCACGGCCCGTCGGCAGCCCGCACTTGCCCGTCGCCTGCAACCGGCTGCTGCTCCCTGCCCGAGCCGATGGCGACGTGGCCGTGCGTGCCGGACGCCGTGGAGGCCTTCGCCCGCTACCGGGCCCTGGGCGGCTGAGCGGTGACCGGCGGTCCGTGCGGGGGCGCAGGTCAGAACGGGGGCGCGTCGCCCGCCATGAGGGCGGTGAGCCAGGCGGCGTGGGCGGCCCGGCGGGGGCAGTCGGCGGCGGAGCGGGGGGTGGCCGCACAGCCGTCGGGCCGGCAGTCCCCCGGGCCGCGGTCCTGCCGCGGGACGGCCCGGCCGTCCGTGAGGGCAGCGGACACCTGGGCGAGGCGGCAGTCGGGCAGGGCGTCGCGGTTGGCCGGGTTCCGGTAGGAGTGCGCGCCGTCGTCGGTGCGGACGCCGTCGGCGCCGGTGCTCCAGCGGGACGGGCCGGCCATGCCCTGCCGCCGCAGGACGGCGGCGGCGAGGCGCCCGGGTTCGGCGGCGCCGAGGCGGTCCCGCAGGCAGGCCGCGAGCCGCCGGCCCGCACCGGGCGGCGGGTCCTCGTCGCCCAGTGCGGGCAGCAGCAGGAGCAGCCGGGTGCCGGGGTCGGCCGCGGTGCCGCCGGGCAGGCCGTTGTCGGCCGCGCCGGCCAGCTCGTCCCAGGACAGGCCCGGTCCCCTCCAGTGCCCGTCGTCGCGGGCGAGGAGTTCGGCGTGCTCCCAGTCGGGGTGGTGGACCGCGTAGTCGACCCCGCCGTCCTCGGAGTCGTTCCGGTAGACGACGTGCAGCCGCAGGCCGCCGACGAGCGGCACCGTGAACACCGGCCGGTCTCCCCCGGCCCACAGGCGGCGCGAGAACGTACGGGAGGCGACCGGGTCGTGCCGCCCCAGCCAGGAGGCGGGTGTCCCGCCCCGCAGGCAGGCGCTCAGGTGCTGCCGCCAGAACAGCGGCTCCTCCAGGAGCTCCGGGCGGTGGGCGAAGGGCCCGCCGTCCCGGGGGGAAAGGCGGGCCGGATGGAGCTCGGGAAGCGCGGACACACCGCAATCATGCAGGTAGCCGGCCGGCCGGATGGCGCAGGGCCACGGCCTGCCCCGCCGCACCCGGACCACACGGTCCACCGCGCACGCGGACGCGACGGCGGGACGCCGCCCGGGCCGCCGCCCTGCGGAAGGCGGAGGAATTCGTCCTCTGGCGGCTCGACGTCCTCTGGCACCCCGCCGATCGCCCCGGCTGGTGGACCGGCACGGTCACCCCCACGGGTTCGCGGCCGCCGGCCTGGACCGGGCCGGCGCGGCAGCCGGTCCGGCCGTGCTCACACCCAGGTGTAGGTCTCGTCCGTGACCGCGTCCAGGGCCGCGTCGGCGACCGTCGCGCGCGGGTCGGGCAGGGCCGCGAGGGCGGGGCCGATGGGCGGGAAGAGCGGCAGGCCCGTCGTCTCCCGGTGGTCGATCCATTCGATGACGCCGATGTCCTGGCTGCCGTCGGGGAGTTCGTCGTGTTCGTACGCGGCGAGGCCGGCGCGGACGTCGGGGGTGATGTGGAGGCGGTAGAGCAGGTGGAGCTTGCGGGGCGGCGGGGTGGGGCCCGGGCGGGTGACCCGTTGGTCGACGACCCAGAGCAGGTCGCCGCCGTCGGCCCGGCCGACGTCGAGGTCGAGTTCCTCCTCGAGTTCCCGGCGCAGCGCGGCGACGAGGTCCTCGCCGTCCTCGACGTTGCCGCCGGGCGGGGTGTAGTGGACCGATCCGGCACGGTCGCGGCGGATGAGGGCGACCTCGTCACCGCAGAACACCAGGGCCCCGACACGGATCCTGATGCGGGAGAACGGGTTCGGCGGCTCGGCGGGGGTGTGCGTCATGGTGGCCAGTATCGCCCTGGGCCCCCGCTCCGCGCGGTGCCCGGGCGGCGGTCAGGGGCGGGCGGGGGTGGTGGTCCAGGGGCGGAGCTTCTCCGGGTTGCGGACCGCCCAGATGTGGGTGATGCGGCCCTCGGCGAGGCGGAAGGCCGCCACCGTGACCGTGGCGCCGTCGCGCTGGGCCACCAGGCCCGGCTCGCCGTTGACCGTGCGTTCCAGGAGCGTGAGGTCCGGGGAGAGGGCCGCGATGTGCGTCAGGTAGCCCGCGATGTCCAGGCTGCCCTCGATCGTGCGCTGCACGGCACTGGCCAGTCCGCCGCCGTCGGCGACCATCGTGGCGCCGGGGTCCAGGAGGGTGACCAGGGTCCGGATGTCGCCGGCCTGCCACGCCTCCTTGAAGTCGCGCAGGAGCGCCGCCTGTCGGGGGGCGGGGGTGGTGGGGGCCCGGTCCGCGGAGACCCGGCTGCGGGCCGACGACGCCAGCCGGCGGCAGGCCTCCGGGGTCCGGCCGACGATCTCGGCTATCTCGGGGAAGGGATAGCGGAAGACGTCGTGCAGGACGAACGCCACGCGTTCGGCCGGCGTCATCGACTCGAGGACGACGAGGAGGGCCATGCGCACCGAGTCGTCGACGGCCACCTGGTCCGCCGGGTCGGCCGTGACCGCCGGTCCGGCGGACCACTCCGTGCGGTCGGGCAGGGGTTCGGGGAGCCATGCGCCCACGTAGCGTTCGCGGCGGACGCGCGCGGAGCCCAGCACGTCCAGGCAGATGCGGCCGACCACCGTCGTCAGCCAGGCCCCCGGGGACGCGACGGCCGCCCGCTGCCGCCCCGGCAGCGCGTACCAGCGGGCGAACGCCTCCTGGACCGCGTCCTCGGCCTCGGTGAGCGAACCCAGCATCCGGTAGGCGAGGTTGGCCAGGTGGCGCCGCTCGCCGGCGATCACATCCGGCTCCGGTTCGCGTGGGGTGCTCATGGCCTCGTCCGCTCCTCGGGGCTGCTCGTGGGCCCGACTCCGCTCCCGCACCTCACACTTCGCGGGGCTGCGTCGTCGGATCAGCGAGACAGTACCGACCACCGCCGCACGGCAGAGACGGGGCCCCTTCCATGACGACCATCCAGACGACGACGGTCACCACGACCACCACCGCCTCCCGGCGCGCCACGGTCCTGCTGCGGGCGGCGGTCGCCCTGCAGACCCTGGCCGTCCTCTTCCAGGCCGTCACCGCCGGACTGCTGCTGTCCACCGCGTACGGCGAGGTGCTGCACGGCGTCGGCGCGCGCGTGATGTACGGCGCGTCGATGCTGTACGTGCTCGCGGCGGTCCTGGCCTGGCGGCCGGGGGGCGGCTCGCCCCGCCCCGTCCTGTACGCGTCCGGGTTCCTCGCACTCGCCTCGGTGCAGGTGGTGCTGGGCATCGCGCACCTCCCCGCAGCCCATGTCCCGCTCGGCGTCCTGCTGTTCGGCCTGAGCGTGCTGGACCTGGGCCGCCGCGGCCGGAGCTAGGCCGTCTCCTCCCTACGGGTCACCGGGCCCAGGGGAGTTCGCGGGTGCCGTCGGCTCCGGGGACGCTCGCCACGCCGTCCGCGCGCATCGCCGCGTACGCCTCGGCGTTCTCGGGGGCGCGGACGCGGCGCACGCCGTCCGGCGGGAGGACGAGGGTCCGGCCGGCGGCGACCCTCTCCGTACGGCCCTCGTGGGTGACGTCGAGGCTGCCCGCCGCGACCGTCCAGACCTGTTCGCGGCTGATGCGGTGCTCGGGACCGGTCCGGCCGCCGTTCATGGAGACGCTCCGGGTGCCGAGTTCCGCCACCACGTCTACGGGCTGCTCACGCGGGCCGTCGGCGACTTCCCGGACGGAGGGCGGGCGGCGGACCGCTGAGGGGTACCGGAACCGGCTACCCCGGAAGGCGGAACCCGTCGAAGAGGTCGTCCATGCCCCGCAGGGCCAGGCGGGTCGGAGTCGCACGGACCGCGAGGTCGCGGGCCGCCGCCGCGACGGGGTTGCGCAGCGCGCCCAGGCGGCCCACGCGGCGGGCGCGGAGGCGCACGGCGTCGGTGCGGTCGCGGCGGGCCGCCGTGTACGCCGCCAGGGCGGCCGCGACCGGGTCCGTACCGGTCGCGCCGGGGTCCGCGCCGGCCGCGCCGGCCGGGTCCGCCGGGTCGTCCGCGCCGTCACCGCGCGGGAGCAGGCGGGCGAGGACCACCGCGTCCTCGATGGCCTGGCAGCCGCCCTGGCCCAGGTTGGGGGCCATGGCGTGGGCGGCGTCGCCGAGCCAGGCGATCCGGCCGCGGTGCAGGGCGGGCAGCGGGGCGGCCAGGTCGTAGAGGTCGTTCCGGAGGACGTCGGCGGGAGCGAGGCGGCCGATGCGCGCCAGCAGGGCGGGGATGGGGGCGTGCCACGAGCCGAACCGGCGCAGGAGCTCGGACCGCGGGTCGGCCGACCGGGTCCCGGCGGGGACGACGGCGGTGGCGTAGAGGTAGTAACGGCCGTCGGACAGCGGGGTCACGCCGAAGCGCGCACCCCTCCCCCAGGTCTCGCTCATGGCCGGGACGTGCAGGTCCGGGGCGTCCACGATCGTCCGCCAGGCGGTCTCGCCGAGGTAGTGCAGGCCGGGATGACCGGGGAAGTGCGCGCGGCGCAGCGGGCTGTGGATGCCGTCGGCCGCGACCACCAGGTCGGCGGGGAGGTCCGGCCCGGCCGCCGTGCGTACGGTCGCGCGCCCGCCGGCCTGGTCGACACCGGTCACGGCGGTGCCGTGGCGTACGGTGCCCGGCGGCAGTCCCGCGGCCAGGGCGGCGGTGAACGCCGGGCGCGGGACGGCGATCGGGGGGATGCCGTAGCGGGACGCCAGGTCGGCCGTCGCGGTGCGGACCAGCCACCGGCCGCCGGAGCGGCGCACGCCCATCCACTCGGGCACGGCGCTGCCGACGGCGTGGGCGGCGTCGACGCCGATGGCGTCCAGGGCGCGCAGGGCGTTGGGGGCGAGGCCGATCCCGGCACCGGTGACGGGCGGTTCCTCGGCGCGTTCGCAGACCGTGACGTCCCAGCCCCGGCGGTGCAGCGCGAGGGCGGCGGTGAGACCGCCGATCCCGGCCCCGGCCACCACCGCGTGACGCTTCGCCATCCGACACCCCTCCCGGCCCGGACCGGACGCCCCTCGCCGCCGCGCAGGCCCCACTCTAAGGCCGGGAACGGTGGCCGTCCGGGGCGGACGACCGGGCCACCGTCCTGCTCGACACCCCGCAGTGGGGGACGAGCGCGAAGAAAGACCGTGGACCCGTGCGTATCCGGGGCGCATGCGGGCAGGCGGGGGTGGTGAAGCTCTGTCCGAGGAGGTGAACACGCATGGCAGCGGGCAAGAAGGCCAAGAACATCGGCAAGGACGCCAAGGGCAAGATCAAGGAGACCACCGGCAAGGCCGTCGGCAACGAGAGCCTCGAAGCGAAGGGGCGGGCCGAGCAGTCGATCGCCGACGCGAAGCAGGCCGGGCAGAAGGCCAAGGACGCACTCAAGCACTGACCGGTACCCGGTTCGTGTGGAGGCCGCCACCCCCGGCGGGGGGGGGGGCAGGCCCCACCGGCGGGGGGGCGCGGGGGGGGGGCGCCGGGGGGGGGGGGGGGGGGCGCGCCGGGGCCGCCGGC